>OMYM01000185.1 GCA_900315225.1 uncultured Erysipelotrichaceae bacterium | reverse complement strand
GGGACATCTCCTTCATTGAATTTGTTGACAAGTCGCAGGCGATCTTCTTTGGCGGTTGAGCCAGTGATCTTGTAGTAATTGATTTTTTCTTTCTTCAGATCTTCTTCCAGCAAGGCAAGCATGCTGGTGAATTGAGAGAAGACAAGCATGCGGTGGTTGCCATCGATAGCATTCTTGACTAGTTCAATGAATGCTTCTCTCTTGGCGGATCCACCTGTGTAGTTGTCAAACAACAAGCTTGGATCACAGCAGATTTCTCTCAGTTTTGTCAGTTCAGCAAAGATCTTAATCTTGTCGCGGTTTTCTACGCCACTCAACAATTGCGTCTTGATGTTGACGACCTGGGCATCGTAGAGTTTTCTTTGTTCCTCTTCCATGCGTGAATAGCGGACTTCTTCCATCTTTTCTGGGAGTTCTTTCAAGACTTCTTTCTTTTCCCTGCGCAAGATGAAAGGTGATGTCATCTTCTGGAGTTGTTGGGAAACCGTTTGGTTCTTTTGCTTGACGATTGGGTTTTCAAACATCTTGACGAACATGTCGTGGCTATACAGGAAACCAGGCATCAAGAAGTCAAAGATTGACCACATTTCCGACAATCTGTTTTCAATCGGTGTACCTGTTAGGGCAATGCGATGTCTTGCTTTCAAGACCTTGATTGCCTTGGTGACGGCTGTTTTCTGGTTTTTAATGTATTGTGCCTCATCCAGGGCAATCGTGTCAAAGGTGATCTTGTCGTACATCGTGATATCACGTTTCAAAAGATCATAGGAAGTGACATAGATGTCCGCCTGGCCTTGATCCATGCTTTCGATCAGTCCCTTTCTTTCCGTTGCTGTACCAGCTATCGCCATCACATTCAGGCCAGGCGTGAAGCGCTTGGCTTCCTCCAGCCAGTTATAAACCAAGGAGGCAGGGCAAACGACTAATGATACGCCAGATAGATTTCCTTCGTTCTTTCTTGTTTCCAAGGTCGCTAACAGCTGCAGGGTCTTGCCAAGTCCCATTTCATCCGCCAATATGCCGCCAAATCCGGTTTGATTCAAGAAATTCAACCAATGACAGCCAATCTCTTGATAAGGACGGATGACATTTTCCAAAGAAGCAGGAACATTGAAATCAGAGTCCTTGATTGTCTTGAAGGAGCGGACAAGCTGTGAGAGTGTCTTATCTCTCTTGGTCACCAGTTCTTGTCTTTCTTCCAACAAGCTATTGACATACAAGGCACGATAGAGTGGCAGATGTCCTTTGCCTTTGACAATGTCCTCAATGGTAAGATTCAATTGTTTCAAGGTTTCATCCATCTTCATGATCATATTGTCTGGATCATTCAGGTCAATGAAATCACCTGATTTCAAGCGATGGTATTTCTTTTTGGCGTGATAGCTGTCAAGCAATTCCAACAGTTCTTCAGGAGACATATCCTTGGTCAGGATCTCTAGATCCAGCAAGTCGCTGTCCAATGACAATGAAACATCCATCGTGAATTGGGGGATCGGTTTGATTTGCAGGCTATTGAACGCCTGGGTTCCCTGGACTTCGCCATAATATGACAATTCCGCGATATACTCGCTCAAGAAACGATAAATGACTTCATCATATTGCAAAGGCGTATGATATTCCTTGCCTTTTCTTACCGTGAAAAACTTGCTTGCCAAGGTCATCACGCGATCTTCTTGTTGATAGTCTCGCTGCACGCCATCTATCTTGGAATCATCCGGTAAAATCATCTTTGTGTCGCCATAGGAGACCTCAATCTGCATCGTCAAGCAGCCATCGGCCAAATCGCAATAGAAGACAAATTCTGGCTCTGGCGGCAAGTACTCTTGGATCTGTTTGCTTGCCTTGTCATCAACGACAACACAATCATTCGCCATCAAGGAAGGCAATACACGGTAGTAAAATTCCTGAAGGCTTTTCAAGCCAACATTGAAACTAAACTCTCCTTGGCTATTGGCAATTGACTTGAAGGACGACAAGCTCTTTTCATCTTCCGCATCAATCATTGACAAGACATGGTCGGCAATCTGGTAATTATGCACCGCGCCTTTCAGGAAGCTTGGTATTTTTCCCGATACATTGATACCTGTCAGCTTGTCATTGCGATAAAGCGTAACAATCTGAAGATCCGTCTTGCATCGGGCAGGCTTGACATAAATCGGGTATGCCTCACGGCTTCGCTTGTGACAATAGGAAATCGACCCCTTCTCTTTCGCAATCAAGTAGAAATCATCCAACAGACGTCCTTTTAATTCAACTGTTTCGTTCCTGTATTGCGAACTGCTAGTGGCAAAGCCGTAGGTTCCACTGCCTTCGATATCGAGACGCAAGTCATCCTGCTTTGCCAAAAGATTTATCCATGGCATGGAGTCTTCGTCAAAGTCGCTCTCAGCGAAATTGCAGCTCATCTTGCCATAGGAGATCTCTGTCTTTTTCATCCATGCCTTGACCAGATTCTGTATGTTCTTGACAACATAGTCTCGATCTCGGCCAATCATGAATCCTAGCATGATCGTTCCGTTGAAACTGGTGTCAATGTATGGTCGCAAGTAGATGTCACGGACATGAACGATAGGCTCTTGTTGCTTTGATTTCTCTTCGCTATGCTTTTTTTCAATGACATTCTTCATGAAGTTCATGCCAGTCATATCCGTTTCATCACCTGGATCGTATTCCTGAACATACTCCCCAGTCTTCTCCAATAACAAAAGCTTATGACCGCAGAGATCACCGCTTATGGTTTTCAAATAGCTCATACCATCGATTTTATCGTAGCGGTAGCTGCTAAAGTAGTAAGACTGACGGCAATACAAGCCACATGAACATCGGATTTCTGGTCTGCCCTTCCTTGGCAACGTGGCATCCAGTTTCATGCCACCCACTTCGCCCAAAACACTCAGGCACTGCACGCCAGTGCGTGTGAACCCAGTGTAGAACCGGAAATCCGATTCCTTGCTCCTGTAGCCCTCCAGGCGTTCCACTTCCAATGCATTGGTCTTGCATTCCCCCAGTATATTTTTCATATCAAAGAAATACTTGGAATCAGGCAGATTCGGCAATACCTTGGTCACAGGCATTACCTCTTCCAGCAAGCCATCTCTTCTTTTTTGTTCCCGTTCTTTTTCTTTTTTCCTTTTCTCCTCCGCTATCCTTGCTTCAGCTTCTTCTGCCGTTTCAGTAAATGTCAAGGCACCATGAGTCTTTTCATAATACAGGGCAAGCAAAGCCAGGTGAACGCATGCCTTTCCAGTCATGCGTTTTGAACAATCGCAGGTCCATTTCGATATATCTCTCTGTTTTGAATTCATCGCGTTGATCTTGACACAACTAGAATACGATGTCGGCAAGCCAGAGATCCTAGTATGAAAACGCGATGAGGTAAGCCCAACTTCTGCATTGATCGAACCATCGTCCATGACCTCGAAACCAGTTACCACATCTTTCTTGTTAATATTTCTTTCCGCCGTGTTCAAATCATCACACTGAAAGAAAACACGCCAATTCCATACAACCTGATTTGCCATCTTTACCTCCAATCTCATTCATTTTATCACAAGAGAACAACGCACAACAATCCATTATTTGATTCTATTGGCATATGACAGCAGTCAGACGATGCAGAATTCTACCTTTTTGTGCATCCGAATAAACAAGGTTCTGATAAGAATGCCTTCGTGTTCCCACGATTCCGTTTTGCTTTCTGAAGCAGTGACCGCCGAAAATACGCAAGGGCATCATTGACGTTCATGAAGCCCTTTGCATATTTCATCCGACAAACAAAACGATACACAAGTCGTAGACGATATGTATGATAATCGGATGCCACAGAGTCTTCCCTTTTTTCAGCAGCCAACAGAACAGAATGCCCCATATCATCGCAGCAATACTTTGTCCCAACAATCCCAAAACATCCATGGTTCCAAACCGAAAGAGTCTGACAAAATACGCAGGCCAATGAAGCAGCACAAAGAATATCGTTGAATACAAGACTGCCTTTTGATCAGAAGTGACTATTAACAAGGCGTTATAGCCCCATCCTCGAAGCACTGTTTCTTCAACAAGCCCAACCATGATGATTTTCATGGTTTCCAAAGGAATGTTTACGACAGGATTCAGCCAGAAGCCGACATGGTTCAAAAACATGCAGGCAAGGACAAAGACCAGCGATGCTATTAGGGTGATGATGAAAGGTCTGTTCCATAACGGTTTGGAAAACAGACTCTTTCTGTTGTAGACAAGCGAATCACTGTATCGAAAGATCAGCCAGAACGCAGGTGCCACCCAGATCAGACGGCTGATAAACGCATACACATAGCTGCCAAAACGTATGGGCAGAAGAGCAGAATACCCCCATGCGTCTGTCACAATAGCCCATAGGAGAATAAATCCCACCAGAGACAGAAGAATGCTTTTCACATCCAGATTCTTTTTCACTAGCATCATTGTTACCTCATATGTACGGATTGATCGCTCCAACGATGAAGAGTATTCGTTGGAATGATAAAGTGGCTTTTTGTCTTCTGTTCATTCCGCATCAAATCCCTGGAATTTACATCTAAGCCAATGTTTTCCTCTTGCAACAATAGCAAGCATACGTCCTTCCTCATCCCAGTTTCAGGATCAGGTTCAAGACATTCTTTGCACTCCTTTGAAGTTCACCCAGGGTGATGCCATCTGGTTTGCCTAGTGTTTTTAACAAGTTTCCATCGGAATGGTATTTCCTGGCTGTGCGGCTCATGTCTCCTGGCATGAGGACATCCACTTGTGCTCGGACACGATAGGCGTTGTCTTTCAGCGTTGGAAATTCTGGACTAGTGGATCTACGCATCCACCAGTCAGTCATCACCATGCCTTCATATCCCCACTCTCGACGTAGTACCGTAGTCACAAGATCGTAGTTATAGTGTGCCCAGACTCCATTGACCTTGTTATAGGAAGTCATCACAGCAAGCGGATGAGATTCACGGATGCAGATTTCAAAGTTTCTCAGATATATTTCCCTGAGGGTTTTCTCGGATACACGGGAATCATTGGTATTGCGCTTGACTTCCTGGTTGTTGCAGGCAAAGTGCTTGGGGCAGGATGCCTTGCCCGTTGCCTGAACACCCTGCACGATGGCAGCTGCTGTCTTTCCAGAAAGAACAGGATCTTCGGAGAAGTATTCAAAGTTTCTGCCACAGAGGGGATTACGGTGGATATTCATGCCTGGTGACAGTTGAACATCCACGTTATAGTGCTGCATTTCCTTGCTGATCAGCTCATGCAGTGCCTTTACCAGCTCCGTGTTCCAGGTAGCTGCCAGGGCCGTGCCACAGGGCATCAATGAACAGTATTTTCTCATCCTGAGACCAGCAGGACCATCACAACATGTGATCGGGCGAATGCCTTTTTGTTGCAGGGAAGGGATCACACCGCCGAAAACACCGGCATTGCCTGGAGTCCCCAAGGAAGAGTTCATCATGCCATGACCTCTTGTCAAAGCTTCCAATTCAGCCATTGATAGCTGGGCGACAAAAGCATCCAATGTTGCCTTGCCGTCCTTGACATCATCAAGGGTGATCCCTTGATCACCCGTCACGGAGATTTCCAAGGGCAGATGTCTTAGAATGCGTTCTCTTAAATCTACTTCAGGAGAACAGATGGCTTCGCATTGTTCTACGATGAT
>OMYM01000188.1 GCA_900315225.1 uncultured Erysipelotrichaceae bacterium | reverse complement strand
CACGGACGTATAGCCGATATATTCGCTGTTTTGCATCTGGACATCCTCGGAAATAATATAATTGACGAATTCATTCGCTAGCCCAGGGCATGTAGACTTGGCGGGAATGACCATTGCATCAACCCAAATATTCGTTCCTGAGTCGGGTTCAATCCAGCCCATGTCCATGTTCTCGTACAAGATATACGCCGCATCGCCTGAATAAACGACAGCGATGTCTTTTTCCGCGTTAATCATGCCATCGATGACTTCATCTGTCACATACGCAGGTTCCATTGTCGCGTTCATTTCCCGCAGCCAATTATAAGCAGCCTGAATCTCATTGTCATTAGACGTATTCATTGAATACCCCAATGCCTTGAAGGCAACCATGAACCCATCGCGTTGCGAATCGTAGAAGAAAATCCTTCCCTTGTACTCAGGATCCTTGAGGATATCCCAGCCAAGTTCTTTGATCTTTTCTTCATCCACCGTTGCTGTGTTGTAGACAAGACCAACTGATCCCCAAAAATATGGCATCGAGTACTTTTGCTCTGGATCAAATGTTTTCTGCATCTCAAGGACAAAGGGATCCACGTATTTTAGGTTTGTCATTTGTTCCATGTTCAATGGCTGCAGCATTTTTTCCTCCATCAATTGCTCGATCATATAGTCTGATGGGACAAGAACGTCATAGGAACTGCCGCCCAAAAGCTTGGTGTACATCATTTCATTCGAATCAAACATGTCATAGTTGACCTTGGCGTTGTACATTGTCTCAAAATCCTCGACAACCGTCTCGCCAATGTATTCACCAGCATTAAACACATTGATAACGTTGCAGCCATAGACTTCCTTTGCGTCCATGACCATTTCCACGCCATCATCTCCTCCTCCCATGCACCCGCACAGGCATACTAGCATTGAAACGCTAGCCAGCATTTTCCATAACTGCATCTTTCCTAGCCCTCCTTTTCTCTCTGATGATCGGAACAACGTTGACAATAATCAATACAGCTGTAATCACATACACGATTAGCGCGCTAAGAGCATTGATCGTTGGATTTACCCTCTTGACATTCGCATAGACATAGATGGAGATGTTCAATACACCCGGTCCAGTGGTAAACAGTGAAATAACAAAGTCATCGAACGACATTGAGAACGCCACAAGCGCACCTGCCGCAATTCCCTCTTTGATCTGTGGAATGATGACCTTCCACATTGCCTGTAGGGGCGTACATCCTAGATCTAGCGCAGCTTCCGCAATATTAGGGTCAAGCCTGCGAAGCCTAGGAAGAACGCTCAATATGACGTAGGGAATGCAGAAGGCGATGTGCGCCATCACCATGGTTGTAAAACCTGTCTGAATGCGCAATGAAGTAAAAAACAACATGAATCCAATGGCGGTGACAATTTCCGGGTTTAGCATTGGCAGGTTATTCACTTGGTTTACCATCTCCCTGACAACTTTGCGGCTTTTGGAAAGACCGATTGCGGTAATTGTTCCGACAATCGTCGACACGATTGTCGCAATGATGGCGCAGGCAACAGTATAGCCGATGGCTTCCATGATCGAGCGGTTGCGGAACATGCTTTCATACCAGCGCAACGAGAAACCCGTGAACCTGGTCAATGACTTGGAACGGTTGAAACTAAAGAATACGACATATATGATTGGCGCATAAAAGAACACCATTAACAACGCAAGATAGATCTTGCCAAACAATGTATTTTTCTTTTCCATCAGTCATCAGTCTCCGTTTCCTTGTCAAGTTTTCTTGTGACATACATGGATATCAGGATGATAATCGCCATGATCAGACTGATTGCCGATCCGAAATTCCAGTCGCCCGTGGAAATGAAGTAATCCTCGATCAAGTTTCCGATCAAGACATACTGTCCGCCTCCCAACAACTTTGGGATAAAGAAGGAGGATACCGCAGGCAGAAATACAAGGGTAATGCCACTGACCACGCCCGACAGGGAGAGTGGCAGCGTTACCTTTAGAAACGTTTGTCTGTCATTTGCCCCAAGGTCATGTGCCGCAATAATCAACGAAGGATCGATCTTTGAAAGCGCGGTATATACCTGCAAGATCATAAAGGGCAGGAAATTGTAAACCATTCCCACATAGACGCGCGCCTCGGCGCCAATGCCAGTCCTGGATAAAATGCCTTTCCACGCATATGTGCGCACAAGCATGTTGATCCATGTAGGCAATGTGATTAACAAGACCATCATCGCGGCGCTGTTTGGCTTCTGCTTTGCCATGAAATACGCTGCAGGATAGCCAATTGCAATGCAAATAAACGTTGTCACAAATGCCATCTTCAAGCTTCTCCACAGAACGCTGGGAAAAATAGCATCCTGAAAGAAACGAAGGAAATTCCCAATCGTGAACTGAAATGTCAAGACCGAGTTTCCCTTGACCGTGAATGCATACAACACAATCATTAACATTGGCGCAATGATCATGACCATCATCCATACGATATAGGGATAGACAAGCTTGGAAAATGATTTCATCTCCTTACCTCATCTTTCTCATGACATGAATGTCTTCTGGATTCCACATCAAACCTATTCTTTCGCCAGTCTCAATCCTGTCGGTTGTCTCGATCTTGAACTCACGCCCCTGCGTGGAGAACGTCACTTCATAATCCCCTTCCGCTAGGTTTTCTTCGTCAAAATCATACTTGACGTCCCAGATTTCCACCCTGGATTTGTCTTCCATGTTCCATGCATATGCATCGGCCCAACGGATCAAATCGGTGTCTAGCGCGATTGATTCCTTGATTTCATCGGCTGTCTTGAAGAAATCAAACGCCTGGATGATCTCTTCATTTTCAATATCTTCGACAACCTTTGGCTTCATGACATTAATGTTAATAGTGATCTCTGTTCCCTTGTCCGTGCCAAACGTGCAGGTGTATGTGCCTTCCAGCGGCTTGAGGTCATGGCTGACCTTGGAAAGAGAAACATCTTCGTTTTCATCATTCCATGCTTGTGCATTGGCGCGCGCAATAATCTCTCTGTCCGTAATGTTTTCAACGTCTTCCAAGTCCATGTAGAAACTGGACGCACTGATTTTTTCGTGTGCTTCGGCATTCTCGATGTCATGGCTGCTTGTCACATGCATGACGACTGTCTTGGAGGTTCCAGAGGAAGTCTCGACGATCACCTCGTAGTGAACGCCTTTGAACAATACCGACTTTACCTCTCCATTCACCAAGCCCTTGTTGCGCTCCACAATGTCTATGTCCTCGGGACGTATGACAACATCTACTTCCTCGTTCTCATGGAAGCCTTTGTCTACGCATTTGTAGTCTACGCCATCGAAAGACACCAAGCCATCTCTCTTCATAATGCTATCGATAATGTTGGAATCGCCGATAAAGCGCGCGCAATACTCATTGACTGGCTCATTGTAGACTTCCAGCGGGCTACCGATTTGCTCAATCAATCCATCCTTCATGATGACGATCTTGTCTGACATTGTCAGTGCTTCTTCCTGGTCGTGCGTGACGAAGATAAAGGTGATGCCGACTTCCCTTTGGATCTCCTTCAACTCCAGCTGCATTTCCTTCCTGAGGTTTTTGTCCAACGCCGACAGCGATTCATCCAACAACAAGACCTTGGGTTCATTGACCAAGGCGCGGGCAATCGCTACGCGCTGTTGCTGTCCGCCAGACATCATCGTAACATCACGATGCTCGAATCCCTCAAGACCCACAAGCGAAATCATTCTCATGACCTTCTGGTCGATAATGTCCTTCGCCTGTTTCTTAATCTTTAGGCCAAACGCGATATTGTCGTAGACATCCAGGTGTGGGAAAAGCGCATAATGCTGAAACACGGTGTTGACATCTCTCTTGTAGGCAGGAATCGTTGCGATATCCTCGCCATCCATGATGACCTTGCCGCTGGTTGGCACCAAAAAACCAGCAATGATCCTCAACAACGTAGTCTTGCCGCAGCCCGAAGGACCAAGCAATGTCACAAACTCATTCTCAAAGATATCGAGAGAAATCCCTCTCAACACAACCTGCTTGCCAAATGTCATCTCGACATTCTGAACCTCAATCAGCTTTTTCATTCTCAACCCTCTCTTTAACCGTTTTAGAAAGCAGGCGGTGTGCTGATCCACAGCACAACCGCAGTTTGTCCTCCCCTGTTTTCCAAAAAATGTTCCTTGTTCCCCTGAATGTAGAATACTTCCCCTTTTTTTACGAGGATCCCTTTTTTGTCTGGTTGCCTTACAAGGAATATACGACCGCTCATCACATAGCCAAACTCTTCGCCTTCGTGCGGCTCAACCTCCCTTGTCCTGGCTCCTGGACGCAATTCCAGGAGAATGGGTTCCATCTCGTTTTTTTGCGCATTGGGAACAATCCAGTGAATCGTCCGGTTTTCTTGCGCGTCTACAAATGCGTCTTCCTGGGTAAACACAACCTGCTCCTTCTCGTCTTCCGCGAAAAAACGCGACATGGGCGTCCCCAATGCCTCGCATATATCGCTGAGCGTAGGCAAGGATGGCATCGTTAGGTTTCTCTCCAGCTGCGAAAGATACCCCTTTGTAAGCTCCGTCCTTGACGCCAATTCCTGAAGTGTCAAGCCGTTTTGAATACGTAGCTGCCTAATCCGGTTGCCAATGTCAATCATGAATCCCCCTTTGTTTAATGACACTAAACTTTTCTTTTGAAATTATGAAACCCTTTATTATTATACAAAAGCAGGCTTTTCATGCAAGACATTTTTAAACTTTTTGTTTACAATCTTGAAACCACAGGCAAAAGAAAAGCAGGTCAAATGACCTGCCTTGCTTCAACTACCTAGCGGCTGCGACTACTTTTTCCAGCATTTCCTGCGGAACAAAGCCAACGCTTGTCTCGACTACTTCGCCATTCTTGACGGCGATCATTGTAGGAATAGACATAACGCCATATCTTTCCGCGACTTCTGGAACATCATCCACATTCACCTTGGCAAACGCGACATCTGTGTAGATTTCGCTGACCTTTTCAACGATCGGAGCGACCATCTTGCAAGGTCCACACCAGTCTGCATAGAAATCGATGAATACCGAAGTGTTTTCTTTCAGGAACTGATCATACTCAGCTTCACTGCCAATAATTCTCATATAGATTACCTCCACCGTTATTATGCCATATGTCTTCAAGCGCGAAAACAAAAATGCCCTATAGTCTTGAAGCTGCCGCACGATCCAAGACAACCGTCACATTGGGATGCTTCTGTAGGATGCTTGCGGGGCATTGCTCGCAAATATCCCCTTGCATCATCCCCCGCACGGCTTCCGCTTTCTTCTCTCCATAAGCAATCACAAGAATGTGTTCCGCGCGCATGATCGACTTGAGCCCCATGGTAATCGCTTTCTTTGGTACACGGCTGACCATTTCCCCAAAGAAGCGCGCATTGTCTCGCCTGGTTGAATCCTCAAGGGATGCAACATGGGTGACACTGTCAAACGAAGTCCCTGGCTCATTGAAGCCAATATGACCATCCGAACCAATGCCAAGAACCTGGATGTCTATCACATTCTCACGCAAAATACTTTCATAGCGCGCACACTCGGCCTCTAGGTCATCGACATCCCCATGCGGAAGATGAATGTTAGCTGGTAAAATATCCAGTCCATCGAATAGGTTTTCATGCATGAACGTCCAATAACTTTGGTCATGGTCGCGCGGCAAGCCAATGTATTCGTCCAGACCGAATGCCACAACGTGCCGATATGATGTCCCATTGGCGTTATGATCCGCAATCATCTTCTTGTACAGCCCAATCGGGCTTGAACCTGTAACCAACCCAAGTACCGCCCTGTCCTTGTCGATGAACGGACGGATGATCTTGTATGCTTCCGAGCTTACCGCATTGTAGTTATCGCCGTATATCAAGCTAAACATATGCAAGCTTACCAGATTCTGATGGAGTAATCTGTCTTGAATGTATCCCTTGGAGCAAGGAACAATGTTCCTTCTCTCTTTTCAAAAGGCACGTCAACCTTTTCAAAGTCTGTGTGGGAGAACCATGGCTCAATGCATACAAACGGTGCATTTGGCGACCAGAACGCCAGCCAGCGATATCCGATGTATCCCACGGAAACACCATGCGTTCCATCGGTCAATGTTGTTTCTGTGCTCTTCGGGTCTGTGATGATGATCGTCTTTGCCAGTTCGTCCGCAACCAACCCAAGCTCCTTCGCGGCATCCGCCTTGGTATCAAGCCAATCAATGTCCTCGGGTGCATTGAAGACCAATTTGTAGTCGGTAAATTCCTTTCCTGCTTCAATGGGGCATTTGAACGCTGGGTGCAAGCCGAAATTGAATGGCATCGTACGGTCGTTGTCGTTGGTGATGGCATAGCTAACCAAAAGCGTCTTTCCCGCCAATGTATACGTAATGCGCATCGTAAAGGCAAAGGGGTATTCATGGAGCGTATCCTTGGAATCTTTTAGCTCCATGACAAGATGGCTGTCGTCATGCTCGATGCAGGTAAAATCGGAGTGTCTGGCAAAGCCATGGTTCCCTGTCACATATTCCTTGCCATCGATATGCAACTTCTTGTCCCATGTGCTTCCGACCATGGGAAACAACGTAGGATTCCTTCCCATCCAATATGCAGGATCTGTCTGCCACATGTATTCAATCCCTGTTTCCTTGTCGATAAAGCTGTGGATCTCCGAAGCATGTTCGTCGACCACAGCCTTGGCAAATGAATTCTCTAGCTTAAATGATGCCATGAGTTTATCCTCCTAATTATCAGTTGGTTTTATTATAGCATTTTTGACCAGAAAAAAAGACAGCATGGAGCTGTCCTTGTGAATGAATTATGCCAATGATGCAGTGATGATTGCCATCTTGTAGACTTCTTCCGCATTGCAGCCGCGAGAGAGGTCGTTGATCGGGGCATTCAAGCCAAGCAGGATCGGACCATATGCTTCAAATCCGCCCAAGCGCTGTGCAATCTTGTAGCCGATATTGCCAGCATTGATGTCAGGGAAAATGAATGTGTTCGCCTGACCATCAACGGCAGAGCCTGGAGCCTTCTGCCTTGCGACTGTCGGCGATACAGCGGCATCAAACTGTAGTTCGCCATCGATCGGAACATCCGGATATGCAGCCTTTGCCTTCTCCGCCGCATTGCGCATCTTTTCCACATCGGCTCCCTTGCCAGAACCTTTTGTCGAGAAACTCAGGAATGCAACCTTTGGATCCATACCGAAAATTCTGCCGCAACGAATCGTTTCGCCGCAAATTTCAACCAGCTGGTCTTCATCAGGATTGATGTTGATTGCGCAATCAGCAAGCGCGAGAATCTCGTTTTCGCCGTCTTTGCCATCGCGAACCTCGATAAAGCAAGAAGAAACGATGGAGTTGCCCGGCTTTGTCTTAATGATCTGCAATGCTGGACGAACCGTGTCAGCAGTGGAATATGTAGCGCCGCCTAGCAGACAGTCAGCCTTTCCCATCTTGACAAGCATTGTTCCAAAGTAATTGGACTTGCTCAGAGTCTTTTCAGCTTCTTCCTTGGTAACGCCCTTCTTCTTTCTCAGCTCGCAGAAAGCATCGACCATTTCGCCAAAGCCATCATAATCAAGCGGATCAATCAGAGTCGCGCCTGTAATGTCGCGTCCAGCGTCTGCCGCTGCTTTCTTAATGTCTTCAACGCCACCCAGCAGAATCGGCTTCAATGTTGTTGTCTTCAGAAGCTTTTCAGCTGCTTCCAGAATGCGTCCATCTGTCCCTTCTGTCAAGACGATTGACTTCGGGTTGCTGTTAAGTCCTTCAATCATTTTATCAAATGAGTACATGTCATATCCTCCAACTAGATGGTTTTATTTTAGCACAATCTTTTTCATCATTATATGGATGATTTAGACTTCCCATTACCCCATGGCGTACATTGTTCCCCTTTGACAATGTATGCTTCTTTCGCCAAAAGCGCCAATGGCGTGTCTGAATACGAGTCAGAGTAGAAACCATCGATTTGCCCAGAGGGGAACATTTCCCTGAAGCGTTTGACCTTCTCTTCTCCATGGCAATTGATCCCATCATATTTTCCTGTGTTTATGTCGACATGCGAAGCATCGCAATATGAGATTCCAGCAGCCTTGCAAAAACGTGATATCAGAAACAATGGCGAAGCAGATATCACAACATCATCCTCTTTTTGTTGCTGTAGATAGAACTTCTTGACATGATCCATATGGCTTGCGACATATTCATCACAAACGCGATCCATGTCTTTGACAAACACAAACATGTGATAGAGATTTTGCTTAAAGGCAAGTTTTGTCATAATGCGCAATCCATATAAAAGACCACAGCATGCAGTGCGTGGAATCGATAACAATGTCAATGGACGGTGCGCGTAAAGATACAACACAAAGCCAAACGTTGAATCGCCTCGGTATATCGTATCGTCCCAATCGTAAACATTCATACTCCCATTCTCCTTGCCACTTATTGTAGTTGTTCCAGTACATGAAAAAAAGCCGGATCTTCCAGCTTTTTTTCCTATGGATTAATACTGTGGCATTGCAGGGACTGCTGGCTCTGGTGCAGGAATTTCCGCAACAGCTGCCTCGGTCGTAATAAACAGTCCTGAGATGCTTGCGGCATTGAGCAATGCTGTCCTGGCAACCTTGGTAGGATCAATGATGCCTGCATCGAACATGTTGACCCATTCGCCTGTCTTGGCATTGAATCCTTCGTTCTCAGCCGCAGCAAGCTGCTTCTCAAGAATCTCGTTTCCATCGAAGCCAGCGTTTTCAGCGATCTGCATGATTGGTTGCTTCAGCGCCTCAAGGACAATGTTGATTCCTCTCTGGACATCAACTACATCATCCTTCAAGTCATCCTTGACTGCAAGATACGCCTGGATAAGAGCAAGTCCACCACCTGTGACAACACCCTCGGCGACAGCTGCCTTGGTAGCGTTCAAAGCATCCTCAATACGGAGCTTCTTGTCCTTCAACTCTGTCTCTGTCGTTGCGCCAACCTTGATCTGTGCAACGCCATTTGTGAGCTTGCCAAGTCTCTCCTGAAGCTTCTTCTTGTCATAGTCGCTGGTTGTATTCTCAATCGCGTTCTTGATCTCGGCGATGCGTCCCTTGATCTCATCCTGGTCGCCATTGCCATCGATAATCGTTGTCTTGTCCTTGGATACCACGATCTTCTTCGCTGATCCAAGATCATTCAGCGTCATGTCCGCCAGGTTCCTATTCAGATCCTTGGCAAAGAAATTTGCACCAGTCATTGCGGCGATGTCGCCCAGCTGATTCTTTGCATTGTCGCCAAATCCAGGCATCTTTGTTGCAACGACATTGAATGTGCCTCTCAGCTTGTTGATGATCAATGTGCTCATGACTTCATTGTCATAGTCATCGGCAATCAACAGCAATGGCTTGTTTCTCTTGACGACTTCCTCAAGCACAGGCAGGATGTCCTGGATTGTGCTGACCTTCTGGTCGGTGACCAAAATGTACGCATCTTCCAATGTGACTTCCATCTTGTCCCTGTCGGAAACCATGTATGGGGAAACATATCCCTTGTCATACTGCAAGCCTTCTGTCTTGACAAGACCTGTCTCGAAGGAACGAGACTCATCGACATTGATGACACCATCGTTGCCAACAAGCTCCATTGCCTCAGCAATGATCTTGCCAATCTCTTCGCTACCGGAAGAGATTGTCGCAATGTTCTTGACATCGTCGTTCGTCGTTACCTGATGGGAAAGCTTCAGCAGCTCATTGGCTACCACAGACGCTGCCTTCTCGATTCCTTCGCGCATCAACACAGGGTTGGCGCCCTTGTCGACCGCCTTGAGGCCGCTGGTAATCATTGCCTGCGTCAACAATGTGGCAGTCGTCGTGCCATCGCCCGCAACATCGTTTGTGTTGTTGGCTGCTTCATACACAAGCTTTGCGCCCATGTTCTCGAACTTGTCCTCAAGCTCGATTTCCTTGGCGATTGTAACGCCATCGTTTGTGATGACCGGAGAGCCATAGCTCTTCTCAAGGACAACGTTTCTTCCCTTTGGACCTAATGTAATCTTGACTGCATTTGCAAGCGTGTTCACGCCGTCCAGCATCTTCTGGCGAGCGTCCTTTGAATACTTGATTTCCTTTGCCATATTTCAAATACCTTCTTTCTTATTCAATGATCGCAAGGATATCTTCCGCCTTGATCAGCAGATAATCCTTCTTTTCTTCCGTGACCTCTGTTCCGGAATACTTCTTGTAGATGACCTTCTGTCCTGCTTCAAGTCCGATTGGAACAAGCTTTCCATCCTCGCTCTTTCCTGGCCCTACCGCAATGACAACTCCCTTGCTGGGCTGGTCCTTCGGCTTGTCGGTAAGAATAATGCCGCTCTTTGTGACCTCTTCTTCCTTAACCTTTTCCAAGACAACATAATCATGCAATGGCTTTAACATAACATATCCTCCTTTTAGCACTCTAGACGGTTGTTTGCTAACCGTCCATTATTGTAGTCATCTTCTGTCACTCTGTCAATAGGAGTGCTAAACTTTTTATAAGAATCTTTTCGCGTTTTGGATGTCTCCTCTGACAGGCACATGTATAATAATAGGATGATGAGGAGGAATATCCATGTCCCAGCTAAGCTACGCGCTTTTTAGAAACACCGAGCTCATCGGCATATTGCTGGCGTTGATCGCCTTGTCCGCCGCAATCTTGATTGTTTTCCAACACATTCGACCATTGCCGCAAAAGATAACACCCCAAACGCGCAAGCTCCCGGATTTTGCAAAACCTTCGCAACCAGAACCAACCATGAACCGCGAGGACTACCTAGTCATGGTTCTTCTTACCTGCATGTACGCCCTTGTATCATTTTGGAAACTTGGCACGCCTGTCTTTCCCAACACCACTTGGCAACCCAGCATAACAGCCGGGGCCCAGGACATCGTGCTGGCGCTGGAAGACGAAACAAGCTTTGATGCCATCTACGCGATCTATGGCGAAGGCGACAACAACCACAATCCCAATGCTTACCAGATCGGCTGGCATGACATGAAAATCTCTGGCTCCAACGACAGGACTTCGTGGCAAGTCATTGCCATACTGAACGAGGGTTCTGTCTACAAGTATGAAATCATCGAGGGAAACTGGGACTATCGGTTTGTCAAGATCACCTGTACCTCGAAAGATGATACGCTCAGTGAAATAGCATTGCGCAATAACGACCATTTTGTCGCGCTGGAGGTCTTTGAGGACGCATACAAAAATTCCTCATATCCCGCCAGCCTTATCATTGACGAACAGGAAAAGATCCCGCTTGTACCGACATACTACGAACGCAGTTATTTCGATGAAATCTACCACTCCCGCAACGCCTGGGAAATCGCCAACGGGCAAACGATGTATGCCACAGTGCATCCATTGCTGGGAACCAATATCATCGCCTTGTCCATCAAGCTTTTTGGCATGAGTCCGTTTGCGTGGAGATTGCCTAGCGCATTGTTCGGCGTGGCAATGATGCCCTTGATGTACCTCTTGTTAAAGTTGTTGTTTGGCGATGTCACGTCATGCGCCATAGGCACAGCGCTATTGGCGGGGGATTTCATGCATCTGACGACATCCCGCATTGGCACGCTTGAGCCATTCAGCGTTTTCTTCATCCTGCTGATGTTCTATCCCATGTTGAAATACTGCCGCACAAGCTTCTATGACACCAATCTTTCCACGCAGCTAAGGCTGCTGGCATTTTCTGGCATTGCCATGGGATTGGCCATTGCGACCAAGTGGACTGCTTGCTACAGCGCCTTGGGACTGGCGATTCTCCTGTTCACCAACCTTGGCCAGCGTTTCCTAGAATACCGCAAGGCTTGCAAGATTCTTGCGCGCGGGGATTCATGTGAGACGTGGCAAGCAAGCGCCATGGAGCGTATACGCAACAAGTTCTGGAACAATCTGGTCGTTACACTCTGCTATTGTTTCTTGTTCTTTGTCGTTGCGCCGATTGTCATCTATTGGGTAGCGTACATTCCCGACCATTGCTGGAAAGGCGACCATTGGTCGATCGCCAACGTGTGGCTCAAGAACATACAGATGTATACATACCATACCACTCTAACGGAAAGGCATCCCTACGAAAGCACCTGGTATCAATGGATCCTTGACCTACGACCAATGTGGTACTACATCTACCGAGGCAAAGACTTTGTGCAAACCATAGCCTGTTTCTCCAATCCTTTGTTGACGCTGGCTGGATTGCCGGCAATCTTGTTCTGTAGCTTTGACGCCTACGACAAAAACGATGGCGCCGCATGGTTCATCGTGGTCGGCTATATCACGGCGCTTGGTCCGTGGATTCTTTTTGTCGACCGAAGTGTCTACGCCTATCACTTCTACCCCACGGCAATGTTTACCATCATGGCGATTGTCTACGCATGCAAGCGACTCATGATTGCCAATCGGAAATGGATCTTCGCCATCGCGGCATACATGTTCGCCTATTTCTTCTTGTTCTTCCTGTTTTTGCCAATCACGGCAGGTTTTGGAACATCGCTTGAGTATATTCATTCCCTAGAGTGGCTGGACAGTTGGTATTTCGGATGAAAAGCATAAAACGACAAATACCCGCGCTGACATATACGCTTTTTCTGACCGTCCTGGTCTTATATCCGTATCTCGTCAAGGATTTTCTTGCGATTGAACATGATACGTTCTTTCACTTGTCAAGAATCGAAAACCTTTCGATTTCTATCCGCAACGGGGATTTCTTCCCCGCGCTGTATCCTTTCGAAAACAATGGCTTTGGTTACGCCAGTCCCTTGTTCTACAGCGATTTTTTCCTGATCGTCCCAGCCCTGTTGCACATTGCATCGCTATCCCTGATCAACGCCTACAAGCTAGCCGTTTTTTGCGCGACACTTATTGGTGCCATAGGCATGTTGAAGCTGTCCTTCGCCATGACGCAAGACCAAAACGCAAGCATGGTTTCAACCGCTGCGTTCATGTTTTCCAACTACCATATCACCGATATCTTTGTGCGCGGCGCGCTGGGAGAAATCTTCGCGCTAGCAGCGCTTCCGTTTGTGCTTCTCGCCATGCACCGTATCCTTGTAGAAAAAAAGAAAGAGCATTGGTTCTATCTGACCCTGTCTCTTTCCGCCCTGGCGCTATGCCATAACCTGACTTTCCTGATGGGATGCATTGCTTGCCTTGTCTTGTTTATCATTCACATCAAGTCCGTAACGCCGGATATCTTTGAGAGCTTGGCGAAAGGCGCCTTCTGGGCGATGGTGCTGACACTGTTCTTTACTTTCCCGATGATCGAGCAAATGCGCACGCAAAAACTGATCGTCTCCTACTACAACCAAACGCAAAGGCTCTCAACCTTCAGCATGGATCTTTGGCAATATTTCGCCAACAAGACTGTGTTTGGGATCGCAGGAAACTACTTGGATCGCGACAAAACAATGTTGGAAAACATCGGGTACTTCCTTACCTTTGCGCCATGGTTCTATTTTCTTGCGAAAAAGAAAGACAAGGCCATCCTTGCCTATCTTGGCATTGGCGTTGCATGCATGATCATGCCATCTTCCATTTTGCCATGGGAACATATGGCATTCCTTGGAATCATGCAGTTTCCATGGCGCTTCAATACCTTGGCAATTGTTTTTCTCAGCATCCCTGCTGGAATGGCTGTATCAGAAATATGCCGCGACAGATCGATTGCCATGGCGGTCATTGTCCTCCTCGGCATCGAATGCATCTACCATGTCGAGCCAGCCATGTCGCGCACCTTTGGCATGACCAGCGAAATGACTTGGCAACAAGTGTTGGATGGCGAACTCATCAATCCATACTATTCGGCTTCCTACATGCGTGTCGAGCTTGCCGGGGGCGACTACCTTCCAGCCGCCAGCCCAGACTTTAGGGCATACCCGCCAATCGCCAAGGATGGCGAAGGCAATATTGTTCCTGTGGAATTGACAAAAAACAATACCGTTCTCTCGGTGGACATCGACCAGGACTATGAGACAATCGTGTTGCCATTGACATGGTACAAGGGATATCGAATGTACAAGGTCGAGGGGACTTCCTTTATCCCAATCCAGGTCATTCGTTCAAAAAACGCCTTGGTTTCTTTCTCGCCAAATGGCGAGGGAAGATATATGGCAATGTACCTTGATACACCATTGCGGCGCATATGCAAGTGGCTTTCCACCTTGGCGGCGACATTCCTTTTCCTCTATTGGGCGCGCAACAGGAAAAATTAAAAGGCGGATTGCCTCACGCCGTGGCGTGAATGCAATCCGCTTTTTTCATTCCTTTCAAGCGCGCAGATCAGCATGAAGGGAAGACTTGAGTCCATTGAGAATCTGTGAATGAACATCAGTGATCTCGTTTTCCTTCAATGTGTGATCTACCGCCTGGTAGATAATGCGCAATGCGACAGACTTCTTGCCTGCTTCGACATGTTCGCCTTCATAGATGTCAAACACCTCGATGTTCTTGACAAGCTTCTTGCCCGCCTTTTTCACCGTGTCGAGCAGCTGTTGCGCCGTGATTTCCTTACCGACAACGACCGCAATATCGCGGGAAACCGCTGGATAACGGTCAAGCGCCTTGAACTTCACCTTGGATGCCTTAGCGCCAAAGAGTGGCATCAGGCTGATCTCCGCGTAAACGACACGTTTGAGATCAAACTTCTCGGCATACACTGGGTGCAGTTCCCCAAAAACGCCAATGAGCGTCTTATCCAGGTACAGCTCTGCGCTTCTGTATGGATGGAAGTGCTCAGTATCCTTCTTATTCTCATGTACATGGAGACGCGCTTCAGTGAAGCCAAACTTTTTCAACAAGGCATACAGGACACCTTTCATCGCATAGAAATCACCCTTGACGGAAACGCCATGCAATGGATCGCTGATCAAATCTCCGTCCAATGCAATCGCGAGTCTTTCGTCCTCGCAATCCTTGCCATAAACCTTGGAGATCTCAAAAACAGAGAATTGGGTGTTCTGGTGCGCTTCATTGTAGTTCACGCACTCAAGCACGGAGTTCATCAAGTTGTTCCTTACATATTTGCGCGCCTCACTCATTGGCATTGCCAGCGCGATTGGATCTGGCAAAGGATCGTAGCCATTAACGACATAATCCTCTCCAGCCAGTGTATAGGTAACAATCTCATGCATGCCAAAAGACATCAAGGTATTTCTTGTCACGCGGCGCAAATTCTGCACTGGTGTCATTTTCCCTACGGTCGCCTCCATGTATGGCAATGTGCTCTTTAAGGAGTCGAAGCCGATCAGGCGAATGACTTCTTCATCAATATCGGCAGGTCTTTCAATGTCCGTGCGGTAGCTGGGAATGTGGCATGTGATAGTATCGCCACAAATCTCCGGAGCAAACTGTAGCCAATCAAGCGTCTCCTTGACCTCATCCATCGTGAAGCTTGTGCCAAGCAACCCATTAAGGTGCGTCAAGGTCTCTACGACTGTGACCGGCTCGTACTTTTCAGAACTAGCGTATACAGTCTTTTCAAAGCCAGACGCATCCGCATATTTTTCCAAAAGCTCAACGGATCGCGCAACTGCCTTTTCCATTCCCAGGGGTTCCAATCCCTTCGTGAAACGCTGCGCCGCCTCGGTAATCAAATTAAGACGAATGGACGAACGCCTTACCGAAGCATGGTCAAAGTGTGCCGCCTCGATGAAGATCGCTTCTGTCGTCTCATCGATCATGGATTCCTCGCCACCCATGATACCGGCGATTCCTGTAGGTTCGCCACCTGTCGTAATGACCAGGTCTCCCTTGCGGATTTCAAATTCTACGCCATCCAGCGCCGTCATCTTCATGTCAATGTCATCGACGACCGTGATCTCACGCGCGGGAAGCTTGGCAAGATTGTAGTAATGCAGAGGCTGGCCAGTCTCCAGCATTACAAAGTTGGAAATATCAACGACATTGTTAATGGAATTCATGCCTGATGCATGCAGGTAGTCGACCATCCATTTGGGCGAAGGTCCAACCTTGACATGCCCCACCACCTTGCCGGTGAATGCCGTGCAATGCGGTGTCGCGGAAGAAACCTTAAAGCTGCCCTCTTCGCCTACATCCATGTATTTCTCATAGTCGGGCCATGTGACCGTGCGATGGAGAATGGCGCCGACTTCCTTCGCCATGTTCCACATGGCGGAACAATCCGCGCGGTTAGGCGTCAAGGATACATCAAGAATCGTATCGTCATACCCGAGGTATTCCAAGACATTTGTTTCCCCTATCGGCGCATCTTCCGGTAATTCCTCAATGCCACTCTGCTGGTATTCCGTCAGGTATTTCTTGTCAACGCCCAGCTCATATAGCGCGCATATCATACCATTGGATTCGTAGCCCCTGACTGGCTTGGCAGTGATCGTGCCTCCTGGCAAGACAGCGCCAGGCAAGGCGACAATGACATTTAGCCCCGCGCGGCAATTTGGCGCGCCGCAAACAATCGCCTTGACGTTTTCATCTCCTTCGCCAATCCTGACTTTTGTCGCATGAAGGTGCGTGTCTGGAATCGCCTCGCATTCCAGGATATGCCCGATTACCAGGTTTGTGGCGCTGGCCATCGGTTCAATTCCTTCTACCTCAAGCCCAGCGGTGGTCATTTTTTCAGCAAGCTCCTCTGGCGAAATGCCAGACAAGTCGACATATTCTCCAAGCCACTTGTAGCTAAGTCTCATACGTTCCACCCTCCTTAGTCAAAATGATCAAACGTTTCAAGGAAACGAATGTCATTCGTATAGAAATTACGGATATCGTCAATGCCATACTTCAGCATTGCAACACGTTCAATGCCTACGCCAAACGCGAAGCCAGAGCACTTCTCCGAATCAAAGCCATTCATCTCAAGCACATGCGGATGCACCATTCCTGCCCCAAGGATCTCAATCCAGCCAGAGCCTTTGCATACCGAGCATCCCTTTCCATTGCAGAAAGGGCATGATACATCGACCTCGACAGAAGGTTCTGTGAATGGGAAATAAGAAGGGCGGAAACGGATCTTGCGTCCTTCGCCGAAGACCTTGTTCGCCATGAATTCCAGCGTTCCCTTCAAGTCGGCGAGGGTAATGTGTTCACCCACGACAAGTCCTTCCGTCTGCATGAACTGATGCGAATGCGTCGCATCGTCGTCATCGCGGCGATATACCTTGCCAGGGCAAATCAACTTGATCGGGGTCTGTCCCTTTGCTTTTTCCAATTCCCTCATCTGCATGGCGGTCGTGTGCGTCCTCAACAAGGTATTTGGATCAATGTAGAAAGTATCCTGCATATCGCGCGCCGGGTGATCCTTGGGGATGTTGGCAAGCTCAAAGTTATAGTAGTCTTGCTCGACCTCCGGTCCCTCGGCGATCTTATAGCCCATTCCCAGGAACAAATCCTCGATCTCCTGCTGAATCATCATCAATGGATGCGTTGTTCCAATCTTTAGGCGGTCGCCAGGCAACGTAATGTCGATCTTCTCTTCTTCCATCCTGGCAACAATGGCGAGCTTTGCCAGCTCTGCCTGTCTTTTTTCCAGTGCTTGTGTCACTTCCTGCTTGCAGACATTGACCTTTTGGCCAAATGCCGGCTTTTCTTCCTTTGGCAATGATTTCATCTGGGTCATTAACGCCTGGATGCTGCCTTTTTTTGAAAGGTAGGTGTTTCTCACTGCCTGCAGCGCCTCTAGGCTGCCTGCCTCTTGGATTGCCTGCAATGCTTCGCTTTGCACAGCCTCAATCTTATCCATACTCTTTTTCCTCCAAAACATATAAAACGTTCCTGCAAGCACAGGAACGTTGTTAACGCGGTACCATCCTGATTCGCATCCATGCGGATGCGCACCTTGATTTGCTCGTAACGGGAGCCTCCGGGGGTGATTGACCCCACTCGAAAAGTGAATTCACTGGACGCATGACCTGGATTTCTCAGCCCCAATCCTTCTCTGTAAGTCGGCTTTCCCAGCTACTAGTCTTTTCTCAAACGCTTTGCATCGACAACTATTATAGTTTAATCCATTTCTTTTGCAAGGAAAAAAGACCTTTGCCTGTCATTCCTCCTACAAGCCATCTGGAATCAGTTCAGCAAGTTGCTCGGGGTCGATTGCCTCAAGACCATCCTCGGCAGGGTGAAGCGACTCAACCACAACTTCAACGACATAGCGTGCCTCTGGCTGGCTTCCATCCTTGGGCAACGTAGCATCGCTTTCTCTCTGTCTTGACTGACGGCGACGCACAAACCCCTTGATGTCAACTCTGTCATCCTTGCGCAATGCCTTGGCATTCTCGGCAACCTCGTTGAATCCAATGCATCTCAGGAAATCTCTTGCATTGCTTGGCTTCTTGCGCTTCACCATCACCATAAAGTTTGCCCATGGCGTCCCTCTGTCTGAAACGTTGTAGAAAATCTCGGATGCGACCGATCCTCTCAGGGTGATTTCATTAATGTCTTCCATACTTACCTCCAGGCTCATCAATGGCCTATGCTATTCTTATTGCCAGCTTTTTCGAAAACCCACAAAAAAAAGCAAACCGATGAAAGACAGCGAATTTTCCATCAACCCCAGTATTCCAGGTCATGAATGACTTCGGCACAAGAAAGATCGTATTCACACATACCCTCGATCGCATCATGCGTATCCGATGCGAACAAGACATAATTTGTCCGGTATGCCTCATCTTTTATATCAGCCCGCACTGCCAATACATGCGCAAAGTCTTCCTTCAAAGTCAAGATTTCATTCTTCAAGCTCTGGGAACGCGAAAAATCCTTAAACCCCAAGTAATTCACGACATATACGCCACCCTCCCTTAGAGACGCATGGACATCCTGGATTGCCTCGACGCTGGTCAAGGAGCGGGAAGGAACCATGCCGACAAAGGCATCCATGAAAATGGCGTCATAGGCGTTCTTATTCCTTCTAACATAACCCCTGCCATCCTCATGAAACACATGCATGCGGCTTTCATCATCTGGCGTAAGAAAGAAATACTTGCGCGCTAGTTCAATATACTCTGGGTTGATCTCTGCGACATCTACATTCAACCCCATTCCTGAAAGATGGCGTGGATAAACGTACATCCCCCCTCCGATGACCAGCGTGCGGCGAATTTCTCTGTTCAACGTGAAAACGCCATCGAAATTTCGCATATATGGAAACAATAGGCTTTCCCTTTTATCCTCGTCCACAAACATGGCGGAATGCAGCGCGTCATCCATGAAGAATGCGCGCACCTTGTCATTCTCATAGAAAAAGTCAATGATTTCCACATCTCTCTTCCTATATATCACTTTCTCTTTCATGACCCTATCCTCCTTGCATCTCCTTCATTTTATTCGAAGACGCGCAAGAACATCCACACAAAAAAGGCATTGCACGCAATGCCTTTCAACTCGCTATGCTACGATATGCCCCTTTTTACGGATGACATCAATCACATAATCGACCCACTTTTCGCAGACCTCATCGCTTCCTGCCTCGACCATGACACGGATCACCGGCTCTGTTCCTGATTCCCTGACCAAGATCCTGCCATTGTCACCAAGCTCCTCGGCAACCTTCTTCACCGCCGCCTGGACATCCTCGTCGTTTTGCGCGTCTGGCTTGGAAACAACTCTGACGTTCTTCAAGACCTGTGGATAGAACTTCACTGGTTCAGCAAGGACGGAGAGTGGCTTATCCTTTGCGAGCATGACCGACATGACTTTCAAGGATGTCAAGATGCCATCGCCCGTCGTCGCATACTTGGAGAAAATGATATGGCCAGACTGCTCGCCGCCGATGCGGTTGCCGTATGTCACCATATTCTCATACACATACTTGTCGCCGACCTTGGTCTTGGCATAATCGATTCCCACGGCATCAAGCGCCTTGTACAGACCAAAATTCGACATGACGGTCGTAACGACTGTATTATTGACAAGCTTGCCTCTTTCCTTCATATAAAGGCCATAAATGTACAGGATATGGTCGCCTGTGACAACATTGCCTTTTTCGTCTACGCACAAGCATCTATCGGCATCTCCGTCATACGCAAAGCCGACATCCAGCTTTTTCTCAACCACAAACTTCTGCAGACCTTCAATGTGCGTTGATCCACATTCAGCGTTGATGTTGAGTCCATTGGGAGCATCGTTAATGACATACGTTGTAGCGCCCAAGGCATCAAACACCGCCTTTGCGATTGACCACGCACTTCCATTTGCACAATCAAGACCAACTTTCTTTCCCTTGAAAGAAGTCGTCATCAAGGAAATCAGATAGCCAATGTATCTGTTTCTGCCCGCAACATAGTCGACTGTCCTACCGATTTCATCTCTTGTCGCAAGCGGGATTTCGGCAATCTCGCCATCCAAATACGCCTCGACCTTGAGAATCGTTTCCTCGTCCATTTTTTCGCCCGATGCATTGAGCAACTTGATGCCGTTGTCATAATACGGGTTATGGGACGCAGAAATCATAATGCCGCAGTCAAAGCCATCGGAGCGCGCGATATACGATACGCTCGGTGTGGTCGTAACGTGCATAATGTACGCATCGGCGCCAGAAGCCGTGAGGCCAGCTGCCAGGGCATATTCAAACATATACGAGGATCTTCTTGTATCCTTGCCAATCACAACCTTGCATGGTTTGTTCAATCTTTTTCCGTAATACCAACCAAGGAATCTTCCGATTTTGACAGCGTGGTCATACGTCAATCCAACGTTCGCCTCGCCACGGAATCCATCTGTTCCAAAATATTTACCCATTCTAGTTTTCCTCCTGGATAGAAAAAATACATCAAAGATTATAATCTCAAGCCAACGCAAAGAGAAGTAATTTTCACTCACTCGTTAAAAAACAAAAAATGAAAATGCTTACATTCATGATGATCGACAGCTTCACGCGCGCAAGACATCAACATTACGCAACAAGAATAATTGCAAGCGTGAGAAATCATGTTAAAATACATAGGCTACGCGATGACAAAGAAAGGACATGCGGGAATCTCACAGAGAGCCTTGGCAGCTGAGAGCAAGGCAGAGGAAGGCATGTTTGCAAGGGCTTTTGAGCGAGCCGGCAATGGCGATATACATTAAGCAATGAGGCAATCTTTCTTTGGGGATTGCGAACCAGGGTGGTACCACGAAGAAAAGCTCTCGTCCCTAGGATTGAGAGCTTTTATGTTATACAGAAGGAGGAATTATGACCCAGATTACAAATCCATTGAATGAGCTAAAGGCCAAGATGGAAGAACATCAGGCAGCCTTTGAACAGGCAAAAAAGGCTTTTGAGGAAGCAAGGCGCAATATGGAGGAAGCGGCCGAGGAAAATCGCGAAAACCTTGCGAAGGTGTTGCGCGAGACAAAGATGAATGATCAGCAGCTTGCCAGGGTAAAGAAAATGAACGATCTCAAGGAACAGGGAATCGACCCCTTTGGCCACGCATACGATGCAGCAGACAACAGCCAAGGAATCAAGGATGCCTATGGTGAAAAGTCTAGGGAAGAACTAGAGGAACTGAGCGCGCCAGTGTCATTCGCCGGTCGTATCATGTCCAAGAGAAGAATGGGCAAGCTTGGCTTCATGCATGTGCAAGACCGCTATGGACGTATTCAGGTCGTTGTGAACAAGCGTATTATTGGCGATGATATATACGAGTTATTCAAGGCTTCCGATATCGGCGATATCATTGGCGTCAAAGGGCGTGTCATCAAGACGCAGACTGGCGAGTTGTCGATTGAAGCGCATGAATACACGCACCTCAGCAAGGCTTTGCGACCCCTGCCCGAAAAGTTCCATGGCTTGACAGACAAAGAGGAGCGCTATAGGAGAAGATACCTGGATCTCATCATGAACGACCAGTCTAGGCAAATTGCCCAATTGCGCCCTAAGATTATCCGCGCCATCCAGCAATATATGGATGCCAACGGATACATTGAGGTAGAGACGCCAATCCTTCAACCAATTCTTGGCGGAGCTAGCGCGCGTCCTTTTATCACGCACCACAACGCACTGGACAAGGACTTCTACTTGCGCATAGCCACTGAGCTAGAACTAAAGCGCCTGATTGTCGGCGGTCTGGAAAGAGTCTATGAAATCGGTCGTATCTTCCGCAATGAAGGAATGGATCTCAAGCACAACCCTGAATTCACGACCATGGAGGCATATTGTGCCTATACCGACCTGGAAGGCATGATGAAGATGAACGAGGAACTCTTCGAGCATGTGGCAACAACCGTGTTTGGCAAGACCGACTTTGAATTCAT
>OMYM01000409.1 GCA_900315225.1 uncultured Erysipelotrichaceae bacterium | reverse complement strand
CCATGCAGGCTCAAACCAGTCATCCCACACATTCTCTCTAAACAATTCAGGAAATAACATAATTTCATCCTCCTTGGAAGGAGTGCTTGGATCCCCTCGGGAATCTTCTCTGTTCCTTTGACGATTATGTTCTACACCCATTCGTTAGCACTGTCAAGAGGAGAGTGCCAATTTTTTTGAAAGTTTATTCCAAATATCTATTATTCATATTTTTATTATATTTTACGACAATAATGACATATAAGACAACGATACGCGCCTTGTCATTCGCGATGATGCTTCTTTACCGCTTCACAAATCAATAGCAGATAAACACCTACTGTCTATCAATTGTTCACATTTGCAGTTTTCTCAAGCAACACCTCTGCGCTCTCACGGGAACAACCAAGCCCTATTCCCATGGCATCAATGATCTCTTGGTCGTTATATCCTTGTTTTCTCAATTCCCTGATGGCTACCTCTACACATCCTTGCATGAATCCTTGCGCAAAACCCTTTCTATATTCTCTAGGACCCACTTCGTCAATCGCATCTTCATACCCTTGATGATATCCAATGTCCATTCCATCTAAGAAGCTTTCCTGGCAATGAGCCTCCTCCTGGATAAACACCAAGCGAACTTGTTCTTCCAAAAAAAATCTGATTTCTTCACTAAGCATTATTATTCCTCCTTGCTTTTTTTGGCTTTGGTGCCAACAACCCCAGAAATTCACCGACCATGACCTCGATGATTCTCCGCATGTCATTATCTAACTTTTGGAATTCTCTCCAGTTCTGTGAATAAATAAGATTCACTTTGTCTCTTTCGCACTTTACACGCGCAAACATGAATACAATTCTTACGCTAGGACCAAATCTTAATAGCGCTTCATCGCTAAGAATATGGCAATTGACAATCCCAAGGTAATACGGCATGGGATAGTCTCTTTCATACATCTTCTCAATCTGCGTCTTATCAAGCCATGTGTCATCACTTGTCCCCGTGTAAGCAGTACATACAATGAATGAATAGACTGGAGCAACCTTATCATCCTTTGTAAAAAGTGAAAGCTTCTTTTTTGTTCCACGACTGTGCGCTTTTTCTCCGATCATTTCGTCCAGTTGCCAAGTATAAATGCTGTTGGTCTGCATCTGCACTTGGTGCCGGATCCATGGTCGATACATTGTCTTGAACTCAAGGTTCAAGTAGAAGCGGTCGTTCTCATCCTCGAACAAGAACATTCTGTCGGAGATCCCCTCATTTGCAATGATCCCAAGCGTGAATTCCTTCTGATCCTCCGCAAGTGCGTCAGCCTCTGCAACTGCTTGATTTGACATCTCATCGTATACCACATCAATGAGAGGGCGCGTCTCTTCCGTGACCTTCATGTTTGGAATGTCGTAATTCTTGCTTAACAACGGAATCCCCATTGCAAAGCTACGCGCTTCCTCAGGACCAAATGCCTTACGAAACGCTTGGTCTTCGGTCATTTTCGATAGAACCATTCAGTTTAACCTCCCCGCCAATCATGGCGCTACGGAGGCGGTGCTACGCGCACCGTCTACCGTATTCGGTCAGGAACGAATGGAACAACAAAATCAACGCAAAAAAAACCTGTCTTCTTGTGTCATCGCCAAAGCATGCGCACCACTTCTGTGCGCAATGCAAGTAATCAGTTGTTTCTATCAACCATTTCTTCTTCATGAGAAGACTATACTACCGCCCCTTCCAGATGTCAATCAAAAAATCTATGATATAATCGAGCTGGAGGAGATTAGAGATGACCTTGTCGGTTTTGTTGAATGTTGCTTTGGTCATAAGCGCATGTGTCTCCGTATGGAGACACACACATCATGCGTCTATCTGGAATTTGTTGCGATACTTTACAATTCTGTCAAACTTGTTCTGTGCCTTATCTGCGTTATTGATGATTGTGTATTACCTGAGCGGAGGAATTGGTTATATTGCGATGGCGATCAAATATATCGCAACTGTATCAGTGACGGTTACGATGTTAACGGTAGTGGCATTCCTTGGTCCAACACTTGGCTATCGCCTCATGTATTCAGGACCAGATCTATGGCTTCACTTGTTATGTCCTTTATTGGCTCTAGGAACATATTTCATTTGGGATCACATGGAAATGTCAGGCGTATTTGTGCTTCTTGGCGTAGTTCCCGTAGCTCTTTATGGAGCATTATATCTCAATAGGGTCGTATTTACGGATGGCGAGAAGGCATGGGAGGATTTCTACGGATTTAACAAGGGTGGAAAGTGGTGGATCAGTTTGACCTTGATGCTTTTAGCAACCCTTTTGATTAGCCTTGCTCTATGGGCTTTGATATGATGCAAAAAAGAGGAAGCGTCTGCTTCCTCTTTTTTGATTATCCCAAGACCAAACATATTCTAGAATTGCACTCATGAAGCCATCGTTACATAGCCCTATAAACAAAGGGCTTGACTTTTAGTATCATCAGTCAGGTTATTGGTTTCGACTTTTCCACCGCATTTCAAGAAACGCTACCCTTCTCACATTCTATACTAAAACAGGTATTTACAATCGTTCCGCATTAACAGCAAGCAGATTGTGCAGAATTCCCTTTATTGACGGATACCTGTCACTGCATCGAATGTGTAGGTCTTTCCGTTGATCTCGTGCGTTCCCTTTAACATGGCTCCTGTCTTGAGGTCGTAGTAGTATACGCCATTGTCATTCGCATACCAACCCTTGATCATTTCGCCATATCTGTCGTAGCGAACCCACTTGCCATCTGTGCTGCCCGCTTCTTCATCCTGGAAGATATATGGCATCCAGACTTCCTTGTTCCTTGCGACAGCACCTTCCGCATCTGCATCTAGCCAATACCAAGCATCGGTGTTTGGATCAAAGATCTCACGGCCTCTTTCCACATGGTTGTATTGGGTATCCTTGATGTTCTTTAGATCGCCATAGACACCTTGGCGAATGCCATCTTCATACCAATAGAGAGGTTCATTCTCGCTGAGGTGGAAGAATGGCGTTCCGTCCGCAAGCTGGAATCCAGTATAACAGTTCCAGAGGTACTCTTTGGCGAATGTGGTGAGCTGTGCTCTCCATACCGCCCAGTCATGGGCACCCTTCTTCCAATCAAAGTAGTAGTTGTCACTGTACTTAGAAAGGGTTTCAGTAATATACGCGACTGTTCCACGTCTATCTTGGGCACCATTGCCATTGTCAACCCAGCCACAAGACTGGTAGTAGATGTTGTCTTTAAGCGCAAGGAGTTCTTCTTCCGTTGCCTGTTCAAGGATCAGATCCTTGGCTCTGTAGTTGGCGGAGAAGATACCGAAGTATTTGTAGAGATCGGGGGATTTCACGAGTTCAGATGTAGTCGTGTAGCCACCCTGTGAAAGACCTGCAAATGCCCTTCCGTTCTTTTCCTTCTTGACGCTGTACTTTTCTTCGATTGCGGGAATCAGATAATTGCGCATATTATCACTGATCTTGTCCATGTCCCAACCGAAGTATGTGTTGTCCATTGTAACAACAATCGTAGGTTCGACAGATCCTTCAGCGATCAGGTTATCAAAAATATTCTTGGCAGATCCGATGTACATCCACTCCACTTCGTTTCCGCCACCACCATGGGACAGATAGAGAACGGGGTAAGCATGGGATTCATCGTAGCCGTATGGCAGATAGATGCCGTATGGTTGTTCCGTGCCATCAGCTGCCGTATATGTCTCAAACGAAACAGTTCCGACCTTTTCATCATCCCTTGCGTAGATGTATTCTTGTCCTTCCAGTGTATGATCCTTGTCACCAACCCAAATGAGTGACCAGCCAGAATCAGAGCCATCATTCGCAATTGGCATGTTTGTAGGATCTTTCTTGATTGCGCCAAGATCGCCATTCTCCGCAAAGCCATAGAAGTATTCGTTTCCTGGAAGCGGCAGTGTAACACTGAAGAAGCCATTGCCTATGTTTTCCATCTCAATAGGAGCATAGCCTGCGCCAGATACGCCTACAGCATAGCCTGTATTGAACATGCCCTTCTTGTATGCATAAGGCAGCGTGTAGTCGATGTCTGTGCCACCAATGAGAACATCTACCTGGTCTTCCGTGTAGAATGTCCAGTTTCCTACGAGCGATACACTTTCAACTTTATTGCTGGAAGCCTTGTAGGTGAACGTTGCCTGGTATTCCGCATCGCTTTCTGGGTAATCCGTGTTGGCGGAAACGGTGACTCCTTGCCTGATAAACGAAAGTTCACCTGTCGCTGGGTCGCGGGAATAGTTGCGCATGAAGTCCCACATGTACTCGGTATCTGGAGCATAGTTCCAGTGTCCCCAACCCTTGATTCTATTGAAGGAGATCTCAACGCCCTTGTCGTTTGTCAAGACACCGCCAATGATCTCGGGGATATTCTCTTCGGTAGGCTCGATGGTGTAGACCCTATCCCAAGGAACGCCATAGATTTCAGCGTTTGCTTCAACGTAGTCGTCTTGGGTCAAAGCGTCCATGTCGTTGAGAACCATGAAGGAGTTCAAGCAATTGATGGCTCCACCTGTGAGCGAACCGCTATCGAAAGAACTCATCAGGTATTCGTCCTTGTCGCCAGTGAAGTAGATAATCGGGAAGTCATAGCTTTCCGCGTATTTTTGCGCTGCATCTAGATTGCCTGAGAATGGTCCAGAATGACCACCGCCTGCCGCAAAATACTTCGGGTTGGTCAAGCCATATGTCGTCGTTTGCATGGATCCAGCTGATAGTCCACTCATGTATACCCTTGAAGCATCTGCTTGTGGATACTTCTCCAGGACTTTCTCAAGGACACTGATGACATATGTTTCATCTGTGTCTTCGCCACGCTTGGCGCTCATTGCTTCATAGGCGTAGCCTTGGTAGACATGTCCCTGCCATTCAGGCGCAACAAGAATAACACCATCTCTGACGGCGATGTTTGCCCATGCGGCGGTATCGATTTGCGTTCTTGGATCATTGGTGTTGCCATGCATCAGGAAGACAACTGGAACGCTTCCTCTTGCTGCATCAACGACACTATCGGGAACATACTCATACCACAGGGAGAGTGTTCCATCATCGTTAAGATCTTCCTTGTTAACGTATCTTGTGTATCCCTCTACTGCTTCAAGGGAATCGAAATACTGATACTTTCTCGTTGTATCGACTTCTTCGTCACCCGAAATCAGAGGTCTTGTGTACCAAGTGCCGACTGCTTTTTCTTCCTCGATGTAGTTGCCAATGCGTCCATAGAGCTTGAGAACCTTGTCCCATGCGTCCGCAAGACCTTCGGCGTTCGTCTTAGGCGCATCCGCTGTAACAACAATTTCAAACCTGCTGTTAGGGTTGGCATATGTGCCTTCGCCTGTCGCTTCCGCTTTGTTGGCAGCGATATATGCCGCAGCATCGGCTGCCGCAATGTATGTCGGGACAGATGCTTGTGGTGTTTCACCCGCTTCACCACCGATCAAGGCCAGTCCAGAGACAAAGTTCATGTACTTGGACAGATACTTGTTAATGAATGTAGCGCCATTGCCAATGCCAATGAGCTTGAAGTTTTCACAGACACCCACTTTGGACGCAAGCACGCCAAGGTATCTTTCCACGTCTTTTTCGCCAAATTTCTTGCCATCCACGGGACGCATGACATATGCCTTGGAGGCGGAACGATCAAGGATCTCGGTATAACCCGCTTCATCAAGAAGCTTTTGGGCATCCTCATCGCTCATCTGTCCATCTGGGAAGATGACGAAGGTCGGTGCTGCCACGGCATTGACAGATTCCGTGGACAGCTTGCTGGAACCACTGTAGACGTATGCCTCGTCCATGGTGATCAATCCCTTGAGATAGGCATCGATCGGTTCTTGCTGGGTGTCGACTTTTGCCTTGGAGCCAATCGCCGAGAGTTCAATATCCGCATCGTTTCCACGTAATGTATATGGGGAACGCAGGGTTGTCCCATCCGCAAGGCCGCTAATGACCGCGCTCATGTCATTCAGATACTGGATGGACATTTCGTTGGGGTTGCTGTCACCAAACATATTGGTGAACTGTTGCCATCTGTGGCCAGCCAGGATTCTTGGGTTTGCCATGGAAGTAACAACAGTCTGTAGTCGTTTGATTCCATCCTGCAATGCTCCCAAAGGGTTGTTGCCATACATCCAGAATGCCCATACAAAGCCAGAGCCAATGGAATCACCCGTAAAGATGACTTCCTTGTCTCTTTGCACAACCGCCAGGGAACCCGGCGTATGGGCAGGAATGCCAATCACCTCGTATTTGAGGCCATCGATGGTAAATGAATTGCCATCTTCGACCAAGACGACCTTGTTTAGGTCAACAAGAAGTGGCAGTGGGGTTCCTGTTGTTGATCCTACCACCTTGCCATCCACATAATCATCCTTACCCACATATACCGCCTTGACATTCACATTGTCAAGGACACCTGGGGTCGTTAACATCCTGACATGGTCGCTATGGCCATGTGTGAGGATGAACGACAATGGTTTGCCATCCGTCATTGCTTCGATGATAAACTTCGCGGAGTCATACTTCTCTTGGCTCCTGAGGACATCGCCGCCATCGATCATGACAACTTCCTTGCCCGTCACCACAAAATACATATCGGAAGGATTGTTCAAAACACCCGAAACAGTTTCGCCCGTCTCCCTGTCGATATAGTCAGGGATTGTTGCGCCGCCCGGAACCGTCGTAGTGTTCTCATCCATGTGGTAGACGCCATCCTTGATTTTCTCTACCTTGTATGATCCGATTTCAGCATTGCCCTTGCTAGCAAGCGTAGACTTGAACGCAGCCTTCTGCGCTTCAATGTCCGTTCCTTCCGCAATGACAGCTGTAAAAGAAGTCGCCGCCAATGCTCCGGCAAAGAACACCTTCGTGATTCTGTTCAAAAAATTCATAAACACCTCTTTCATCGTTTCTTTTCCACCTTTCGGTCTGCGGTCCATCTGTAACATCTATTAACGCAAATAGCCGAATCGCTTCGGGACGTTGTTATTTTGCCATTCACGCATGTATTATATCATTTACCACAGATTGATTGTCTGAGAATAACGTTATCTTTATGTGAATCTAATGTGATTTATGATTCCAACAAAAGATACTTGTCCCTGCCTCCTTTCATCGCTTCCCCAAAGACAATCGCAAAGCCATGATGAATGATAATGACCTCTTCCGTCCATTTGGTCGCAAAAGACAAGGCTTCCTCTAGCTCCATTGTCTGTCCATCAGGATACACATCTGCCGCAAGAATAAGGCATTGTCCCTTGTGTTTTCCTACAAACGAAACAAATTCCATCTGCCTTTCCAGATCATCTCCTTGCAGATGGATCTTTCTTTGGTCAAGAAACGCTTCAGCTTGATGACAAAACCGATCCAGTCCTGCGTATCGCTTGTTTGGATGCGACAACTCATGCCTAAGGCGTTCCCTTTTTTCCTTCTTGACAAAAGTCTCGATAAAATATCCTTCCAACTCTTCCATGCGACTATTTCTTGTTTCTTTCATAGCTCCATTTTGCGATATCTGCGACCAGATCCAACGGCAACTCCTTGTCATTGGGCAATTGAATCGCTCCTTTGCTTGTCTTGTATCCCTTTAGCCTGTCTTGAAATGCTTCCACAGCCTCGGCACCTGGATAGATGCCAATGTGTTTTTTCGCTGGTGCAAAATGAATGATGTTTCTTCCCTTCCAGAACGTAGGCATTTGCCAAGACATGCGTTCTTGCGCCTCGGGAATGGCGTGCTGTATGCATGCGTATATTTGTCCAAGCCTTTCGCGCACGGATTCATCCTGCGCGTCAATGTATTCCTTGATAGTCATTTTTTCCTCCCTGTCCCTTTTTCGACTTACCCATTATACCAAATATACCCAGATGCACAATCAGGTGGAATTCTGCATCACATGCATGTTATATGCAGGAGCCTTGCAGAAAGCTGTTCCAGATTCTTGAGGCATCTGGTATAATACCAAGGTGTAAAAGGAGAAAGAGTATGCCCAAAGTATTATTGTTGAATGGTAGTCCGCATCCAAATGGATGTGTTGCTACGGCATTGGCTGAAATGATCAAGGTATTTGACAGTGAAGGAATCGAGACAGAGCTTGTTCATGTTGGAAACAAGCCCATCCGTGGATGCATCGCTTGCAGAAGATGCAGTGAGCTTGGCAAGTGTGTCTTTGATGATTTGGTGAATGAGACGGCACAAAAGCTGAAGGAAGCGGATGGTCTTGTCGTAGGAAGCCCTGTGTATTACGGCTCGCCCAATGGAACATTGATTTCCTTCATGGATAGATTGTTCTACAGCACAGGAAACATTCCCAAGCACATGAAAGTCGGTGCAGCTGTCGTTTCTTGCCGCCGTGGGGGAAACACTGCATCATTCGATGTGTTGAACAAGTATTTCACCATTTCAAGCATGCCCGTTGCTTCCAGCACATACTGGAACCAGATCCATGGCTTTACGGCAGAAGATGCCTTGAAAGATTTGGAAGGCTTGCAGACGATGAGAAACCTTGCCAGGAACATGTCGTTCATGATCAAGTCTTTTGTTAACGCAAAGGAACAATGGCCTGAAGTAGAAAGAGGCAGTTTCACCAGTTTCCCTGATGGAAAGTAGCCTAAGGGATCGCCTCTATGCCCATATCAAGAAAACATATGGGCTATTGCCAGAACACCCTTACGCCAAGCGTCCCAACGATGCTGTGTTCCTTCACACCGACAACATGCATGCTTTTGCGGTTGTCAGGGAAAAGGGGGATATCTTGGAAGTCAAGATGCCAGACATCATGTTGGTGGATATGTTTGTCAAGCAGCCTGGTTTCTTTCGTGGACAGCGTGGAGCCAGGGGGAATTGGCTAGGCGTCACGCTGGATGGCACTGTTTCCTTTGCGGAAATCACGCGTTTGCTGTCGGATAGTTTTCTGGCTACGGCATCTGCGAAAACTCGACAGCAGATGCGACCGCCAAGGGAATGGGTCATTCCTTCCAATCCGAAGTACTACGACATTATTGGCGCATTTGAAAAGAACACCGAGATCCAATGGAAACAAGCCAAAGGCATCAAGGTGAATGACACCGTGTTCATGTACGTAGGGATTCCCTACTCTGCCATTCTCTTCAAGTGCCTTGTGACAGAGACAAATATCCCTTATCGATACCAAGACAAAGATCTGACGATCAGTGAACTTATGACCATCAAGCTTATGCGAAGATATCCAGCTGATCGTTTTCGCCTTAACGTATTGTCATCGCAATATGGCATTGTGACGATCCGAGGACCGCGTGGCATCCCAAAGAATCTCAGTGATGCATTGAACGCTTGAAAAAGGGGCATTGCGCCCCTTTTTCAGCGTGGCGCACATCTAAGATAGTCTTTCATTGATTCAGTTGTCAAAGAACCTAGCACACTGGCTGAAATAGGTAGAATTCTGCATCATCTGCCTGCTGTTATATGCGGAACGATTGTAAATATCTGTTCCAGTATATGAAAAGCTTGCCTGGACAGTAATACACTGCACCGCAAGGACGGTATATTTCGCATGCTTGCACATTGGTTCCGGATTGCCATGCCCAAGCAAGATAACTGGCTATATTCCAATAACCTCCAAGAGAATGGGAATGAATATACTATACCACACATCAGCCAGTAAGTCATCAATATTTTTTCTTGAAAAATCAAGTGATATTTTCATTTGTATATTCATGTTGATTTTATGTGAATTACAGACAATCAAAATGTAATATTTTTCACCAACATGTATCACAGACAACACCTTGCGCGCAAGCAACAAAAGACACAGGGCATCTGCCCTGTGTCATCTTAGTTCTTCTCATCCATTTCAATGAGCTGCTCGGCACACTTCTCGGCGGAAGAATAGGAGAAGTAGCGCATTGGGAAGCCAAATTTCTTGACCGCCGAATTGATCTTGTTAAAGGCGGAATGGGAGAGGTAGTTGGTCGGGACAAAGACAATGTCCGCATGGTGGATCACCTGGGTGTCAATGTTGTCGTTCACCTCGACAAACCCAACGTCCGGTAGCATGCGTCGCATCAGCTTCAGGAAGTTGTCGAACCCATCGTAGCTGACAATGCGATGCTTGTTGTTATAGGGGTATTCGATCTGTCTTTCGACCACTTCGGCGAAATCGCCCTGTTCACGGTTGAACGCAAGGTCCCTGAGATCCGCAAGTTCTCTTCGTTCCCTTTCCAAAAGGACATGTTCTTTCTCGTACTCGGCGTGTTCCTCCATTGCCTTTTTGTTGGCTTCGCTAAGCGAATGCTTCAATTGCTTGATTTCTAGCTTGAGCTTCTTAAGCTCATCCCGTTGCGCAGCATTCTCGTCCTCGCGGTTCTCTTCCCGGGCGGTCTCCTGTTCCGCCTCTTTCTCCCCTTCCTTCCACATGTCGGCTTCCATTTTGGTGCTAAAGTATACTGGAACGATCAAATATCTGGAACAGATATTTACAATCGTTCTGCATATAACAGCGGGCAGACGATGCAGAATTCCACGTAATCGTACATCTGAGTATAGTCTAAGAGACCAACTCTACGCCCATACCAAGAGGACATATGGGCTGTTGACGGAGCGTCCCAATGATGTGGTTTTCCTCCACACCGACAACTTACATCCCTTTGCGGTCGTCATGACGGTGACGAAAGAGAAGCTTGGCATTGATAAGGAAACTGGGGATATCCTGGAAGTCAAGATGCCAGACAAAAAAAGGAATGTTGATATCAATGTCATCAACATCCCCTGTTGTTTTTTACGTGGCTAACCTTTGATAAGCAGGAAGGAGAAGCTTTTCGTATCGGATTCTCAAGCCAGCCTTGTAATACTCTTTTCTTTCTGGACTGCAAATTTGAATGTCGTTAAAGGATTCCGAGATCTCATCGATCATATGCGCAATGTCATTCATGCGCTCGCCAATGAGAGGGACATTTCTTTTTATTGCCTCTCTTAAACAACCATAGTCCAGCTGAAGCATTTTGGCACCGTTTAACATGTGTCCTTTGTAGTCGTAAATCGTCATAGAGGAACCAAGGACGCTTGTTTCAAGCGTTTTTTGATCCGACAAAAGCCTTCGGATTTTTTCGTCTGTCGTTTTGTTGGAAAATGCGTTTCCATTGTCATAAACCGGAGCAATCTTATACACTTCCCCATTAAAAACCAAGCCCCGGTTTCCATTATTGCGGTCCGTATTGTTAATCAGAATATCTACAACGACCATGTCCCAGAAATGCGCCTTTAGTCCTTCGACATCACGGAGCAGGCGGTTTTCTTGAATGTGGAGAATCAATTCCAGCAAATTCACACGATCTTCAGATTTAGGTTCGTTATATGTTTCATATTCTTCAGAATATTCGCTATAATACGCGTTTTTATACTGGAACGATCAAATATCTGGAACAGATATTTACAATCGTTCCGCATATAACAGCAGGCAGAGGATGCAGAATTCTACATAT
>OMYM01000410.1 GCA_900315225.1 uncultured Erysipelotrichaceae bacterium | reverse complement strand
TGCCTCTTTCTGTTTTTCGTTGAATTCCCCCTTGCGAGCAACAACAAAGCTGCTTGAAGAAGAGTTTGTCACATAGTCACTTCTAAATTTCATTTTCATCTACCTCCATCAAATGTCCGTGATATTACTATACATGATTGTTATTAGATATCAATAGTTATTTTGTTCCTATGTTCTGGTAAATACACATGTTAATTTTGGGGTTGTAAACGTATTACCGTATAGATAACTCTTCTATCGATTCTTGATAAACGACAAAACACACTCTCCCCAAAAGCAAAGAAAAAAATCATTCTTCTTGCCTATAGGCAAGAAGAATGATTTCTAGCGCGCAAAGAATCTAGTCAAGGGGTTCTTCCGACATAACCAGAGAACCATCATATCCACTGATGGAGAGAACGAAGAATCTTTCTGTTCCATCGATATCGGTGTAGGAAATACCTAGGGATGGCAAGTCTCCAGGATTTGGTGCATAGACCACCAATGGCTCCTCTGGCGTAAATTCAGGGATCATGTATTCGATTTGCTTATCCCAGATAATATTTCCGTTTTGGTCGATGTCACTCATGCCAAGAACAAGTACTTCAAAGCCTGTTACGGTTTGGTCAGTCGTGAACATGACTCTGAGATCAGGATCTTCTTCATCGCCAATGACGTATAGCGTGGAATTGTCTGGTAATTCATCGGGTGCGAATTCTGCCGTGACATATGCTTGGGTTGCCTCTTCTGGCATGTCATAGACGAATGTTCCGTAATCCAGGAACAATGAACCATCCATGCCACTGATGCCAATGGTGTTGGTTATTCTTGTGCCATCTGTATCGGTGAATTCGATGCCGTAGGAAGGCATGTCGCCAAAGGCAGGGAAGATCACCAACAGAGGGTCGTCTGCTGTCAATTCAGGCTGTGAATACACCGTTTCCGCGTACCATAGGATTTCCCCTTGTTGGTCTACGTCAAGGAATGTCAGTTCAACGATCTCAAGGTCGGTGACTGTCCGATCGGTCAAAAACACCAATCCCACATCAGCGTTATCGGGATCGAGCAAGACTTCTGCGCCATCCTCTATCTCGACATCCACATCTTCAGCGAATTCAACGTGCAAACCTAAAAGTTCTGTTTCAACGATATCGGTCGATCCATCTGTTGATTCACTTGTTGGCTCAACGCTGGATTCTAGGGAGATGTTGCGGGCATTTCCAGAGCATCCCATGAACATAACGCTTGCCAAGCCAATAGCTAATATTCGTTTCATGTTTCTTTCCTCCTCCGCCATTATACATCAGAAATGACATCATGGGAATTACTTTGTTGTCATGGTGAGTTCTTTGACTTTGTTTCGGTCAGCCAAAAGATTGTATTCGGAGTAGAAGTAGTTTCTCAATAGCATTCCCTCTTCCGTGTCTTCATCAATGCTGTGGATTTCTCCATTGGACAAGACATAGCCCAAGGTATTGCCAAAGTATTCTTCTCCCTCACCTGGTGTTGTCACATTTGTAAAGCATTGGACTGTCTGGGAAAGGTTGATGATATTCATATGGTATGGGCATATGGGCAAGCCACCACAATACATGGCATACGGAGATAAAGCGCATAGGTCAACATTCCTGCTAAGGGGCATTTCATTTGTGTCGATGTAATTCGACCAAATGAAATACGGTACTTGTCGCTTGCGCAGATAATCGTCATCTGTCCCAGAATTAAACTGTGGGATAAACGCCGGAGCATGGTCGCCTACCATGCATACAATGACTTTTCTATCCGTGCCACGGAAGTATTCCGTCAGTTCTTGGATGAACGCATCCGTCATTTGCATGCTTGTCAGATACTCCTCCAGCTCATCCGTTCTATCGCCCGATAGAACGTGTACACGGTCGAATTCCGCTGGATTGTCCGACCATCCACCATGATTCTGAATCGTGATTAGAAAGCCAAATCTGGGCTTGTCAGAGGGCATTCCCTCATAGAGACGAGAGAAGTTCTTAAAGACAGAACTATCTGTGGCTCTTGGTCTATTTCCATCATACTGAAGATCCTCAAACGCTTGATCAAACCAAGTCTGCTCCAACCCTAAATCCTCCCATGAAGATTCCCTATGATAGTTAGAAGAAACCTCAGAATGCGCTCCCATGGTCGCATATCCCAATTCCTTCAAATACCCAGCAATGGAATTGCTGGAAGAAAGAGACAGATTGTTAAAGGGAGAATACGTGTTTAGAAGAGAGATCGAATTACCCGTTAACAACTCATACTCACTGTCGTTGGTGCCACCACCAACGACAGGTACAGCCGCATACCCTTTGAAACACTCTAACTTCTTGAAATTCTCCATGAAGTCTACATCCGTATCCATCTCCATAAGATGTGTAAAATCATAGTATGTCTCATTCAGTATCATGATAATATCAGGATATTCTCGGGTGGTGGGTGGGAAGGAGTCAATGAGCCTGATGCTGTTTCTGTTGTATCCATCAGGCTCTATGACCGTCACTTGTCCATGCTTAATGTTCCCAGCCATGCCTACAACAAAACCATACCTGTAGTAATACTCCTCCCAACTCCACAT
>OMYM01000414.1 GCA_900315225.1 uncultured Erysipelotrichaceae bacterium | reverse complement strand
GCTCCTTTCAAGAGATGGAACATGGTAGATGCCGTCAAGGAAATCACCGGCGTAGACTTCCGCCAGTCTATGAGCGTGGAGGAAGCACTGCAGTTGGCAAAAGAACATAACGTTGAGGTTGCCCCTCACCAAAGAACCGTTGGCAACATCATCTCTTTGTTCTTTGATGAATTTTGCGAAGACAAGATTATTCAGCCAACCTTCATCTATGGTCATCCAATTGAAATTTCCCCGCTGGCAAAGAAGGATCCCGCCGACCCGCGTTTCACACAGCGCTTTGAGCTAGAAATCTGCGGCGTTGAGTTTGACAACGCCTTTACCGAGCTAAATGACCCGATCGACCAGAAAGAACGTTTCGAAAGACAATTGGAGCTCAAGAACCTGGGCGATGAAGAAGCAAGCGAAATGGACGAGGACTATGTCGAGGCTCTGGAATATGGCATGCCTCCGACAGGTGGCATCGGCATTGGCATCGACCGTCTAGTGATGTTAATGACGGGAACCGACTCCATCCGCGATGTCTTGTTGTTTCCAACGATGAAGTCACGCAACATCAACGACCGCTAAAAAAGATTGCGCAATCACGCGCAATCTTTTTTCATATAATCTGGAAAATATAGAATTTCAGGTATGAAGTCTCATCGTTAACCCAAAGAACGGGGTGATCTGCGTTTTGCTGGGTAACAGACACTTGCCTTAACATGACACCTGCGGACAATGCCGCCTCTTTCAACATCTGCTCAAACAATGCGTTTTCCATGTACCTGGAACAACTGCATGTCGCAAGATACCCGCCGCCCTTCAACAATTCCATTGCCATGCGATTGATCTGAAGATAGCCGTTATATGCATTGCCAACCGTGCGCCTTGATTTTGTAAACGCCGGAGGATCCAGCACAATAACGTCAAAGTCATTCTTTTTCAATCCCGCAAGATATTCAAATACATCTGCTTGTTCAAAAGAAACTATCGATTCCAGGGAATTCAGGCAGGCATTCTCATGACCTAGATCCAATGCAGTCTGGGAAACATCCACCGCCACAACCGCTCTAGCGCCACCCTTGGCAGCGTTCAGGGCAAAACCACCCGTATGGCTAAAGCAATCCAAAACCTTCTTTCCCTTTGCAATATTGCGAACAAGCATGCGGTTATGCTTTTGATCCAGGAAATACCCTGTCTTCTGCCCATTCTCCACATCTACCAGAATCTTCAAGCCATTCTCATTGATCACAGTCGTGGGATCTGTGCGCGCACCATAAAACCCCTTATAGAGCGCAAGACCTTCCTTTTCCCGCGCCTTCAAGTCATTGCGTTCATAAATATAGCGAACATCCTGACCGTCCTCTTGCAAGACTTCAAGCACACAACGATATAAAATGTCTTTTCTTTTCTCCATCCCGGCACAGGTAATCTGCACCGATAGTATGTCGTTGTAGCGGTCGATGATCAGACCAGGCAAACCATCGGACTCGCCATACACAAGGCGGCAATTGTCTAGATTCGCAGCGTCCGTTGCCTTCCTGAATTCATAAGCAAAGCTTAGGCGCTCTTTGAACATCTCCTCGCCAATGCTTGCCATCTTGTCGCGCGTCAAAATACGGCAAACGACATGGCTTTGGCTAGAATAAAAGCCGCTGGCGACATAATCCCCTGTTTCCGAGACAATATCAACGAAGTCCCCATCAACAACCCCTTTATCGACTGCCTGAAGATTATTGCGATACATCCATAGCTGCCCTTTTTCGAGGAATGCCCTTCCCTTGTCGGAAACAATGATTTTTTCTCTGCCCATCTACCTGAAGCTCCTGACCCAATTGAGAAGACTGCCCCGATGAGTATTTTGCGCAACGTCCTGGCGCATGCGATCCGTGAGGGCGCCGTTCTTCGCCATCTTGGCAAGGATTGCGTTCTGAAGCTCTTCCACCGTCATTTCTTCATATGGCTTTGAAACAGTATTGGCTTTGGCAACAACTTCATCAATATCGAGTTCTTCTTTTTGTTTTTCTACGGCGGGCAATTGCACTGGCGCCGGTCGATCAAAAACAATGCCTTCGGGGATATAGATGTCTCCGCCATCAGCGCGCAACCTAATCGTTGCCTGTGTCTTCTTCACCTCGAAGCTATCGCCCGATAGAACGCCTGTATAGACACCATCCTGGATCCCATGGATCTTGATATCGACGTCACGGCTTTCGTTATTCACTGCCGCTACAACGCAATTACCATCAAGTTCTCTGGCAAAGGCATACTGTTTTGTGGAAAGATATAGCTCTCGATAGGAGCCATACGACAACGCAAGGGTTTCCTTGCGCGCCATGCCCAGCGCAGTGATCAGCTTACAGTACACATTGTCCGCATAATCATCGAGGTTCACCATTGGACGCAAAGAATCATCGCTATGCCGCTGTTTCCTTCCCTCGATCGCAAATTCCGAGCCATAGTAGATCGATGGCATCCCAGGCAATGCAAACAGCAGGACATGGACAGGAACAAAGTGCGCCTTGTTTCTAAGCCTCGAATAGATTCTTTCCACGTCGTGATTATCGACGAAATTGTATAGACGCATTGTCCCCATGTCGCCAAGGCGCTTGATCGTATGGGCAATCTCAAAATAGTTATGGTCGTTGTGTCCAGAATACAGTGCCTTGTACAACGCATAATTTGTAACGCAATGCAATGTATGCGCATTGACCCAGCGCGAATATTCTCCATGAATTACTTCGCCCAAGAGCCAGAAATCGCAATCCATTTCATCCGCCTTGCGGCGCAATCTTTCCATAAAGCCAAAATCAAGGACATCCGCTGCATCCAGACGTATGCCATCAATAGCAAACTCATCCCGCCAAAACTGAATAACATCGCAAATATACTCTTGTACCTGCGGATTGCGCTGGTTCAACTTTACCAACAGGTTGTATCCTCCCCAATTGTCGTATGAAAAACCATCGTTATATTCATTATTGCCATGGAAATTCACATTGCGATACCAATCGATATACTGGCTGTTTTCACGCTTCTCCTTGATATCCTTGAAAGCAAAGAAATCTCTTCCCGTGTGATTGAACACCCCATCCAACACAACGCGGATGCCTGCCGCATGGCACTTTGCGACAAAATCCTTTAAATCATCGTTATCACCCAGGCGTCGATCAACCTTTTTGTAGTCGGTTGTCTCATAGCCATGCCCCACAGACTCGAACAACGGTCCAATGTACAGGCCGCTAGCGCCCATCTCTTTCATGTGCGCAATCCACGGGTCTAATTCCCGCAACCGATGTACCGTTTCGCCATAGTCGTTTATCTTTGGCGCTCCCAATAGACCCAATGGATAAATATGGTAAAAAAACGCTTCATCATACCAACTCATGCTTTTACCTCCTAAAAAACCGTCGTTACGACGGTTATCTATTTTACAAAGATTCCAGTGGTCCTGTCCAGTTCACAATAGAACCCAGATCGACAACGTTTTCGTATCCCATTTTTTCCAACAACCGGCAAACATTCGCCGAGCTTCTGCCCGCTTGGCAATATGCGAATATCCGTTGGGTCTTTTCGGGGATCAGGCTTTCTATCTTGTTTCCAATGTCTTTTTCCTCAACGTTTATTGCGCCAGGAATATGGCCGGAGGCATATGCTTTTTTCGGTCTAGAATCAATCAGAATAATCGAGTCATCTTCCTGGATCGCCTTTTCAGCCATTTCCATGGTCATCAAGGCATTGTGTCCTCCAAGAATGATCGAATCATTGTCATCCACCGCATCACCGGCTCTTTCTTTGTCTTTGAACAATGATCCAAGAGAATTGGTCTCCAAGTCAATCTCTTCAATGCCACTGCTTTCCTTAATACTCGTCAATTCTTCCAAAGAATTGGCATTATTGCTTTGTCTTGGAATTTTCAACGATTTGATTTTTTTGAAATTTGTTTTTTTCTTATTAGCTTTTAACTTCTTTTTTTTCATATGCTTCCTCTACCCAATCATTCTAGATCAAAGACTTTTGATAGACAATGGCTTTTACCGTTCCTCTCGAAAGTATGATATGCCAAGGCTCGCAGGATTTTGGTTTTCCCTTTTCTTTCGCTTTGAAACGAATACAAGCACAACAATGGTGACAAGATACGGAATCATACGATACAGGTTCTGCATGTATGTAATGTTGGCGGCGCCAAGCATCTTTGCTAACTGCGCCGAAAGACCAGAAGGAATATACAGATACACCCAATAACAGAAGCCAAACAGATATGCGCCATATATAGCATTTCTAGGCTTCCAAGACGTAAAGATGACAAGGGCGACCGCCAGCCATCCCAGCGCTTCTAGGCTTCCGCCGGCATCCCATGTGCCCTTGACGTAGTCCATGACGTAATACATTCCGCCAAGCCCTTCAATCATTGCGCCAATGCATGTCGTTACATATTTGTAGCGCGTAACATTGATGCCTGCCGCATCAGCCGTGGAAGGATTTTCGCCAACTGCCCTAAGATTCAGGCCAATGCGCGTTTTATTCAAGACAAAGTGCGCTGCCAACGCAATCACAACAGCCACATATGTCAACAACCCATGAGAGAAAAGAATTTTCCCAACAAAACCCAGCCCGCTTGATAGAACAGGAATTTGTGCGCGGATGGCGGAACTGGCTGCAGCTACTGAGATTTGCCCCACGCCACCAGATAGCTTCACCAATGATCCCCCAAAGAAATTAGCAATGCCGCCTCCAAGAATCGTCAGCGTCAATCCAGTGACATTCTGGTTGGCTCGCAATGTCACGGTCATCAACGAATACAACAATCCCCCGAGCAAAGACGCCGCCAAAGCGCAAGCCAAGGCAATGAGCGCACTGACCAAGGGGATTGCTTCAGGATTTCCATTTTCGTAAAAAAACGCACCTGCAAGCGATCCTATCGCCCCAAGATACATGATCCCTGGGACACCTAGGTTCAAGTTCCCTGCTTTTTCCGTTAAGATTTCGCCGACAGAACCATACATGATGATTGTGCCAAAAGTTATCGCCGCCACAATCCAAGCGACCCATGATGTCATTGCCATGTCAGCTTTCCTCCTTTGTCTTCTGTCTGAAGACAAGCTTGTAGTTAATGAAAAAATCACTGCCAAGGATAAAGAACAGGATGATGCCGATCAAGATATTTGAAGCATGCTTATTAAAGTTGAAGTCAGAAGCGATCTGGTTGGCTCCCCTTGACATAAAACTTAGCAAAAACGTGATCAAAGCCATTGCTGCGGGGTTGAACTTGCCAAGCCAAGCAACGATGATCGCTGTAAAGCCCCTGCCCCCTGCTGTCAAGGAAGAAATCGTATGGCTTACCGTACTGACCTCCATGAAACCAGCCAGCCCACAAATGCCAGCGGAAATCGCAACCGTACGCATGATAACCTTAGAAACCGAAATTCCAGCATAGCGCGCTGTATTCTCGCTTTCCCCCGCAACCGTGATTTCAAATCCTTGCTTAGAAGTCGTTAGGTAGAAATACATGCCCACCGTCACAATCGCAACGATAATCGCCATGGTCAGAAACTGTTGACCTGCAATCTGCGGCATCCAGCCAGCCTTTGTCTGCGCATTGATGACGCCAACCGAATGCGATTGTTTCTTGTCCCAGATATCCACAAAAAACTCTACCAGCTGCAGGGCGACATAGTTCATCATCAACGTGAATAATGTCTCGTTTGTCTGATACTTGGACTTAAAGTATGCGGGTATCAACCCCCACAGAGAGCCGCACAATACCGCTAGCACCATCATCATGAACAAAAGGATGCTATTAGGAATCTTGCCACCGTAATTAATCATCATTGCGGCAGACACAAGTCCGCCAATCAACACTTGTCCCTCGGCGCCGACATTCCAGAAGCGAAGCTTGAACGATGGTGCCAATCCAACCGCAATGCACAATAGCAACGATGCTTCCTTGATCATCTGCCAAATCCGTCCCTTTGTGCCAAACACGCCTTCCCACATCGATCTAAATACTGCAAAAGGGTTTAAGCCCGTGATGCATTGTATAAAAAGCGCGCACGCCATCATTCCCAGCAAGACCGCTACAATGCGGATCGTCCACGATTGCCAAGAGGGCACATCGCTTCGCTTGACAATATGAATCAACGGCTCCTTGACCGTTTCACGTTGCTTTTCAAACCTCTGTTTCTTCATGCATCCCCCTTGGCAAGATTCGTCATTCTCCTGCCGATTTCTTCTTTTGTCACCTTGCGCGCATCAAAGATCCCATTGACCTTTCCACTGCACAAGACAAGAATGCGGTCCGCCAAGGCAAGCAGCACATCAAGATCCTCGCCGACATATATAACCGCAACACCTTTCATCTTTTGTTCTGTCAACAGATTGTAGATCGTGTAGGACTTGGATATATCCAGTCCACGAACGGCATATGCCGTCATCAAGACCGAAGGCTCTGCCGCGATCTCCCTGCCAACAAGGACTTTCTGAACATTTCCACCGGAAAGCTTTCGCACCGGCGTATCTAGAGATGGCGTTGAAACGTCAAGTTCTTGCTTCACATCGTCTGCTAGCTTCTTTGGTCCACTTTTGTCCAAAAACGGGGATTTTCCTTTGTCGTAATCCTTTAACATCATGTTTTCCACCATGCCCAAGGAAGCCACAAGCCCCATGCCGAGGCGATCCTCTGGCACAAACGACAAATGGATCCCAAGGTCGCGGATTTCCCTTGGCCTTGCCTTGGCAAGTTCATGTTTCCCGCCTTCCGGCGAAAAATAACGAATTGATCCACCTTCCTCGATCGCCTGCAAGCCGGCAATCGATTCCAGCAATTCCTTCTGCCCACATCCAGAGATGCCCGCAATACCCAGGATTTCACCACTGTAGACATCAAACCCAACTCTGTCGAGCGCCTTTACACGATCTTTCCCATATACCGTTACATTGCGAATTTCCAGCCTCTTTTCCCTGTCGACAGGCATGGGACGATTGATATCCAGCGTGACTTTTTCCCCTACCATTGCCTCGGTCAATATCTGTTCATTGGCTACCGGCGTAGGAATGGTTGTAATGTATTTTCCTTTCCGAAGAATCGTAACGCGGTCAGAAAGCTCCAAAACCTCGTTAAGCTTGTGGGTGATCAGGACGATCGCCTTGCCATCGGCGCGCATTGCCCTAAGAATGTTGAAAAGCTTTTCCGTTTCCTGCGGGGTAAGGACTGCCGTTGGTTCATCGAGGATCAATATGTTTGCTCCCCTAAACAAAATCTTCACGATTTCCAGCGTCTGCTTTTGGGCAACGCTCATCTCATACACTTTCTGCCGCGGATCGATGTCAAAGCCGTATTGCCTTGCTATCTGCTCGACCTTTTGATCCACTTGCGCCAAGTCGTATGTCATCTTCTCCCCCTTGAGGCCAAGGATGATGTTTTCGGAAGCAGTAAATACATCGATCAGCTTGAAATGCTGATGGATCATGCCAATGCCAAGCTCAAACGCATCATGCGGGCTGGTAATAGCGACCTCTTTGCCATTGACATACATATCGCCTTCATCGGGATAATATATACCCGCCAACATGTTCATCAACGTGGTCTTGCCAGAACCATTTTCCCCTAGGATTGAAAGAATCTCCCCATAGTTGATATTCATTGACACGGCATCGTTTGCCAACACAGAGCCAAAGCGTTTCGTCACTTTGTCCATTCTGACCGCTGAACTGTCTTTCATCAAATCTCCCCTTTCAAACAGCATAAGGGAGAACGTTTTCGCGTATCTCCCTTCGTGCATTTCAATTCTTTCTAAAGATTACACACCAGCCTCTTCAATGCCATCGATGCGAAGCGAGAAGTATGGCGCACTCCTGAATCCAGCTTTTGTGTTGGACTCATAGAAGATGCCGTCTTCCACCGGCTTGATGTCGCCATTGCCGTCAAAATCCAGGTCAACCATCAGTTCATCGTCGATCATCTCGCCGCCAACCGTAAACGCAGCGGAATCAAAGACATTCAGTGTCCCTGACTTGATGGCATCCTCGACCTCGGCGACTTTCTCTTCTGTGCCTTCGGCGACAGATTTGCCAAGCTCTGTAATGCATACGGCGCCTGTATCATAGCCCTCGGACCAATCTGTAGCAATGCCCAGGGAATTGCCATCCAACCACTTGGAGAACGCATACGTATAGTATACCGACCAATCGTTGGAAGCAGATGTCAACGCAGCATCTGGAGCAACAGACAACATGGATACATTGTAGCCAACGGAATAAACAACCTTGCCTGACTCAAACGCAGACTGAATGGCACTTGGCGCGCCTGTTGTATCCGCATGTTGCGAAATAATCACGCAGCCCTTGGCAATCAAAGAGTTCGCTGTCTCGGCTTCCTTTGTCAAATCAGCCCAACTGTTTGTGTACTCTACAAACATGTGAACGTTTTCAACGACAGACTTGACGCCCAGATAGAAAGCCGTGTAGCCAGAAACAACCTCTGCATATGGGAAAGCTCCGACATAGCCAATCTTGATGTCATCGCCAACATATGCATCGGGTGTTGCTTCCTTGGAAACAGTACCATCGGCAACCAGCTCGGCAAGCTTCATGCCAGCAACCACACCAGAGACGTAGCGCGACTGGTATGTCTGGTTGAACGCATTCTTAAAGTTGGACAGGCCCGAGGTAGCCGCGCCATCTCCCGTCATCGCAATAAACGTGACATCAGGATTGTTGCTTGCGACAGTTTCCATGAATGTCTGGTGTCCATAGCTATTTGAGACAACCAATGTTGCGCCTTGATCCACAAGGTCGACGGCTGCGTCTTCGCAATCCTGTGTCTCACCGATATTGTATTTCCAAATAATCTGATTGTCTGGAATACCCAATGCCTTTGCGGCAGTTGCGATACCTTCCATATGCGCCGCTGTGTAGCCTTCGTTCTCATCGCCGACGAGAATGACACCGATCTTGCCAGAGATCGTGCCGCCAGCTTCGCTGCCTACGCTAGAAGATGAAACAGATCCTGTGGAACCGTCTTGGACAACGCTTGCAGCAGGCGTAACGCTGCTCGACCCAGAGCAAGCAGCCAACGTCACCGCTAATGCAAAAGATGCTACTGTAGTAAGAACTTTCTTCATCATTTCCCTCCGTTTCTCACTATATGCCAATCAGCCAAGCCGATATGACATCAAACAAAAACACGGAAACAATCGTAAAAAAACCAGTCCCCGTGTCATAAATCAGTCTCCTTTCGGCAACGGTGCCATGAAACAATTCTTTGAAACAATCGCATTCATCCAAAATCCCATGACGCACCTCCTTGCCGATGGCAACGATTATAGCCGACTATTTTATATTTGCAAGACCTTTTCGATAAATATCGTTGATTGCGGCTTATTTCATTCCTGCAACGATTTCCCTGACCTGCTCCTCGCTCAAACCCTTACCTGGATACATGATGTTATATGTCAAGGAATAGGCGTTCTCGCCATCGCTCCATGTCGCGATGTGAATTGTCCCTTGCGTCCCGGATACATGCACAAGCATGCCATTGACATCAATATCCCTTTGCTCGCTGTAATCGGAATACACGCCCGAAACATCCTCGGTTCCATTGCCTTTGCGGATGACAAGCTCATTGTCATCGTTAGAATAGGAAACCTCGGCAATATTCTCCATAAAACTGATCGTAGCGTCCTCTTGCGTCACCGTGTCGACAACCGCTGGAATCTCAGGAACTGCGAATTCCTGCAAGCCAGCCTCCTTTGCAGCTTCTTCTACGTTAGCGACTTCTGTCCAAGGATTGACCATATTGATATCCTCGGCGCTGTTGGCAGTCTCACCGCCTTGACTGACCGCTGCCGTTGAATTTGCCACACTGCTAATCGCTGCGGAATTATTCGAACAACCCGCCAAAAGCAATGCCGATAAGATGCACACAGTCCATTTCTTCACGATAAATACCTCCTGAACTTTTTCTATTATACTCCATTTCGCATAGCCAATAAAACACGACAAACCTTAAATATCTCCTAAGGCATCATAAGAACATATTAACAATATTGTTCGAACAAGCAGCATAAAGTCATGTTAACATGTACCGCGAAAGCTTGTTGCATGGCAAATCGCCCAATGTCCATGCGCAAGCAACGAAAGGAGCTCACACATGAAAAAAATCGCATTGGCTTTGCTTGCCGTCCTGCTTGCCGGATGCAATGGTTCCAGCGCCATTTCTTCCATCTCGACAAGCATATCTGCCGTTGATGTTTCTACGACATCACAGCAATCGCCTGAAACAGAAGGCACCAAAGCCGACATGAGCAAGTATCTCTGGCTGTTGGACGATGACCATGCATTCCTTGCCATGACCATGGCACAATCAAACAAGGCATACGAGGATGGAATGACCGCAATCTTGTACTATGGGTATGCTGGGTGTGACTTTTGCGAGCGCGCTGTCCCAATCATAAATGAGGCCGCAAAGGAAATCGGGGTCAAGGTATATTACATTGACGTCTACGAAGACGCGCGCACTGATGAAGAAATCGACAAGATGCTTGCCAACCTAGACCCAGCGCTAAGCCACGAGTACGATGAATACACTGGAAAGCTTGAACCTGTCATGTACACACCCGAGGTTGTCGTCCTGCACAAAGGCACAATCATCTCCCATCACACTTCCTTGGTCGATGACTTTGTCTTGACCAAGGCTTCCGAGCAAATGAGCGATACGCAAAAACAGCATCTAAAAGAGATCTACCTCGCAATGTTTTCCTTGGTATTGGAAGATTGACCAATAACAAAAGAGTGCTACAATACCTTTTGGTGAATCTATGTCGGAAAATCAAGCAAAAATCAGAAAAAAGAAAAGGAAAAGACTAAAAAAAGGTGCAAAGGTTTTCTTCATTGCACTTGCTTCCATCGTTGGTCTGCTGGCAATTTTACTGGCACTGAACAACTGGAAAATCGAGGCGCATCTCATTGGTTCCGATTCAATTACATTGGAATACGGAGATTCATACAACGATCCTGGCGCCGAGGGCATCGCACGCGGCACAATCTTCCCGTTTATGAAGCACAACGTTGCCATTACAAGCGATATTCCGCAAATCAAAGAACTCGGAGAATACCAGGTAGACTACGTTTTTACCTTCAAGGACAAGACGAAAACCTTGTCGCGCAAAGTCGTGGTCGTAGATACAACGGCTCCAACAATCACATTGCACACAAATCCTGACTACTATACATTGCCTGGCGGGGAATACCAAGAAGAAGGCTATGATGCATATGATACCCATGATGGCGACTTGACCGAATTTGTCACGCGCGAAGAAGCAGATGGTGTCGTGACTTATTCCGTCAAAGATTCCCACGACAATGTCGCAACAACCACGCGCGATATCGTATACAGCGACCCTGTTCCGCCTGAAATCTACTTGAACGGTGGAACAGACATCGTATGGCTACAAGGGACGCACTGGTTCGATTCCTACTATGCCAGCGATAACTACGATGGCAATATCACCGATCGGGTTATCGTCAGTGGAGAAGTCGACACCAATGCGACAGGAGACTATGCCTTGCACTATACCGTCAAGGATAGCTATGATAACGAGACAACAATAGAACGCCTCGTGCATGTCATCGACTCGCCTTCGGAAGGAAGCGGGCAATATGAAGACAAGACCATCTACCTGACATACGACGATGGTCCTTATGCCTATACCGATGAGCTTCTTGACATTCTCGACAAATACAACGTCAAGGTGACTTTTTTTGTCACGGCAGCGTATCCAGGCTATTTCCATTGCATAAAGCGCGCGGCTGAATCTGGTCACACGATTGCAGTGCATACCGCAACGCACGATTATGCAACGATATATGCCAGCGAAGAAAACTACTGGAACGATTTCAATCGAATGAACGAAATCATCCACGAACAAACAGGCTCTTATACCAATCTGTTCCGTTTTCCCGGTGGTTCTTCCAATACGATCAGCCGCAACTACTCCAACGGCATCATGACGCGCCTAGCTGCCCAAGCAGCAGACAAAGGCTACCATTTCTTCGATTGGAACACGTCATCGGGAGATGCCGGAGAAACAACCGACACCGACACGGTATACGCCAATGTCATCCGGGGAATCCAGTCGAATACCAGTGCAGGACGTGCTTCCATGGTTCTCCAGCATGACATTAAGGCATTTTCTGTCAATGCAGTGGAAAGAATCATCCTTTGGGGGCTTGAAAACGGATATACGTTCAAACCAATCACAGAAAACACATTCGGCGCACACCATGGCATAAACAATTAAGACGGGGCAAACTTGCCCCGTCTTTTCCTATTTTTCGATTTTCTTTCCAGTCAGAAGCATATATGCCTCTTCATACTTGGCGACTGTCTTCTCAATGACATCCTTTGGCAACTCATAGCCCTTGTCAGGATTCGCTTTCAGCCAATCCCTGACAAATTGCTTGTCAAACGAAGGCTGCCCATGTCCTGGTTCATAGCCATCCAATGGCCAAAACCTAGAGGAATCCGGCGTCAGCATCTCGTCCGCAAGCACGACATTGCCATCTTCATCCAAGCCAAATTCAAACTTTGTATCAGCGATGATAATTCCTTTGGACAATGCGTAGTCAGCGCATTTCTTGTAAAGAGTGATTGTATTGTCGCGCAACGACTCGGCATAGCCCCTTCCTTTTCCTGGATAAAGCTTTTCGAGAATCTCGATAGAGCGCTCAAAACTAATATTTTCGTCATGATCGCCGATTTCCGCCTTGGTGGAAGGAGTATAGATCGCTTCTGGAAGCTTGTCACACTCTCTCAATCCATCCTGAAGCCGAATACCGCAAACCGTTCCGTTTTTCTGGTAGCTTGCCCAGCCACTTCCCGTAATATACCCTCTGACAATGCACTCAATCGGCAACATTTCCAACTTCCGGCAAAGCATTGATCTGCCGCTGAAGCTTTCACTTTGGAAAAATGCAGGCATATCCGCAACATTTGTGCTGATCATGTGGTTGGGAATAATATCTTTGGCATAATCGAACCAGAACGCGGACATTTGCGTCAAAACCTTGCCCTTTCCTGCTATCTTGTTTTTCAAGATGACATCAAATGCAGAAATCCTGTCAGTCGCAACCATGACCAAGGCATCGCCTAGGTCATAGATTTCACGAACCTTTCCTTCCTTGACGGGAACATATTCTTTCATTGGGATATCTCCTTTTCAAAAATTCCCTAACAATATACTCATCTTTTCCTGGCAGGTCAAATGTCTTATTTGTTGCGGTTTGCTTCTAGCTCCTCGCGCCCATAGTCCCTTTTCCCGATAGAGTCAAAATACTGCCGCAAGCGCGCTTCGTATGCAACATGCGAAAAGTTGTAATATCTGTTGTTTCGAATCGCGTCGGGTAGATATTGCTGAGGCACATAATGGTGTGGATAATCGTGCGCATACTTGTATCCTACGCCACGCCCCAGTTTTTCCGCCGAAGCATAATGAGCATCCTGTAGGTATGGTGGGATTCTTAGGTTCCCGCTGCGTTCCACTTCCTCCAGGGCTTTGAAGATCCCCGAGGAAGCTGCATTTGACTTCGGTGCGCATGCAATATATGTCGCTGCTTGCGCAAGAATAATCTGTCCTTCCGGCATGCCGATGCGTTCTACCGCCAAAGCAGCATTCACCGCAATCTCCAACGCCCTTGGATCCGCATTGCCACATTCTTCTGCCGCCGCAATCATGATGCGACGTGAAATAAAACGAACATCCTCCCCTGCCTTCAACAAGCGCGCAAGGTAATACAATGTCGCATCAGGATCCGATCCGCGCATGGATTTGATGAAAGCCGATATGACATCATAATGTCCGTCTCCATCCTTGTCATACTTTAACGCACGTTTCTGTATGCATTCCTGAGCCACCTCCATGGTGAGCCGCACACTTCCATCATTTTCCCTCTGGGTAGTCAGAGCTGCCAATTCCAGCGCGTTCAATGCACCACGCGCATCGCCATCGGCTGCCTCCGCCAAAAAATCCAGCGCATCATCGTCCGCAATAACCTGATACATCCCCACTCCACGCAAAGGATCATTGATTGCCCTTTTCATCAGCTTGACGATATCCTCTTTTTCCAATGGCTTTAGCTCAAAGATCCGTGAACGCGACAACAGCGCCTTGTTGACCTCAAAATATGGGTTTTCTGTCGTTGCGCCAATCAAAATAACAGTACCATCTTCGACATATGGCAAAAGATAGTCTTGTTGCGCCTTATTGAAGCGATGAATCTCATCAATGAACAGAATCGTTCTTCTGTCATATGCGCCTAGCGCCTGCTTGGCCGCCTCTACTGCCGCCTCCATGTCCTTTTTGCCTGCGATTGTCGCGTTGATTTGCCTAAACACGGCTCTTGTCGTCTTGGCAATCACCATGGCCAATGTCGTCTTTCCTGTACCTGGCGGGCCATAGAAAATCAAGGAACTCAACTGATCCGCCTGGATCGCCCGGTAAAGCAGCTTGTTTTTTCCTACGATATGCTCTTGCCCAACAATCTCTTCCAAGCCCTGCGGACGCATCCGCGCCGCAAGAGGCTCATCTTTTTTCTTTCTCTCCTCGCCCGCATATGAAAACAAATCCATGCCTTATACCTCTACTTTCCTGACATAGTCGCAATCATTCCTTCAATGGAAGGAAACAACAGTATCTCATAGCTTTGATTCGCAAAAACCGTTTTCCTGCCTTGCACATTGCTGTATCCTGGAAGATACCGTTCAGATCGATCAACAATCAAAAACACTTCTCCTTGCGGTGCCATTGTCTTATGCGATGCGGCTTGCGCCCATGAAAACGAAAAAGGAGTCGAATAATCATTCAAAGACCAAATTTCCAGTTTCCCAGATGTCATTTCAACCGCGCTATCCGCATTCCAAAAAGTCGCATATCCTTGCGCATGCCCATTTTCAACCAACCATTGCGCTGTTTCATACAAGCCTTTTTTGGCGCGCAGTGGCGTTTCAATTTCGCGTTTCAAAGTCGCCGTAGAACAAAAGGCAAACATAATAGCCACCACAAAAGGCAAGAAAGAATGCTTGCGTACAAACGACAACGCATATGCCAAAGCAAACGGGTACAGAACAAGCCAATACGATGAATTGTACTGGACGTCCAAGTTGGCAAAGGCAAGACCATCTACGAGCAATGCCCCGACAATAAAATACCAGATCATTGTTTCATCTTTTATGCCCATGTATATGACATACGCGCACCATAACCCAATGGCGCAACCAACGACCGATGCCATTCCAGCAAAAGAAAACAGCTTAACACCTCCTTGATAGCCAAACAGCGCTAAAAAATCCCCCCATGTCTTGAACATTCCAACGATGTCCAAGCTAGCATCCCATAGCGTTCCATTCCACTTTGTTGCGCCATAAGACTGATAGCTGATATTGACAAACAAGATCTTATTAAGAATAATTCCCGCAAGGTTCATGATAACCAAAAGAATGGCTCTCTTCAAAATTTTCATGTCTTTTCTCTTGAGTTGCCATAATACGCAACCAACCAACAACGGCATGTAGAAAACCATCATCTGCTTGATTCCATTCAACCCTGTCAAAAACGCCAATGCACAATTCAACCCATGCATCCTGACGTTTTCTTCCTTGAAAAGTCCTAGGGAAAACATTGCCATGGCACCATACAAGACATAGCATCCACCAAAAATTCCCAGAAACCAATACATGGAACCGATCGGCCAAAGCAATAGCCCTGCAATCGCATACCTTTCGTCCCCATACCCATGTTTTTCCAACATATAGATAGCCGATGCTGCATAAAGAGCATAGACAACAGCCATGGAAAACGTCCTTGCCATATGCATGGACATTCCCAGAAGCAAAAATACCCGGAATATCCATTGGATATTAAAAAACCTTACTTCCGTCGTGTATAGCCAATCAGCAGAAACTATCCTTCCCGTTTCATTCAGATGCCTGGCCAACAGCATTTCATTCGCCATATCAGAATCAATCATCGTCTGTCCGGCAAAATACATGAATAATACATTGACCGTCAATGACACAGCCAACAAACAGAGACCGCTTTTTTTCATCATTCCCACAAACAATACCTCGCGATAACCATACTTTCACATCATGCTTCAAAGCTCGATTCCCCAGCAACATGTGCATATTGCCATGTCCAAAAAACGCCAACGATCCAGCAAGCTCGTTGACGTTCAAGTCACATGGCATTTTCAATGCAGAAACCTAATTCCCTGCAAAGCATATTCTTCGCTCAATTCTTCGCCATCTTTCTTTTTTCTCAAGACAATACTTTCAATGACGCCAAACCCTTGCTTTTGAAAAAAGGCAAGCATCACGGCATCCGCCGGGTCTGCCTTGAGTCCTGCTTCTGGCACACCCAAAGAATTGAATATCAGCGAGCCAATTCCTTTTCTGCGTAACTGTGGCTGCACATACAGAGCAATCAAGCCACTGTTGTCCATCATGCCGTATCCAACATACCTTCCTTTATCGGAAGCCGCAACCACCTTGACTCCATCCTTCAAGAGATCCTCAATTTCTTGCTCTGCATCCTCAGGTTCTAGTCCGGTAAAATCAGCATGCATGAACGACAGGTAGCGGAAATTCTTTTCGCCAATATTGACAATTCTATATTTTTCTTTCTTTTTCGGCGCTTCCTTTGTTTCCACATGCTCAAACCGCTTCACAGGATGACGGTCTTCATAGACTACCCCGTTCTCTTCGCACCAATCCATTGCCAGCGCGCGAAGCGAGCTTGCTTCATAGTCATACCATTCCCCCTCCATGCCAAATCTTTCCAAAGATGCGCGGAAACGGCGAAATGCGCCTTTCCCAGAAAGACTATTCATCAACCAGTCTTTCACATTCCCGTTCTTCTGTCCCTGGGCAAAAGAATGCATGATATTGTATCGCTCTTGCCCATCGATTCTTTCAATGAAGAGGTATTCCCGACTATTCATGAAATCCTCAAAATCGTCATCGAAATCATCGCTATCCTCCAGCTGGGGATAAACAACTCTTTCATCATACTTCGAATAATACGCATCCCCTTCTTCTTCCATCCTCGTCAAAGCCATGACAACTTGTTCAAGATCGACTTTCATTTCAGCACTCCCTTCTCAATGAGACGACATGCAATGCGTACACAATCCTCACACTCGCACAAGACCTTCCCTGTTTCAATGCCTTTCAAATCTCGACAACGTACAGCACCAGCCTGTTCTTTGAATTCTTTTACAATTTCACGGGTTATCCGGTATGTGCTTCCCTTGGAATTTGGGCTTTCCAAGTTTGCTGTACTACATTTCATGCCCGCAAGCATTCCTGCGGCGCTCAAAGCACCGCATGTTGCCAATGTGCAGCCCATGCCGGTTCCAAGCCCTTCCGACATGATAAATGCCATTTTCTCATCGACACCAAACAAATCGCAATACGTACACAGCACTGCCTGCGCACAATTATACCCCTTGTTGCGACGTTCAACCGCCAAGGTTTCTCTATCCATTTTATCTTTCCTCTCAAAAAAACCGTCTTTATCCAAGACGGTTTCATCTCTAAAACCCAATAATCAGCTCCTACGGAAGAATCCAGGGATGCCATCATCGTCATCGCCGCCAAACGAAACATCGTCATCGGAAGGGGCTGGAGCACTTGGCCTATTTCCCATTTGCGTAACCTGAACTACCGGCTGGCTCTCATTCTTGTTCATTGTTTCGGGCTTGGGCAGATCAAATCCCGTTGCAATTACAGAAACGATAATAGAATCGCCAATCTTATCATTGATCGCTACACCAAAGATAATATCAATGTCATTTCCCGCAGCCTCGCGAATATAGTCAACGGCCTCGCTGGCATCATACGCTGACATACTTGTTCCACCAGTAACATTGATAATCGCGCTCTTTGCGCCATTGATCTGCGCTTCAAGCAACGGAGACTGGATAGCCCTTTCAGCCGCATCCCTAGCCTTGTCCTCGCCATCAGCCATGCCAATGCCAAACAAAGCAGAACCTTGTCCTTCCATAACACTCTTGATGTCCGCAAAATCAAGGTTGATCATAGCTGGAACGGCAATCAAGTCTGTAATTGTCTGAACGCCCTGGCGCAAGATATTGTCCGCTTCTTTGAAAGCATCCTCGAATGGAATATGCCCGATGACCTGGAGAACCTTGTTGTTCGAAATAATAATCAACGAATCAACATATTCCTTCAACTGCTCAAGACCCTGCTCAGCTTGCACCATTCTCTTCTTGCCTTCAAAGTTGAAAGGCTTGGTGACAATGCCTACCGTCAAACATCCAAGCTCCTTGGCAATCTTCGCAAACAATGGAGAAGCACCCGTCCCAGTTCCGCCACCAAGTCCAGCAGTCAGGAAAATCATGTCTGCGCCTTCCATTGCCTTGCGGATCGCATCCTCGCTTTCGACAGCAGCCTTGCGACCATTGTCGGGATTGCCACCCGCGCCAAGACCCTCTTTCCCCAATTGAATCTTGTTGGCGACCGGCGAAATATCGAGCGCCTGCAAATCTGTGTTTGCAACATAAAACTCGACGCCCTGAACACCTTCCTGAACCATACGATTAACGGCGTTTGAACCAGCGCCGCCCACACCGAAAACCTTAATCTTAGCGACCTGGTTATAAGTTAAATCTGCCATAACATTACCTCTCCACTTTATTTTTTCCTTCGAGGAAAAGCCCCCGGAGCTTATTTGTCAACGTGTCTTCCTTTGAACCTTCCGCCTTCTTATCACGGTAAGACACTGCTTTTATAAATGCGTCCATATCCAGACTGTCATCGGTATCACCAACAATTGGAAGTTTATCCTGATATGCGTAGAACAAGCCAAGGCAAGCGGTCAAACCAGCATTCCTTCCACCAAGCGTTTCTGGTATATAGGTACGAACTTCAATATGAAGCCTATCTTGCAAGAGTTCGTCAAGTCCCATTGTCTCGCCGCCCTCGCCTGTAATCATAACAGTTGTCTCGCCTGCTTGCAAGATTGGAATACATGTTTTTGCTATTCCAGCGAGCCAAATTTCAACATTTTCAGCAATGCATGCCACCAATTCCTGTTCATTGATCGTTCTAGTCTCGCCGCCCTCCGACCAGATATGGACAGGATTGTCCGAACAATTTGGCTTGTTAAGCGGCGCGCTGTATTTCACCAGTTCAACCGCCGTTTCTTCCTTGATGCCGTATGTCTCTGTCAATGCCATGGCAATCGAGCCAATTCCATATGGAAACACAGTTGCAGTCGTCAGCCTGCCCTTGCGCAACAAGCCAAGGGATGTCGAAGTTCTTTCCATCTTCAACAAGATCACCTGGCGGTTCATCGCTTGTTCAAACTGCGCCTCTTCCTTCCCTACGGCGTACATATCCAGGAATATATCCTTGACAGTAAGGCCTGCCCGCTCAATGCATCCAACAATATCGTATGAAACCTTGCGGTCTGCGCACAACAAGTCGACATCAACCGTCAGCTGCTCGCATTTTTCATCGATCGGAAGCCTCCTGGTGGTGATCCCATTGACAGTGTATTTAACAGGAACCGACTGGATCAAGGCAAATTCCTTTCCAATCGTCGTAGCGGCTTCCGCCTTCTTTAGCGCTTTCAGTATATCTTGGCGCGTGACTTTTCGTTCAAGGCCATCAATATCCACCACCGATGTGATGGAATACCTCTTCGCCTTGTATACAGGCATCGCAAGGATTACCTTGCGTATCTCTGCCCCGATCATCTTCGAAGCATCGGATGCGGCGACCTTGACCGCATTAACAACCGCTTCCGGGTCGCTGACCACGCTATAACTCATGCCTGCGCAAGGAATGCGTTCAACCTTGATTATATTAAACCGAGTGTTGAAAAACTCTCCGACAATCAGCCTGACCTCATGATCGCTGACTTCGACCGCCGCAAAAATCTGTTTGTTGGTCACTGCGCACCTCCCTTCACAACGGGCATCTGGACTCAAATGAAAAAAATACCCGCTTTATACTTATTCTACTCTATCCCCACAGCGATAAAAAGTCTTTTTTCCATTTTGGCACTTTTTTTCTTATTTTGAAATTTAAGTTGCAATGAACCATGATCTATGGTATTCTCAATTAGCGAAAATTTCATCGAAGGAGGTGCGCTATGTCAAGAGTTTGTGCAATAACTGGTAAAAGAGCAATGTCTGGAAACAGACGCTCTCACTCCATGCATGCTTCACGCCGCAAGTGGAACGTTAATCTTCAAAAGGTTCATATGGTCATCGACGGCAAGCCGCAAACAGTAAAAATCTCTGCAAGAGCGCTGAGAAGCCTGAAAAAAGGAAAACAGCCAAAAGCAGTAACAGCCTAAAAAAAGATCTCCTATGGATCTTTTTTTAATCTCTGCATTGCATGATGATCACCACGCCTTCATGCACAGTCAACACACAACTAGTAGAAAGAATCTCATTGGACGAGGTATAGAGGTCACGATATGTGACCTCTTTTTTTGCCAAGGGGTATCGCACGCCATCAAGGCTGACAATTGCGCGTTCTTCCGTAAAGAGCGACATGTATTTCCAGCCGTTTTTTTCTATGACATGCCTACCCGCGCCATATGCCTTGATGAAATTGCGCGAGTCCCAAAGAGAAACCAGCCCGCAAAACGCTACCGTAAGCCGAATGTTCACAAGAGTATGATCCATTCTTGACCCTAGCCCGCCGATGAGAATGATATCGTTGTATCCCAGGGACACGACATAGCGAACCATTGCCTCGGAATCCGTGTCATCTTTGATCGGATTCAATACCCGCACTTCATCCGCGTGTGCCTTGATGAGTTCCATGGCACCATCCTCGATAGAATCAAAGTCGCCAAGAGCCATTTTCATGCGCAGTCCTTTGCGTGCCAAGGCAACCGCGCCAACATCAGCGCCGAAGAAATCCCCTTCCATCGTTGGAATATCATCGGTTAATTTCAGCGCTACAATTGCTCGTCGAAGCATAAGGACGCAACTGCCTCCTTGATGTTGTTTTTAAAGACATAGCTTCCCGCAACCAGCACATCGGCTCCAGCGTCTGCGCAAAGCCTGCCTGTCGTAGCGTTGATTCCCCCATCTACCTCTATCAAGGCATCGCTGCCACATGCGTCAAGCCACTCCCTCAATTGAGCAATGCGCGCAATGCTTCCCTCCATGAAAGATTGCCCGCCAAACCCTGGCTCCACCGACATGATAAGAAACAAGTCGGCTTCCTGAAGATAGGGTCTTAATGCTGCAAGATCTGTCTTAGGCTTCGCGCTGAGACCAGCCTTGGCGCCGAAGCCGTGAATCGTCTGGATCAACGCGTGGGTTTTTTCTTCGCTATCAACCGCTTCAACATGGAAGGTAATGCATTCTGCACCAGCCTTGGCAAACACTTCCGCGAAGAAAAACGGATCGGCAACCATTAAGTGAACATCCTTGAACAACGGGGATGCCTTGCAAAAAGCTTTCAGGATATCCGGTCCAAAAGTGAGATTTGGCACAAAGGCACCATCCATGACATCAAAGTGAAGCCATTGCGCACCCGATTGGTTCAATTCTTCAAGCTGTTGTTTTGTGTCGGAATAATCCAGGGACAATACCGAAGGCGATACAATCATAGATATTTTTCCTTTCTATTCTGGATCATCTCCAGAACACCCAAATAATTTTGATAGCGCACTTGCGGAATAAGACCTTGCGCCACAGCTTCTTTTATCGCACAATCTGGCTCATTCTGATGCACGCAATCGTTAAAGCGACATTTGCCTATGTACGGCAAAAAGTCAATCACACATTCATCAAGTTCCCCTGCGTTCACATGGCTAAAATCCAAGGAGCTAAATCCCGGCGTATCCGCAACAAGGCCACCGCACACACCATGCAGTTCATTGTGGCGCGTTGTATGCTTTCCCCTGCCCAGCGCTTTTGAGATTTCTTGCGTCTGAAGATGAAACGAAGGCTCAAGCGTATTCAACAAAGTACTCTTGCCCGCGCCGCTCTGCCCAGTCAATACGGATATCCTGCCACGCAACACATTCGAAAGGTTTTCATCCTTGACTCCTATCTGCGTCCTGATCACTTGCATTGGTCCCTGTTCATACTCGCGGATCCAATTTTCCGTTTCTTCCGGAATGCCTAGGTCGCATTTGGTCACGACCAATACCGGCTGTATTCCCGCTTTCATTATCAATATGGAAAGGCGGTCGACAAGCACATGGCTAAACTCAGGATCATGGACACTCATCACAATCAGCGCTTGATCGACATTGGACACCGGTGGACGATACAAATGGTTTTTCCTGGGCATGATTTTGTGTACCACGCACCTTCCGCTTTCGTATGAAGCATCGACAATATCACCTGCGCAAGGCGCATCCTGCCGCCGCACCTTCCCCATGAGTATGGCGTCATGTCGATTGCCATCCTCGTCAAGCAGGGTATATTCCTTTGAGACAATGCGTACTATCCTTGCGATCATTCAATCCCTCCAAGCATATCAGTAGTAGTAAAGGATAATGTAGTTGTCTTCGTTTTGCGTATATTGGGTATTGACAGCGGGACTGACATCGACGACAACCCCGATCTGCAGCCCTTCCAGCTCTTCTTGCGACATCTGCGTTGTATCGCGGTTGCTGGTGCGAACTACGACATTCAATGCTTCCAAATAGGCTACAGCATCGCTAACCGGCATGCCTATGACATTCTCCGGAATCTCGATTGTGTGGTATTTCGCGTATACCAAGGTAATTTGCGTGGCTATTTCAGGATTGAACAACGTTCCTGCCGTAAGCTGTTCTTGACGTATGATAATCCCGCTTCCATAGTCGCTTTCCTCTGCCAGTGTATTCACCGTCATCATCGGATAATCGCGTGAAATCTGCTCCTCTACCTCGGTAATCTTCTTGCCCACAAAATTAGGTGCGCGCACGCCAATACCACTTGAAACCGTCACCACAACCTTTGAACCATTTTCCAATGGAGTGCCTACTTCAGGCTCGGCAGAAATCACAATGCCTTTCTCCGTGTCTTCGGTAAGCACATATCGCACATTGCTGGTATCCAGCATCAAGTCGGCGCCATCGCATATATCACGCGCCTCTGCAACCGTCATTCCCTGGATTTGCGGCACTTCCGTCATGTGGTCGCCAAACTCAATCACGCCCGATATTACAAGGCCAAAAAACGTACCTCCAAGGACAACGACAATCAAGATAATCGCAATGACCCAAGTCAACAAACGCTTATTCTTGGGTTCCGGCTGGTTCTTGACGTTCTTCTTCGCCCTTGGCGCGGGTTTCATTTCCTGTACAGGAGGCTGCGCAACTATTTCTGGACGAGGTTCTCCTGCCTCTCCCGCTTTGAGCGGATTTCTTATGACCACAGCGGGTTCATTCAGCCTGTTTCTGTTTAAACACGTCTCTAAATCCGCAAGCATCTCATCGCAACTGCGATACCTTAGCGCAGGCTGTTTCGCCGTGGCGCGCGTTATAATATTCGCCACCGATTGTGGAACCATGACATTGATTGTGCGTATATCGGGAAATGGATCACGCAATTGCTTCAACGCAACCTGCACTGCTTGGTCTGCCTTGAAAGGCACATCTTTCGCAAGCATTTCAAACATGACGATGCCTAGCGCATAGATGTCTGATTGCGGCGATGCCTTCTCTCCCTTGGCAAGCTCTGGCGCCAAATAATGCACCGATCCCATGACATTGTTCGCTTGTGTCAACTGCATGCTGCCTTTTGCCGTTGCAATGCCAAAATCCAAGATTTTGATCGATCCATCTGCCTTGACAATAATGTTTTGCGGCTTGATGTCCCGGTGAATGATGTTGCGCGCGTGTGCCTCGGCGACCGCCGAACACATCTGCTTCATAATGTCCACGGTCTCTTCGATCAGCAAAGGTCCACGATTGCGGATCACTTGCTTCAATGTCTGCCCGCGTACATATTCCATGACAATATAATGATGTCCCTTGTAGTCGCCGACATCATAGACTTCGACGATATTCGGGTGCGACAGCGCCGTCGCTGCCTGCGCCTCGCGCTCAAAGCGAAGGATGCTTACAGCATCGGTGCTTAAATCGCTTCGCAGTATCTTAATGGCTACTTCACGGTTCAGGATTGTATCCACGGCGCGGAAAACATCCGCCATGCCACCCTGACCGATATGCTGGACAACCTCGTAACGATTGGCGATTACATTCTTCTTACTCATACCAGACCATCTCCCTCCAGATCAATCAAAACAATCGTTACATTATCGAATCCCCCCGCATCCATCGCCGCCTTCAAAAGCCTGCGCGGCCGCAGGGACGGGTCGCTGTCCTTGTCCAAGATAATCGACTTTATCGCCTTCTCGGTGACATAGCCATGTAGACCATCGCTGCAAAGCAACATGCCTTGCATTTTCTCCGTATGGATGTCTATGTCGCACCTTACCGTCTGCCATACGCCAAGCGCATTGGTAAGAACGTTTTTCTTTGGGTAATTCATCGCCTCTTCATGCGTCAGCTGACCATGCATGACCATGTCATTGACCAAGGTGTGATCCATCGTCAACTGGATAAAGCGTCCATCGTCAAACCATGCATAGGCACGGCTATCGCCGATGTTGACGACAAACTTCCCTACGCTGGTCATGATAACCCCGCACAACGTGGTTCCCATGCCTTTCATACCATCGTGAGTCTGACCATACGTATAAATTCTTTCGTTGGTTTTCGATACCTGCTCGCCAATCCATTGCTTGATTTCTTGCGCATCATTGAAATACTCGGTTTCTGAAAACGCGCCGGAAAAATCCGCAACGGCCATCTGGCTGGCGATATCCCCGCCTAGATTCCCGCCGATTCCATCCGCAACAATCGCGAAAACGTCACCGACCTTGTTTGTGGCGATGACGTAGCTATCCTGATTGTTCTTGCGCACCCTTCCTTTGTCAGTGGCTCCGTAGTATTTCATTGCTCGCCCTTGTTCCTCTCGTGTTTCGCCCTGAGCTGACCGCAGGCCGCATCAATGTCTTCACCATGCCTGGAGCGCAATGTCGCCTTCACGCCGTTTTTCATGAGCACATCGTAAAAACGCAATGCACGTCGCTCATCGGTCGACTTGTAGCCATTCTCATCGACCTGGTTATACGGAATCAGGTTGACATATGCATTCATTCCCCGAATCAAATCCGCCAGTTTCCTCGCATGTTCATCGGTGTCATTGACATCATGCAAAAGGATATACTCAAACGTCAGCCGACGATGGTTTTCAACGCTGTATGCCACAAGACTCGCCATGAGCTGATCCAATGGATATGCCTTGTCAACCGGCATCAGGCTCGCGCGCAATTCATCGTCTGGCGCATGCAGCGATACCGCGAGATTGTACTGATAGCGACCTTTGGCAAATTCATCGATCTTTGGAACGATGCCACAAGTGGATATTGTGATATGCCTTGCGCCAATCGCCAACCCATGGTCGGAGTTCACCGTTGCGCAAAAACGCATGACATTTTCATAGTTGTCAAACGGCTCTCCGGTTCCCATGACGACAATATTGTCCACCCGCTTGCCGTCCTCATCCAAAAGCTTCTGGACATACAAGACCTGGGCTGTCATTTCGCCAGCCGTCAAATCGCGTTGTTTCTTCAATAATCCGGACGCGCAGAAAGTACAGCCCATGTTGCAGCCGACCTGGCTAGAGACGCACAAGCTGTCCCCAAAATGAAAATGCATCAGGACAGCCTCAACTGACGAGCCATCCTGCATTTCAAACAAATACTTCGTTGTAAGATCCCTTGCGACCTGGCGCCTTACCTCGCGCAAAGGCATCAAGGAATAATCTTCCCTCAGCTTCTCAATCAACGCTGTAGGCAAGTCCGTCATTTCATCAAACGATGAAACTCTTTTCTTATAAAGCCAAGAATACAATTGCTTTGCACGATAGGCCTTCTGTCCATTCGCAAGCAACATTTCCTCCATATCCTTGAAACTCAAATCGTATATCGTCCGCATATAGGGTATTTTACCATAATCCTTTTGGTTTTACGTTTTTTTCAATCGAGCCGCATAAAAGCCATCTCCCTTGCCAGGGAGAATGTTCAGCTCTTTATCAAGCATGAAGGAAGGATGTCCATCAAGAAATTTCCTGACACAAGCCTCGTTTTCCTTGCGGTTTATTGTGCATGTGCTGTATACCAGCACCCCTCCCACTTTCAGGTATTCGCAATTCGCTTCCAAAAGCCTTTGCTGGACATCAACCAAACCATCGATGTCCTGTGGCTTCAAGCGCCAGCGAATCTCAGGCTTATGCCTGAGATCACCAAGTCCAGAGCAAGGCGCATCGATGAGAATCCTGTCAAAGCTCTCCTTTTCAAAGCTGCCTTTCTTCGTGCCATCCACGGCAACCGTACGACAAATTGATACGCCCGTCTTTTCCATCAACTGCTCCACAAGACCAAGCCTCTTTTCATACAGATCGCAACAAACCAGTTCCCCTTCATTAAGCATTCCCATGGCAATCTGCTGACTCTTCGTCCCAGGTGCCGCGCATACATCCAGCACACGCATTCCTTTTTTTGCCTCAAGCAGTTTAGCAACCTGTTGGGAACTATAATCCTGCACTAGCACTTCGCCTCGCGCGAACTGCTCAGTGTGGGTTATCAGCATATCACAAGTGAAGCAAATGTCATCAATAAAATGATAGCGCAAGTCTTTTCCAAGCGTTCTCTTGTCTATTTTTAAAGTGTTGATACGTCCATAGACTGTCGGTCTTTCTTGGTCGGCATAGGCAATCCGCAACATCCTCTCATGCCCATAATGCGCCTCCCACATCCTGAGAATCCACTCGGGATGCGATGTGCGCACGGATACATCGGCGATTGAATCTCCCTTTGGCACACGCAGCTTTTCCCTTTGCATACGGCGGCAAACAGCGTTGACAAATCCCCGTTCCCCCTTGGAGACAAGCTTCACCGTTTCATTGACAACCGCATAGTCCTCGACATCATCCATGAAGAACAATTGGTATGCCGTCATGTCCAGCAATAGCGAAGTACGTGGCTTTACGTTTTTCACAAATGGTCGCCATTGCGCCTCTAGCAACGTCATATTGCGCAATGTGCCATAGACAATCTCGCTTGCCTTGCCCGCATCGCGCGCATCAATATCCATATTTCTCATCAGCAGGCTGGCATAACTTCCACCGATCATCACTTTATATAATATATCCAGCAATTTTTCCCTGTTAACCATACTTCTCCTATTCCAAATACATTGGATTCACATCAATAACCAATCCATCCAAGGATAAATCCGTGGAATCCATAAAAACCTTGACCGACCGACGCATCGCATCCAGGTCTTTTCCCTTCAACAGTACCCTGGAGCGATAATTATCCTTTATTTTCAAGAGACCGATGACGCCAATGGTCTTGAAGCCTCCAACAACCCCGTTCTTTAACGCATTTGCCAAGCGATCTACATTGATTGCGTTTCTGCCGCTCACCGTCAAGGAAATAATATACACATATGGCGGATATTGCCCGGCATGGCGAAAATGCATTTCCTGTTCAAAGAACGATACATAGTCTCCTTTTGCGGCGCATTGCACAGCGTAATGATCCGGGTCAAGCACCTGAAGAACGACTTCTCCTGGTTCATCGGCGCGTCCGCTTCGCCCAGAAGCCTGGGTCAACAGGTCAAATGTCGCCTCGCAAGAACGATAGTCCTGGCGAGAAAGCCCATTGTCTCCATTAACGACACCAACCAGCGTCACATCTGGATAATCAAGCCCCTTGGCAATCATTTGGGTGCCAAACAGGATATCCGCCTCGTGTTTGCCAAATGCCTCTAGGATTGACTTATGTCCATTCTTGCGCGCCGTGGAATCTGCATCCATCCGCAATAACCTCGCACTAGGAAAAACCGTGTGAAGTTCTTCCTCCAAACGTTGCGTTCCAAACCCATAATATGAGAAGCCCTGTTCGCTTCGACACTCCGGGCATACATGCGGAAGTTTCATCTCATAGCCACACGCATGGCATTTCAAGATATTTTCATCCCTGTGCCAACTCATCGCAAGATCGCAATGGGGGCAAATCAAAGGCTTTGTGCAGGATCGGCACCTCAGCATTGCCGTATACCCGCGCCTGTTCAACAACAGAATCGACTGTTTCCCTGCCTTTAGCCTCTGCCCAATCTTTTCCTTCAATACATCGGAAAGAATATAAGACCCACTCTTGCGAATTTGTTCCCGCATGGAAACGATCTCAACCACTGGCATGGCGTGGTTGACCCTTGTATCCATGTTTACAAGATGATACGCCTTCTTATATGCGCGGGCATAGGATTCCAGGGAGGGCGTCGCCGACCCAAGGATCACTTTGCATGAATGATATCTTCCGCGCCAGATCGCCACGTCTCGGCAATGATAGCACGGTTGTCTATCTTGTTTATAGGAAGGATCATGTTCTTCATCCATGACAATCAGCCCAAGATCCCGAAACGGAAGAAAAACCGCGCTTCGCGTCCCAACGACCACCGATGCCCTGCCCGACTTTACCTTGCGGTACTGTTCATACTTCTCCTGCGGCGACAAGCCAGAATGGTACATTGCCAGATTATTGCCAAAGCGCGATGAAACACGGTTGATCATTTGTGGCGTCAAGGCAATTTCAGGGACAAGAAACAAGACTTGCTTCCCTTGGCCAAGCGCCGCAGCCGCTAAACGCAAATAGATCTCTGTCTTTCCCGATCCTGTCACCCCGAAAATCAAATACACCGGATCATTGCTTTCAACGATCTCCTTCATTGCCTGTTGCTGTGTTTTCGTCAAGGGAAAAGGCGCATCCAGGACATACTCATCACCTTGCGCCGCTTCCTTCTCTCGTGCTTCCTCCACCAAGGCGCCTTTGTCAATCAAAGCCTTGGCATGCACGCCGAATTTCTTGCGGAGATCGCTGTAGCGCATCGGTCCCTTTTCAACCAAGTATAGATACGCCTCCAGCTGCCTGGGTGTCAAGGAAACCTCCTTCTCAGACACGCGCACCCAGCGCTCCATCACCACCTTTCGATCTCCACTGGATGACGGTCTTATCTTTGCTGGAAGCATCGCCTGGTAACAGGAAATCGTCGTAGACAACGTTGTTTCTTTCAACCATAGCGCCAATTCGCGCAACTCATCCGTTATCAGGCTTTCCTCGTCAAGCGTGCTAATTACCTCTTTCAAAGCAAACCCCTGCTTCTTTTCCACCTGTTCTTTTGTTTCACTTGTCTCTTCGACGCTTTCAACAAAACCGACAAGTAATTGCGATCCAAAAGGAACGCTGACACGGCATCCTGGCGACACAGGTTTTTCGCATATATATGTAAATGTCGTGTCCAGCGATCTGACTGGATGCTCAATCCAGCAATGAATCAATTTCATATTCACCTCATAACCATATCTATCCTTTAAGGAGCCATGCTGAAGCATGTTCCAAACTTTTGACGCTTCCGGTATATTATTCCACAAATCGTTTCCCAATGTGCAATAATATAGCAAACGGTATAAGTATGAATGAATGGAACAGGCTGGTGGTAAAAGTCGGCACATCCACCGTATGCCATAAAAACGGAGCGCCTAACCTATACAGGCTCGACCTCCTATGCCGCACATTGTCGGATATCAAAAACATGGGTAAGGAAGTCGTGCTCGTAACCTCTGGCGCCATCGGCGTTGGCGTAAACAAGCTCCATCTCCCTGAGCGCCCCAAGGAAATTTCGCGCCGCCAAGCCACTGCATCCATTGGCCAAAGCGAGCTGATGCGCATCTATGATCGCTTTCTCAACGATTATGGATCCATTGGCGGACAGATACTGCTGACAAAGGATATCACAGAGAATTCCATTGCGAAAGCAAATGTCATTGCTACATTCAACGCGCTTCTTGCCATGGGTGCCATCCCGATTGTCAATGAGAACGACTCCGTGGCAACAGAAGAAATCGTCTATGGAGACAACGACACGCTTTCAGCTGTCGTTGCATCGTTCACCAAGGCGGACATACTGATCCTTTTAACAGACATCGATGGACTCTACGACAAAGATCCTTCCTGTCACCCCGATGCGACTTTGATTGAAATGGTGACAGACATCTCAGCGGTGGAAAGCCTTGCGTCTGGCTCGCATACCAACCAAGGCACTGGCGGAATGATCACAAAAATCCATGCGGCGAAAATCGCCAACGCCGAAGGCATCGACATGATCGTAGCCAGCGGAAAGGATCCCCGCATCCTATATGATTTACTGAACGGCGTTCCTCATGGAACCATGTTTCAGGCAAGGAGGTAAACATGAATTTAATCGAACAAGCCAAGCTCGCCAAAATCGCTTCGCGCCAATTACGCGCCATTGACGGAAAAACCCGCGACAAAGTGCTCCTGGATTTCGCCAAGACACTTTTGGCAAACAAAGACGAGATCCTAAAGGAAAACGCAGCGGATGTCGCAGAAGCAAGGCAAAACGGCATGAGCCAAGCCATGATCGACCGATTAGTCATCAACGATACACGCCTTGCGGCAATTGCTGAAGGCGTGCGACAGGTGGCAGCTCTTGAAGACCCCGTAGGCAAAGTCCTAGAAGAGCGACAAATCTCATGTGGCATACACTTGAAGAAAGTCTCTGTCCCGATCGGCGTCATCGGCATTATCTTCGAGTCTCGCCCCAATGTCACGGCAGATTGCGCCGCATTGTGCTTCAAGGCAGGCAGCGCATGCGTCCTCAAGGGAGGTAAGGAATCCTATCGTTCATGCAAGGCAATCACCGATGCAATGAAAGAAGCATTGCAGGAAAACGGCATCACAACCGATGCCCTCATGCTTGGTGAAAAACCAAGCCATGAGGAAACGGAACAGTTCATGGCTTGCCGTGAATATGTGGATCTCTTGATCCCGCGCGGTTCCAAGCGACTGATCCGTACCGTTGTCGAACACGCCAAAATACCTGTCATTGAAACCGGCGCAGGCGTATGCCACGTATACGTCGATGCAACGGCGGACTTCGACATGGCCGATAAGATCATCCTGAACGCAAAACTATCACGCCCTTCCGTATGCAATGCCATGGAGACTTTGCTTGTGAACAAACAAATCGCGCAAGAATACCTTCCTCGCATCACCAGCCTATTAAGGGAAAAAGGGGTGTCCATCTATGCGGATGAATCGAGCCGTGCCATTGTGGAAGGCTTGTTGGAAGCCACCGATGAAAGCTACCACACTGAGTACAACGACCTGATCATGAACCTGCGGATCGTCGAAGACGTCGACCAGGCAATTGAACACATTGAAACCTACGGAACCCACCACTCCGATGCCATCGTCACAAACGATGCGGTCTCGCGTGACAAATTCATGAACGGAATCGATTCCGCATGTGTCTACCACAACGCCTCGACTCGTTTCACGGATGGCTTCGAATTTGGGCTTGGCGCAGAAATCGGCATCAGCACGCAAAAGCTTCATGCGCGCGGACCAATGGGATTGAACGAACTCACCACATATGCATACCAATTAGAAGGTAAAGGAGAAACAAGATGAACACTTACAAAAAATACATAATGGGCTTCATTGGATGTGGTCACATGGGCATGGCGATAGCAAAAGGCGCAATCGCCAAGGAATACCTGGAAAGATTCCAGATTTGCGTCTATGACCCTTCGGAAGAAGTCCGCAAAGCATGCAAGGGACAAGGATTCAACGTCTTGTCATCGGAAAAGGAAGTCATCCGCAATTCTCATCTTGTCGTACTTGCGGTAAGACCTCAGATCTTGGACGAAGTCCTTGAAAACATGAAGGGAGAGCCAATCGATACCCTGCTCTCCATTGTGACAGGCGCCACCATCGCCCATCTCCAAGCCGCGCTAGACAACGCCCCTGTCATTAGGGCAATGCCCAATACCCCGCTGCAGATTAGCGAAGGCGCAACCGCCATGTGCAAGTCCGAAAACTGCAAGGCTGACGAGTACGATTTTGTGTTCCAACTCTTCAATTCCATGGGAGTCACCAAGACAATCCCTGAGGATAAGATGAACGAGATCATCGCCCTGAGCGGAAGCACCCCGGCATATGTATACTACTTCATCAACTGCATCCTCAAAGATGCAGTTGACCGCGGCCTCGATGATTGGGATGCTAGAGCCCTCCTCGTCCAGACCGTCATTGGCTCCGCCAAGCTCCTCCAGCAAAACCCAAAGACATCCATTGAAGATTTCATCAACGAGGTCTGCACCCCTGGCGGAACGACAATCGAAGCAATCAATTCCATGCGTGAACAGCATCTCGACACTCTCCTTCACGAAGCAAACGAGAAATGCATCAAGCGGGCAGAAGAACTCGGTTAACCCACACCCGGAACACTTCCGGGTTTTCTTTTTCTGCAGAATGTCATTCTCCCGCTATAACATACAAAGTCTTGTTGCCAATGTATTCCTCCAACAAAAAAATACTCGGCTCGCCATTTCACAAGTTACGGCACAAAAAAGCCGACAGTATGTCGGCTTTTCAAAACTCAGCGTATCAATCGCACTTTTGAAACTTGATCGCTTCCACTGAATACTTTCCGTCTACGATATCGCTCGTCCTTTTGCACACGTACATATCACTTTGGTCAAGATGACTGTAATCAAGTAGATCATAGGTCCATCCTTCAACATCCTGAAGCCTGGCAACAGTTTCTACTATCCCTGTCTTTTTGTACACTGTCTTGTTGTCTTCAATGTCGAAGAAGATCATGTAGTCAGAATCCTTGACCTCATTGTAGCTTTCTTCATCAACGTTGACATGGCTGGAATCAAGAGTAAAGTTCATAGCCGTATAAAAGCCAAGGTCTGCAAAAGAGTTCCCCGACTGCATGAAAGACGCAGTTTTCACTTCGTGTCCGTCCAGAAATAGCATTGCGGCTCCCTGGCAGTAAATTGAAAACGCTTCATAGCTTCTTGCGGTACCATCGATCTCATCGAAGAAGTACGGCAAATACCAGGTGCTGTCATCGACAGGATCAAAAATGCTGCCTTTCGACATTGCTCCGGTCACAAGATCGTAGTAGTACACTTTTGTTCCTTCGGCATACCAGCCCTTGATCATCTTTCCGTTTTCATCATAGCGAACCCATTTGCCTTTCGTTGAACCAGGGACTTCATCTTGGTACACATACGGGATCTAGACTTCCTTCGATACAGCTTTCGCCCCGTCGTAGCATGCGTCCAGCCAATACCATGCATCGCTTTCTGGGTCATAGATCTCCCTGCCTCTCTCGATTCCATAGATTTCATCAATGATATTCTTTGGATCGCCTGTCACGCCTTGAATCTCTCCGTTTTCAAGCCAATACATCCTGCCATCCCGTGAAATCCATTCAAGATGGCTGTCCTTGGCTGCAACCAACGTTCCCGAAGTCATAAGTACGGCAACGGTCAGTGCTACTTCCTTATACTTCATATCCTTGTTTTCTCCTGATTAATTTGTATAAATATTGTATCATATTGAGCAACCAATGACATGAGTATATACTGGAACGATCAAATATCTAGAACAGGTGTTTACAATCGTTCTGCATATAGCTACAGGCAGACAATGCATATTCTACCTAATTGTGCGTCCAAGTATACAAAAAAATTACGAACACGGATGCAGAGACACATGCCCCATAAGTGCCAAAGTCAAATTGAATTGAAGCAAAGCCTTTCGTCATCGCTCCCGTAACTTGATGAAAGACATATATTTTATCGTCCCCGCTGATATACAAGCCTTTGATCATATGTCCGTTTGAGTCATACTTGACCCATTTTCCTCCAGTCGATCCAGAAACTTCACCCTGATAGATATACGGACTGAAAACCTCTTTGCACTCAGCTAGCGCGCTTCCGTAAAGAGCATCCAGCCAATACCAGGTGTTTGTGCCTGGATCGTAGATCTCCCTGCTTCGTTCTGTGTTTTCGTACCAAACGTTCAATGGGTCTCCGTATGCCCCTTGCTTCACGCCGTTTTCATTCCAATCAAAATGCCGATGTCATGGTTTTCGAGCGAGTATTCGATGGCTTTCACGCTTTCGAACCTGATATCATCCGCAACTTGGATTATGAGGCAATGGCATGGGCTTTCCACTATGCATGTAGCGGATATCGTAGTCATTGTATCAACGTGCGACCGCAGGCGCAGCCTACTCGCCAATCTCTTGGAGATTGCTGTAGTAACAGCCCCGTGTCCCAGAGAGTTCGCACGCCAAGATACATGGTGCCACTGTATGACGATACGTTCCCCCGTATGACCAGACTGCTGACGATCTCGTCATAGTGTGTTGTAAAGACCATGTCCGCATATGTCGTATAGAAGGGATCCTGGCAATCGCCATGATTTTTCGTTGGCTTATTGGCATCCTAAGCTTCAACCAATCTAATATAAGTTTCTTTCATGATCATCATTTAGAGCGCTGGTTGCCAGCGCGCCAAGGCGCGAAAACGAGGGAGCAGCGCACGGATACACGGATTTTTGTGGACACAAATGGGAAAATCACAGTGAAGCGCATAAAAAAGACCGCTGAAACAGCGGAAATGAATCTCTTGCGCGCAAAAATCCCAATAAAAAAGTGGAGACTAAGGGATTCGAACCCTTGACCCCTCCCCTGTGAAGGGAATGCTCTCCCGCTGAGCTAAGTCTCCATTGCTTTATTATTATAGCACTTTCCAGGGAAATGTTAAGTCCTTTTTTCCAAAAATAGAACCGACCTGTCAAACAGTCGTTGGACAGGTCGGTTAAATGTTTCAAACTCTCGTTTTACGCAGTAATTATATCGTCCAGTGCAACATCATGCGGTTCTACTTCGATCTCATCCATCCTCTGAACACTAAAAGCGAGACCTGTGTTATGGCGCGAGCGACTTAGTACGCTGTCGTAATAGCCTTTGCCATACCCTGTCCGATGAAGCGCATTATCAAATGAGCTTAGTGGAACAAGCATCCAATCAATCTCTTCGACAGGAATTGTTTGTCCTTGTATTGGTTCTTTGACGCCGAATAATCCAGGCGCAAGATCTTCCAAAGACTCGATCAACTTGAATTCCAAGGTATTGCCTATCACCTTTGGAACAGCAACACGGATCTTATCTTGTAAGCAATATTCCAGAATTCCAAAGGTATCCACTTCATCGCGCATTGACACATAACATCCCACTGTCATTCCTGGACGCAAACATGAAACAACAATAGCCGTAATATCCGCCGAGCGTTTTTTTCTTTCTTCTTCCGAAAGCAAGGCACGGGCTTTCAGCCCCGCCTTTCTTGCGCGCGCCTTATCCAATGGAATCACTCATATCCAGCTTCAAGAGCTGGTTCAGCTCTACTGCATATTCCATTGGCAATTCTCTGGTAAATGGCTCCAGGAAACCCATGACAATCATTTCCGTTGCCTGTGCCTCGGAAAGCCCCCGCGACATCAGGTAGAACAATTCATCCTCGGAAATATTCGAGACCTTGGCCTCGTGCTCGATTGTGGAATTTGCGTTGTCACTTGAATTAAGGGGAATGGTGTCAGACTTTGACATATTGTCAAGGATCAGAGTATCGCATTCGATTTTTGCCTTGGCGCTATCCGCCTTTCTGCCAAAATGGATCCAGTCGCGGAAATTCGTTACGCCACCGCGCCTAGAAACGGACTTGGAGACAATGGAAGACGAAGTATGCGGCGCCAGATGTATCATTTTTGCGCCAGTGTCTTGAAACTGCCCCTTTGAACCAACGGCAATCGAGATGCACATTCCATGCGCATACTCTCCCGCGAGTATGCAAGCAGGGTATTTCATAGAAATGCGCGATCCAATGTTTCCATCGACCCACTCCATAACGCCATGTTCTTCCACCTTGGCGCGCTTTGTGACAAGGTTCAAGATATTGCCAGACCAGTTCTGCACACTACTGTAGCGGCATTTGGCGCCTTTTCCAACGAACACCTCGACGACTGCCGCATGCATGGAATCCTTGGAATATTGCGGCGCAGTGCAACCTTCGATATAAGAACACTCAGCTTCGTCGTCCACAATGATGATCGATCTTTCAAATTGTCCCATGGACTCGCTGTTAATGCGGAAATACGACTGTAGCGGCTTGTCTAGCTTCACTCCCTTTGGCACATAGATAAAACTTCCTCCCGACCATACGGCGCTATTAAGCGCCGCAAGCTTATTGTCTGAAGCAGGAACAATCGTTGCAAAATAGCGCTTGAAGATATCCGGATATTCACGCAACCCACTGTCGATGTCTAGGAATATAACACCCTTGGAGCTAACTTCGTCAAGCATGTTATGATACACCGCCTCTGACTCGTATTGCGTTGTGACACCAGCCAGATACTTTCTTTCGGCTTCAGGAATGCCAAGCCTTTCAAACGTCTGCTTCACTTCCTCTGGGACATCCTCCCAGCTCTTTTCGCTCTGGTCCGATACCTTCTTGTAGTATGTGAAGTCCTGGAAGTCGATTTCCGAAAGATCAGGGCCCCACTTAGGCATTTCCATGGATTCAAACGTATGGAACGACTTGACGCGGAACTCCGTCATCCATTCAGGTTCTTTCTTGTACGCGGAAATCTTCCTTACGATTTCTTCGTTCAATCCCTTTCCTGTGTCGATGATGGAAATATCTTCATCCTTGAAGCCATACTTATAGTTGTCTTGCGAGTACAACGCCTCATTGTCACGATTCACATCGCTCATTTGCCAGCCTCGCTTTCCTCGATCATCTGCTGCATTGCCTTCCAGCCGATCGTGGCACACTTGATGCGGTTTGCCTGACGATGGACATTTTGGAATGCAACAGCTTCTTCCAAGACATCCGGATCATATTCTTTTGCATCGATCATCTTGAAATACTCCTCGATGATTCCTTTGGCGGCTTCAACTGGCTTGCCAACAAGAAGATCCGTCATCATGGATGTGGATGCTGTTGATATCGTGCAAGCCACGCCATCAAAACGCACATCCGCCACCTTGCCATCGACAATCTTCGATTGCACCGTGATATCGTCGATACAGGAATCCGAAGCCATATGCACTGATCGATACGACTCATCCTTCGTCAATTCATGGTTATGCGGATATTGATAGTGATCCATGATCAGCTCGCGCAGGATCATCGGATCATTTAATAAACTTGATGTACTCATATTGCCTCCTAGAGAAAAATATCGATCACGCTTTCAAGGGTGATCCTTGAGACAGCTTCCACAAAGCGATCAATCTCTTCCTTCGTGTTATAGAAATACAGGGACGCACGGATCGTCTGATCCGTGCCAATGACCTCGTGCAGGATCTTGGCGCAATGATTGCCAGACCGCACACAGAAATGCTTCGCGCCAAGATAACCCGCAGCATCCTGGGCAAATACCCCCTTGACATTGAACGTGATCGGTCCGCTTTCATTGTCAGGATTGTAGAAATCGATATTGTCCAACTTCAACATCTTCTCACGGAAATATGCGCGGAGTTCTTTTTCGTAGGCCATGATATTGTCCATGCCCAGCGACATCAGGTATTCGGCAGCCGCTCCAAGCCCTATGACACCCTCGATATTGGGCGTTCCAGCCTCAAAGCGGATCGGCGCGTCCTTAAGAATAACGCTGCCATCGGATGAGAAGCGCGCATTCATTCCGCCCCCCAGTAACAAAGGCTCCATCTTGCTCAAGTACTCATACTTGCCATACATCACGCCAACTCCATCCGGTCCACACATCTTGTGGCTGGAGAACCCCATGAAATCGACATCAAGATCCCTTACATCCGTAGGTCTATGGGGAACCGATTGCGCCCCGTCCATGACCATGAACGCGCCATATTCATGCGCTATCTTGGCTATCTCCTTGATCGGCTGAACAGAGCCAAGCACATTTGTCACACAGGCCATGGCAACGACTTTCACTTTGTCGTGCATCGCCTTCTTCACATCCTCGACATGACATAGCCCTTGGCTGTCGACTGGAATATACTCTACCTTGATCCCCATATCCCTTGCCAAGCGAAACCATGGCAACAGGTTTGATGCATGTTCCGCCTCTGTTGTCAGCACAACATCCCCTTCCTTCAGCCATCCTTTCGCAAGCCCATAGGCGATTTGGTTCAGTGAAGAAGTGATGTTTGCCGTAAAGGCAACCTCCTTTGCATCACAGTTTATGAATTTCGCAATGACTGCGCGAGTGTTGTCATAAGCCCTGTCCGCTCGCACGGCCGTCTCGTAGTCCCCTCTTTCCACATTGGATGTATACCCGGCATAAAATCCCATAATCGCATCAATGACCGCGCGAGGCTTATACGTCGTCGCCCCATTGTCAAAATAAACAAGATCGGGTCGATTGACAATCATTGGAAAATCCTTGCGTATATCTTCTACATTGAACATAACTCGCCTATTTTCCTTTCAAGCTCTTTCTTTAGGGTTTCCTTCAGCCCTGGATTATTGATCGTATCCGTGATCGGCATCAGATATCCCGTGCTCAATAACGCCGTGCATTGTTCAACGGTCAACCCCCTGGACATCATGTAGTACAACTGATCCTCGTCAACCCTGCCGATCGACATGGCATGAGATGCCTGCACATCGTTATCATCAATGAGAAGCTCTGGCAAAATCGTCGAATGTTGGTTGTCCTCAAAGCAAAGCGCGCGACTGGTCTGGTGGCTTTCAGAACGAGAAGCGCCTTTGACAATGCGTCCAACAGCATCAATCATCAGTCTGCCACCTTTTAGCACCACAGCGTAGTTCTTCATGTCCCCGTTGGTCTCTGGGGCATAATTCACGACATTGATGCGATAGTTCTTCTTGTCCGAGACAAGCGAAGCGCTTGAAACAACCGCTTGCGCACCTCTTTGACGCAATGCCACAAACGTGTTGCGATCCACCGATGAATCAGAGCATTCGCCATAAGCAACAGTTAAATCACCATTTGCCATGACCTCGTAAGACTCATCGACCTCCAGATGCCTGCCCATCGCGTTCCAAAACAACACTGTCGCTTTGACACCCGGGTTCACAAACATGCGTATACGCAGCTTTGGAACATTCACAATCTTGACAAAAACATCGCAATCTTGACTCGCCTCCAGGCAAAGCTCCAGATTCCTTTCGGTATCAATCTCATATTCCTGGTAGCCAGAAACAAGACCGATGTCTCTGTTGACTCTAACCGGAATCATTTCCCGGCACCTTTCACGGATTCACGCACGGCGCAAGCACCAATACTGGTGACGCGAGGCGCGGGCATCGCCTCTTCTTCTTCCCTTTCGATGCCATACTCCTGGTAGATCCAGTCGTATCCTTCTTCATCTATTCGCTTGGCAATCGAATAGTCACCCTGCAATGCAATCCTGCCATTGACCAGGACATGCGTAAACGTTGGCTTTACCAATTCTAGGAATCTCCCATAGTGCGATACCACGATCATCGACATGTTCGTTTCCTCGCGCAGCTTGCCAAGCGCATTCGCAACAATCCTCAACGCATCCACGTCCAATCCGCTATCTATCTCATCCAGCATGGCAAGCGATGGCTTCAACAACATCATCTGCACAATCTCGTTTCTCTTCTTCTCGCCTCCAGAAAAACCCTCGTTTAGGAAACGATGCGCCAAGTCTTCTTTCATTTGTAGCTCACTAATCGAGCTTTCCATCGCCTTGATAAACGCAAACAAGGAAATTGGACGCTCCCTGCGCACATTGATCGCAGCCCTAAGAAAGTCGCTATTGGTAACGCCTGGGATCTCCTGGGGATATTGCATGGCAAGAAACAACCCTGCCTTTGAGCGTTCGTTGACTGGCATCGCCAAGACATCTTTCCCATCAAAAACGATTGATCCATCCGTCACATTGTATTTTGGGTTACCCATGATCGCCGCAAGCAACGTAGACTTTCCATTGCCATTTGGACCCATCAAGGCATGTACTTCATTTTCGCGTACCACTAGGTCGACGCCCTTGAGGATTTCCTTTTCCCCAACGGATACGCATAGATTCTTAATCTCTAAGCTTTTCACACACAATCACCTTCATTCCGGCTAGGATTATAGCATTCAATCCAACTTTCGTGTTGTTCTACTATCCCGCCCACGCATTTCCCCAAAAAAAGCTCTTCAAGCGCGCATTAATGCATTGTTCACATAGTATTCAGATTCAAAAATTGCAAAACACAACTCTATCGCCTATAATATACAAGCATTTTAATGGGAGGCATTATGACAAGTTTCATAAAGAAGAACTGGTTTGTCTCATTGGTAATGCTGGCATTTGTCATTATCAGCATCTACTATATTTATGATACAAACAAAGGAAAACTAAAGGGAAAGCAATCCGACGGCGTTGACGTTGTATACTCGCTGGGCAACGAAGACACGACCGTAGCAAAATTCTATGACGACCTGTACAAGAGCAGCGGCGCTAGCATGATGGCGACAATGTTCCGCAACATCGTTGCCGACCAGGCAATCGAGACAACCGCCGAAATGAAGGACAACGCGGCGGCGCAGTCTACTAGCATTGTATCCCAGTACAGATCCGAATATGGCACAGACTATGCAGCAAGGCTGGCAAGCGACCTTGCTGGAACAGGATACACTGACCTTGAAGAATACCTGATCACAGCCCAGAAGTTCGACCAACTTTGCGCCGACTACGCAAAGGCAAACTTCGATGCCCTTAGCATCAGACAGATTTCCTATATCCTGATACAGCCAGAAGAAACCGATGCAACAGAAACAGAGGCACCTGCTGAAGCAGAGGAAACAACGGAAACAGAAGAAACTGAGGAAACCACTGAAACAGAGGAAGCTGTGGAAACGGAAGAAACCGCTGAAACGGAAGAAACCGAGGAAACAACGGAAACGGAAGCTGCAACACCGACACAGGATGAGCAAGATAGAATGGATGCCGTTGATGAATTCCTAAAGACAGGCACTTTCGCAGATGCTGCGGCAGAATACAGTGAAGACTCCTCCACTGCTTCCGAGGGTGGAGTACTGGGCATTATCGATGCCAATACATCCAATCTCGATGCTGCATTCTTAGAAGCTGCGCTCGCTCTCGATGAAGGCGAGGTCAGCGATTGGGTTTACTCCGAACAATTTGGCTATTTCAAGATCATGTGCAATGCGGCGACACCCGAAACACTTGAATCGCTATATACCGAGAGCGACCCTTACCAGGAACTCACAACGAATTATGACACAACACTTTCCGGCAAGGCGGTCTGGGCAAAGGCAGCCGAATTGGGCATTGACTACCATGGAAACGACGACCTTGAGGAAAGCATCAAGAATTCCCTAGGCCTGACAGAGGAAGAATAAGGAGAACCAGATATGAAGAAGATGAAACTAGCTTGCGCATCAGTGCTTGCACTTGCGCTTCTGACAGGTTGCTCCGATGCAACCGCAAAGCTAAAAGACAGCGGAACAACTCTCTTGTCGGTTGGCAAAAAGAACGTTACCAAGGGACAAATGTACAATGCAATGCTGAACTATAGCGGCGCATCCCTGATTATCAACAACGCAAAGTCGGCGATCGCCGAGAAGGAAATCGAAATTACCGAAGAGATGAAAGAAAGCGCCAAGAGCACGCTCGAAATGTACACTTCCTTCTATGGCGAATATTTCAGCACATACCTTGCCAGCAACGGAATGACAGAAGATGACTACATGAACGAATATCTCATTCCTTCGCAACAGACGGAAAAACTAGTCAATAAATACATTGAGGAAAATTTCGCCGATGTCGTTGCGCATTACCAGCCTATCCAGGCAACGGTCATTGCCTTCTCCAGCGAAGAGGAAGCAAACACCGCAAAGGAAGCAATCGAGGCCGGCATGGATCCATCCGAAGCCGCAAGCAGCAATAATTCTGTCAGTGGAGGAACACCATCCATCTACACAACAGAATCCACCGACCTTGATGCAACGGTCAGAACAGCTGTCTTTGGCGCAAGCGAAGAAGATGGTTGGACAGTTATCGCTGCCAGCGATGGCGCGACATACTCCTTGTTCAAGATTGATTCCAAAAATCCTGAAGATTTCAAGGATGCTTGCATTGAAAGCTTATCGTCCGTTAGCGGAGTCGATGAAGCGAGCGATGTCTACTGGTTCAAAAAGTATGATTTCCATATCTACGACAAGACAGTCTACGATATGATCGCCGCCGACTATCCTGAATACCTGATCCAGGACACGGTTTCCAAATAATTGAAAAAGGCTGTCAAAGCCTTTTTCTTTTCTACACAGATAGTGTTATACTTAGCAAGTAAAGGAGAATATCAATATGTGCATTTTCTGCAAAATCATCAATCATGAGATTCCCTCCAGCGTTGTCTATGAAGACGAGAACACCCTGGCAATCCTTGATATTTCCCAAGTGACCAAAGGTCATACTCTCGTGATGCCAAAAAAGCATGTGGCAAACATTCTGGAAGCAGATCCGGAAACCGTTGCGCAATGCGCCGAAACCGTTCGAAAGCTGGCAATCCAGATTACCGCCAACACCAATGCCTCTGGATGCAATATCCTCAACAACACCCATGAGTCCGCAGGACAAACCGTCGATCATCTTCACTTTCATATCATTCCTCGCTATGATGAAAACGATGCGATTGTCATTGCCTTCAACGAAAGCAAGCCGCAAGATCTTGGGGAAGTCCTCAAGACAGTTAGAGGTGAATAATGCCTACAGCACGTTATTATTTGCGCGACATCAACGCACCAGAGCCAAATACAGAGCCGCTCCTTTGCGCCCAGGTTGTCATTACTTGTGAAAACAAGCTTCTTCTCTTCCATCGCCGCGACAATTTCCAATGGGGCATTGTCTCCAGCGGAATCAGACCAAGCGAATCCTTCCGCCATTGCGCCATTCGCTCAACGATCGAAGAGTCAAACATCCACATCAAGGATTCCCAGCTTGAGCTTCTCGGGATTTTTGACCACCCGACGAGAATCGTTTCTTTCCTCGATGGAGAAATCAGGCGTGTCATTTCTGTCGGGTATAGCGTCAACCTTGACGAATACCCGCCTGTTGTCACAGGGGAAGAGTCCCTTTCCGCAAAATGGGTGGATAAGGAAGACCTGAAAGACTACCGCTTGAACAGCATCGATGAAGAATTGATCAACGCTTTCCTTGACAAGACAAAGTAAAAACGTCTCCTGCGAGACGTTTTTTATTTGTCGGCCTTCAGCCTTTTTAACATGACCATCCTGGCCTTGTCTTCCAATGTGTCGTCAAGTGGCTCTAGCGCCACATCGCCATGCCTCTTACGCAAAGCCCTGCGGATAAGGCTATCCGCAATCCTTGGGTTTTTTGGCAACAACGGTCCATGCATATACGTTGCAATGACCAAGTCATTCAAAAAACCCTCATAGCCACTATTGTACGTATTGCCATGACCATGCAAGACCTTGCCAAGAGGTGAAGCGACATTCTTTGTCTGGCCGCCATGATTCTCAAACCCAACGGCACGGAACGTTTCACCATCAACGGTTGCTTCAAGGGCAATGTTTCCGATGCAACGATGATCGCGGTCACTTGCTTCCGTGTAATAGTCAAAAATGCCCAGTCCATTAACAATATGTCCATCTTGGTCCTTGTAGTATTGCCCAAACAATTGATATCCGCCGCATATCAACAGGAAAGCCGTTTTTTCATTCATTGCATCGATGATATTGTCTTTGCGCGACAGCAAGTCTTCGATAATCAAACCCTGTTCACGATCGGCACCACCGCCCATGAAAAACAAGTCATATTCCCGTATGTCCTTCTTGTCGCCAATTGAACAAGTATCAAGGATGCATTCGATTCCCCTTTTCTCGCTCCTGACGCGCAACACCTCGGCATTCCCTTTGTCGCCATACAGATCCATCAAGTCATGGTACATCCAAAGAATCTTCAGTTTCATGCGCTCTCCTCCTTTTTCAAAATCGCCCTAGTCGCATGAAGCGCGGTATATGTCGCAATCACATGGCTCTTTACATTCGCTGTATTCAGCCAATGAATCGCTTCTGCACTGTCTTCAATGACCTTGATGCGATCCTCCAATCCCTCGTATTTCAAACGCAATGCCATGTCATACGCCCGTCTTCCTGAACACACAATAGTCTTGACCTCTGGCACATTTAAACGTTCGAAATGCGCATCCCAAATCCAGCTGACATCATGGCCATCCTGGTCATTGTCATTCAAAAAGATGCATATGTTCTTGTCTCCTGGCTGCGCAATGATGTATTTCATTACCTCATTGGCACCCGTAGGATTCTTTACAAGATTGATAAAGCAAGGCTTCGACAGCGCAAATTCCTCATTGCGTCCTTCCTTCAGCACAAATGTCCTGAAAACCTTGTCGGCGTTGGAAGGATCCAATCCTAGCGTCTTCATGACAGCCAGCACGCTGGAACAGTTATAAACGGCATATATCGTATTGATAAAAGAATGGAACTCTTGTCCCCCGCACATAAATGTCTCTTGATCATAATTGATCGCATCCACCTGGACATATGGCTTGATATTGCCAAACCCGTCATGGTCGCAATGGAACCTGCCGATATGCGAATACTGATAGTAGTCGTATGTCAGAGGCATGCCACACCTTGGGCAAAACTTTCCCTCAGAGGCTTCATTGGTATCCTTTTGCGACACACTGTTTTCGCATACCGAGAAAAACCTTATCTTTGCTTTTTTCGCCGTGTCCGCAATGCGAACGACATTGGGGTCATCGCCATTCAGGATTAACTCGCCTCTAAAATCCTCTGTCACTTCCTGGATCTTTCGAATGATCGTCTCCATTTCACCTGCCCTGTCCAACTGGTCGCGGAAGAAGTTGGTCACGACCAAATGGGTTGGCTTCAGATTTTTAAATTGTCGATACAGCGTCAATTCATCAACTTCAATGACAGCAGCATCTGCCTGGATCTGAAAGTGGCTATTGGAATTGGTTGCCAACAACGTTGCAATGCCAACATTCAAATTATCGCCACGCCTGTTATTAATGACATTCAAGCCAGCAGCGCGCAATGACTCCGCAATCAAGTTGGATGTCGTTGTCTTTCCATTGGTTCCCGTCACTAGGACAACAATCCCAGGCATTTTGAACTTTTCGATAAAATGCGGATCCATGCGCAAGGCAATCTCGCCGGGAAACGATCCACCCCTGCCTCTTTTCGCAAGGATTCCATGAACCGTTTGAACAATCTTTAACCTTATGCCCATGCCTATGCTCCCTTTGGTCTATAGAATTGACGGTTGTCGATCGAGAACATCTTCTGCGTCCACTCGCCAGGACGCGTAATATCCAACGCACTCTTGATCGCATTGACACGCGCATCTAGGTTATCGATCATGCTAAGAACTTCCGCCTCTATCAACATCGGCAGCACTGGCGAGCCAAATTCGTAATGACCATGGTGGCTTAGGATCATGTGGTGCAGCATGATTGTCTCCTCATTCTCTTCCAGTCCAAGTTCTCCCGCAACTTTTGTCAACCAGCCGTTCGCAATGGAAATATGCCCTTCCATCCTCCCTGCCAATGTATATTCCGTGGTCACAGGTCCACTCATTTCAAGTGTCTTGCCAATGTCATGAACCAATGCGGCGCTAACCAGCAAATCTCGGTTAAGGAATGGATAATGCTCGCATACCGCAACGCACATTTCCGCCATGGAAAGCGAATGTTCGGACAATCCGCCCAAATACCCATGATGAATCCTGCTGGCAGCCGGATATGTGTAGTACTTCTCGCCTGTTAACTGCAGCATCGCTTCCGTCAATTGCCGCAGAACTGGGTTTTGGATCAAGGAAACCAATGTATTTGTCTTTTCCCGACGCACTCTTTCCGATTGATTCGACGCTATGACAAATTCATTCATGTCAAGCTCGGACTCATCGATTTCGGTCAGTTTGTTGATCCGCAACTGTAGATTTTTGTTATACAGCAAAACCTCGAAATTCACCAACAATACATGCCCAGGAATGACTAGATCCCTTTGCTCTGGCTTGACATCCCAGTATTTCCCATCAATCGTACCGCTGTTATCCTGGAAAATAATAGTCAGGTAAGGTGCCCCTTTGTTGGTGGTTCCGTTCCTGACCTCTTTCACCATCAATGGTTGGCTCAATCGGTCTTTTTCCTCAAAATCCTTAATTTTCTTCATTATATTTCAATTCCTCCAATACTATCCCAATATCATCTGTTCCATAGCCCTGCATCATGCAGTACTGAAACACTTTGTTCCACAAGGCGGCGCCAGATAGCTTCCGTCCATAGCGCTTCATCGCCTTTTCGGCACATTTTTTCAAGTTTTTCTTTTCCCGAAGTTCTGTCTCGCCATAATCCAGAGATTCCAGCGCATTTTCAATTTCTTCGCTTTCGTATCCCCTGCCTGCGAGCTTCTTGCGAATCTTGTCCTGTGTCTTGCGCAGTGACCCATTCCCATGTGCCTTCAAAACCTTTTCGCCTACTTTGTAGGCATTGCCATAGCCATCCAGTTCCGTTTCCTTAATGACCAGTTCTATGACATTGCTTGCAATGCCTTTTTCCATCAACTGCCGAACAATCTGTTTCCTGCCCCAAAGCGCTTTGCCCAAGAGTTCAACCTGTGTGCGGCAGTATTTCTCATCATCTATGTAACCTTCACGCTTCAACCTTGCGATAACGCTTTCCGCTACATCTTGAGGATAATCTTTCTTCAGCCATTCACGCACTTCTTTCTCGCTATGATCACGACAGGATATCTTTCGCAAACATTTTTCATATGCGCCAATGCCGCTTTGCCTGCCAATCAAATAATCCAGTTCCTGGGGGACAAGTCTTCTTCCCTTCTTCAGCTTCAGTTGTGCATAGTCATCCAGCGAGACGGCAATAGACTGAACCTGCTTCCCGAAAACCGAGGTACCTACTACAAGATGTGTTCCATTAGGCACTATGGTCTCTATCTTTGCTCTTGCGGCATAGTCCAAGATTGCCTGCCGATAGACATCGGTGACTTTTTCAGCATATACAACGACTGATTCCTCCTTGGGGATTGCCACCAGGTGGCGCATGACGTGGTTTTTCTCAATGACGCGGGCAACCTCGGCATCGGATGCAATTGCCGCCATGACACATTCTTTTGTAAGGAACGACACATGCAAAGCACATGTTCCATCACATGAGCATACCATTGGTATGTCCATTGCCTCTGCGTATGTATGCGCAAATTCCCCCATGTCTTTCAGACTACAGCAATGAACCACATCAAGTCCAAGATCAGGCATATCCAGCAAGGCATCGCAAGAAGAAAGAAACAGCGTTGTATTGTCATCGCTCCATTTCTTTTCCCTTGCGCCAAAGTCCAGGGCAATGACAAACGCATCATTTCCCTTGGAGCGAAGCTCCCATAGCAATGATCTGCATGCCTCGCAATCATCCATGTTCGAAAACAAACCGATCCTCATCCTGCCCCTTTCCGCATTTGAACACTTTTTAGCATTGTATTCTCCAACTTTGATTCTCCTTAGTATAGCATACTTCAAGCATATGACAGACTACGAAAAAAACGAAACACAGGAGATAACATGACGATGTCTCCTGTGCCACTCTAGTCCAAAAATGACAAACTTGATCATTTACAATGATCGACAAAATCCTGGAACAATGCAATCATGGGATTGGAAGACAAGCGGAGAAAACTCTCTGGATTCCATTGTACGCCAGAAGCTAGGCCATCGTTTGATACTATCCCCTCGATCAATCCATCGCTGCTCATAGCGGTCACGCACAACTCTGAGCCAAGTCTCTTGATCGCCTGGTGATGGAAGCTATTAACCAAGAAGCGATCTCCCAAGACATTCCATAAACTACTTCCTGGAACAGTTTCCACAGCATGCGACATTTCCTCTTTCAGACCATTATTCATGTGCTTTGCCCCTGCTTTTTTGTATTCTTTCACTATGTCCTGATACAAGCTTCCTCCAAAGTACACATTAATCAGTTGCATGCCCCGGTTTATCCCAAGCACCCTCCTGCTAAAGACGAGAAAATTCTCCAAGAGAGCCATCTGCCAACGATCAAATTCTTTATCCGTTTCGCCACAATGCATCTTTTTTTGGCTTGCATAGAACGATGGATCAACATCATTCCCGCCAGGCAAGATAAGTCCATCGCACATGATCGCATAATCCTTTGCTAATGCAATGTCATTCACAAAGGGAATAATCACAGGCACTGCACCAACAGCGACAAGGGATTTCATGTAGTCATGTCCAGCCTTGCTCCACTGAAGTTGTCCTTCTTCATATGATTCGGCGGATATACCTATAAAAACTGCCATAACAATACTCCTCAATAAGCACAAAAGGCATCGCCCTTTCAAGCGATGCCTTAGTCATTGAATCGACAATGGCTTACTGATGTTCAGCCTTGTTGACCAGCTTGTTGTAACGTGTCTGTGCGTCAGACAAAGTCTTGGCGAACAGTGCGTCGGCAGCTTCCTGACCCTTGATCTTCGGCAGGTTGAAGTAACGCGCTTCGTTCATCAGGAACTCATTGAACTTCTCCCACTTCGGTGCCTTGGAGTCAATCTGCAAAGGCTTCTCAAGTCTTGGGTCATAACGATACAGTGTGACATAACCGCACTCAACCGCATTCTTCTGAACCTTCGGAGCCTTGACCAGACCACCCTTGATTCCCTGTTCAGCGCAAGGGCTGTAGGCAATGATGAGGGATGGTCCATTATAGGACTCGGCTTCCTTGAACGCCTTGATTGTCTGGAGCTGGTTGGCACCCATAGCGACAGACGCTACGTATACATGGCCATATTCCATGACGATCTGTCCAAGATCCTTCTTTGCCAGAGGCTTACCACCGGCTGCGAACTTCGCAATGGAAGCCGCCTGGGAAGACTTGGAGGACTGACCACCAGTGTTGGAGTAGACTTCTGTATCAAGAACGAGGACATTCACGTTCAGGTTGTTTGCCATGACGTGATCCAATCCACCATAGCCAATGTCATAAGCCCATCCATCGCCACCAACGATCCATACGGACTTGCCAACAAGGTCTCTTTCAAGATCAAGCAATTCCTTGACTGCCTCATTGGAGGAAGCCTTGACACCTGCAACGATAGCATCCTTGAGTTCTCTCTGCTTGTCACGGTCATCCTTGGCAGCAATGTATCCCTCAAACGCAGCCTTCAGTTCAGGCTCGACAGCATCGAGATTCTCTTCCATGAGTCTCAGGATCTTTGCCATCTTGTGGTTCTGTGCAATCGCCATACCAAAGCCAAACTCAGCATTGTCTTCGAACAGGGAGTTTGCCCATGCGACACCCTCGCCATTCTTGTCGATGATGAATGGTGTGGAAGGTGTGGACGAGCAGTAGATCATCGAGCAGCCTGTTGCGTTGGCAACCATCATATCCTTGCCAAACAGCTGGGAAACAAGTCTATAGTAAGGAGCTTCGCCACATCCTGGGCAGCATCCACTGACCTCAAAGTAAGGCATCTGGAGCGTTGTCTGCTGGATTGTATTTGGACGAGCATACTGTGGCTTGTAGACTGTCTCCTTGTAGAGGTAGTCTGCCAAAGGCTCTTGCTTCAGCTGTGTATTGACATCGGCAGCGGTAAGTGCCTTTGTAGGACATACTGTCAAGCAGACGCCGCAACCAACACAGTTCATCGGAGAGAGCTGGATTCTGAACTTGAGTCCAGCATCCTTTGCGCCAGGATATGCCGCAAGCTTCTTGTCGTCGACACATGTGAATTCGATGTCGTTCTCTTTTGCGATTGCCTCTGCCTTTGCGAACTCATCGGCATCCATCAGGAACGGACGGATTGTTGCATGTGGGCAAGCGAATGAACACTGGCCGCAAGCGATACACTTTGTGGCATCCCATGTAGGAACAGCCGTAGCGATGTTTCTCTTCTCACGGAAAGAAACGTTCTCAAGGATGGAGCCATCCATGATACGACGGTCTGTGAATGCGGAGACGGGCATGTCATAGCCTTCCAACGCATTGATTCTCTGCAGGATATTGTCGAAATACTCATCGCCCGTCTTGACGATCAAGCTCTCATCGTAAGGCAGGTCTGCCCATTCAGGCTTCACATCGACCTTGACAAGACCTTCGTTACCTTTGTCGATCGCAGCACAGTTGTTGTTAACAACATCTTCACCCTTGCGGGCATATGTGTGCCTTGCGGAATCCTTCATGAGTTCAAGGGACTTCTCATATGGCATGATCTGCTCGTTGAGGGCAAAGAAAGCACTCTGCAGGATCGTGTTTGTATGGCGACCCATGTGTGTCTCTTCCGCAAGCTTTGTAGCATTGATGATGTAGAATTTCGCATTCTTCTTCGCCAATGAAGCTAGCATTCTATTAGGCAGCCTGTCACCGATTTCCTCGGCAGGAATCGTTGTGTTGAGCAGGAATGTTCCGCCTTCCTTCAGGTTGCGGACCATGTCGAACTTGAAGCAATAGCTGTCAAGCGAGCAGGAAATGAAGTCAGCCTTGTCGACATAGTATGGGCTGTGGATCGGCGACTTGCCAAAACGCAGGTGGCTTCTTGTAACGCCGCCGGCCTTCTTGGAGTCATATGCGAAGTAAGCCTGGGAATACAAGTCTGTGTTGTTGCCAATGATCTTGACAGTGCTCTTGTTGGCGCCAACGGTTCCATCTGAGCCAAGTCCATAGAACAAGCAGCTTGTGTAGTCGGCATCGATATCGATCGGAACCGGTGCAAGCGACAGATTCGTGACATCATCTTCGATTGACAGTGTAAATTCTTCCTTCGGATCGTCTTTCTTGAGTTCTTCAAACACAGCATTGATATCGGCAGGGTTCGTGTCCTTGGAGGAGATTCCTGCACGACCGCCAATGATTGTGAGATCCTTGTGCTTCCTGAGAGCATAGCAGACATCAAGGAACAATGGCTCCCTGCTTCCTGGCTCCTTGGCACGGTCGATGACGGCGATCTTCTTGACTGTATCAGGCAGAACATCTTCCAAATACTTCTCGGAGAACGGACGGTACAGGTAAACCTTGATCAAGCCAACCTTTTCGCCCCTCTTTACCAAGGAGTTCACTGTCTCGGCAATCGTGTCTGTCAAGGAACCCATGGCAATGATGATTCTCTCGGCATCAGGCGCACCAACATAGACAAATGGAGCATATGTCCTTCCTGTATGCTCGCTGATAGCCTTCATGTACTTGGCAGCGATATCCGGAACAGCCGCATAGTGGTTGTTCTGTGCTTCCATGCTCTGGAAGTAGATGTCGTCGTTCTGCGAGCCGCCTCTTGTGATCGGATTTGTATGAGGATTCAACGCACTGGCGCGGAATGCCTCGACCTTGTCCATCGGCAGCAAGCTCTTGAGGAAGTCATAATCCATGACTTCGATTTTGTCGATTTCGTGAGAAGTACGGAAGCCATCAAAGAAATGCATGACAGCGACAGAGCCATCAATTGCAATCAGATGAGCAACACCCGCCAAGTCCATGCAGTCTTGGACAGAGTGCGAACACATCATGACCATTCCAGTCTGACGGCAAGCGTAGACATCCTGATGATCACCGAAAATACTCAGTGTGTGCATCGCGAGTGAACGTGCGGCTACATGAATAACGCCCGGCAGCAATTCACCCTTGAGCTTGTAGAGATTCGGAATCATCAACAACAAACCTTGTGAAGCAGTGAATGTAGCAGCCAAAGAACCGCCCTGCAAAGCGCCGTGAACAGCACCTGCAGCGCCACCTTCGGACTGCATTTCAACGACCTTTACCTCATCGCCAAAAACATTCTTTCTCCCCGCAGTCGCCCAAGCATCGATATTTTCAGCCATTGGGGACGACGGTGTAATAGGATAAATGCCGGCAACTTCCGTGAACGCATACGCGGAATGAGCTGTCGCGGTATTGCCATCCATCGCTTCGAAAACCTTTTTGTTTTCTGTACTCATATGTCCTCCTGTTTTATTTACCATATTATAGAACGAACCTACATAAAAGAACAGGTCAAAATGTAAGTGGTTTCAGGTCGATTCTGATATTTTGCGATAGAAAAAAGCCCTTCCAGGGCTTTTCATTTTTGAAGGCTTCGCATGACTTGCTTGATCTGCGCCTCGCTTGGCTTTCTCCCCATTTGCATAAACATCGCGCGGATCATCTTCTCACTGATCGGAGGATTCTCACGCAACTGTTTCTCAAAGCGGTTCTTCGTGATGAAGAATGTTGCCACGGCGGAAATCAACGCTCCCAAAACAAACCAGAGCAATGAAGACCAAAAAGCGTTCATAGTACTATACCACCTTATCAAACATGCAACATTCTACCCTTTTTTTAATTTCCATGCAATAAACAGATACAGAAAGCCGCCCTTGCCATGAGGGCGGCTTATGCATTTCAATAAAAGCCGAAGGGTTGATATATGTTCCCTCTTTCGTAGAGGTGGGTATCCATGGTCATCCGTTAGGATTCTCGGCCGTACCGAGCTTTCAACACAGGAGTCTCCAGTCAGGATTCCCTTATATCGCTATGTAGGAAAAATATGTGGTTTCCTTCGGCATATATATTATATACCAGTGTTTTATGCAATTGTAGTCTCAACAGTAAAAATCTTATTGTTTATCCTTGTTGGCTATTTCAATACCCAGTATATCCAGCTGCGCCTGGTCAACGACATTTGGCGATTCGCTCATCAAGTCAAGCGAACTGTTCGTCGTTGGGAATGCTACTACATCACGGATATTTTCCGTTCCCGCAAGAACCATGACAAGACGCTCAAGCCCAATGCCCACGCCGCCATGGGGAGGCGTGCCGTACTGGAACGCATCCAGGAAGAACCCGAACTTTGCGCGCGCTTCCTCCATGGTCATGCCAATGGCTTCGAATACTTTCTCCTGTAGATCTTGGTCAAAGATCCTGATCGACCCGCTCAAAAGTTCGTATCCGTTCAAAACGAGGTCATATGCGCGCGAGGATACATTTCCCGGATCACTGAACAGCTTGTCGATATCCTCGTGTTTCGGTGCAGTAAATGGATGATGCGCCGCTACCCAGCGGTCTTCTTCCTCGCTGTATTCGAACATCGGAAAATCCGTCACCCACAAAAACTTATAAACATCTTTTTCGATCAAATCCAGTTCATGGGCAAGTCTTGCGCGCAATGCGCCAAGTGAAGTAAGCGCAATGGACGGCTTGTCCGCAATGACAAGAACCAAGTCATTGTCATTGAGACACAAACGTTCGGCGATAGCCGCCTTTTCCGCATCGCTCAAAGGTTTTGCGATGGAACCACCCAGCGTTCCCTTCTCCATTTTGAGATACGCCAACGCCTTTGCCTTGAAGCCATGCTTGACAAACTCCTGTAGTTTGTCTAGACCCTTTCGGCTATACTTGTCCGCTGCGTTTTCAAACTTCAGCGCGCCGATCATCCCGCCATTGTCCAAGGCATTCCTAAACACCTGGAAGCTGGTTTCCGCAAAAAGATCGGAAAGATCCTGTATTTCATTGCCAAAGCGCAAATCAGGCTTGTCCGTGCCAAAGCGCTTCATGCATTCTGCATACGGTATGCGCAAGAAGCTTTGCTCGATCTCAATGCCCTTGGTTTCCTTGACGATCTCATGCATGAGGTTTTCGACAACGCCAAAGATTTCGTCTTCGTCCGCAAAGCTCATCTCAATGTCGATCTGCGTAAACTCAGGCTGTCTGTCTGCGCGCAAATCCTCATCGCGGAAACAACGCGCAATCTGGAAATAGCGCTCCATTCCAGAGATCATCAACAATTGTTTGAAGATCTGCGGCGATTGCGGCAATGCCCAGAACCTTCCGTTGTAGATGCGGGATGGGACCAAATAATCGCGCGCACCCTCTGGCGTAGATCTCGCCAAGATCGGTGTCTCGACCTCAATGAATCCTTGTGCGTCCAGCACATTGCGCGCAACCATGCACACCTTATGCCTTAGCATCAAGTTTTGTTGAAGAATTGGCCTGCGCAAGTCAAGGTATCTATACTTGAGGCGCGTATCCTCGTTTGTGTCCGTATCATCGGCGATGGTAATCGGAGCCGTCTGCGCGCGATTAACAATCACGACTTCCTCTGCCGATACCTCGACCTCGCCTGTCGCTAGCTTCGGGTTTGGATCTTTTCGCTTTACAACCGTCCCCTTGACCTGCAGGACAAACTCGTTTCTTACATCCTTGACTTTTTCCGCCATCGTCTCATCGAAGGTGACCTGCGCAATGCCGGATCGATCACGCAAGTCGATAAACACCAATTGCCCAAAGTTTCTTCTCTTCGCAACCCAACCAACGAGCGTGACCTTTTTCCCCTCATCGCCCAAGCGAAGGGTTCCGTTTCCACATGTTCTTTCCATCTTTATTCATTCTCCCATCTACGCAATGCCTCTGCCAATCCATCAATTGGCAGTGTTTCTTGCGACCTGTCGCCAGTCTTCTTCACATTGACTGTTCCGTTTTTCACTTCATCCTCGCCAAGGATGACAATGTATTTCGCCTTGTTGCGGTCGGCGCTCTTGAATTGCGCTTTCAGCGAGCGGGGCACAAGGTTTCCTTCCGCAACAAACCCTTCGCGCCTTAGCATCTGCACTGTCTTCAACACCGCTGGTCCAACTTCACCCAAGCCAATCACATACGCCTGTAGTTGCGGCTCTTGGCTAAACGCATAGCCTTCCTCCGTAGCTAACGCAATCAAGCGCTCCAGCCCGATCGCAAAGCCTATGCCACTCATGTCAGGTCCGCCATAGTACGAAACAAAATGATCATACCTTCCGCCCGCGAAGACCGTTGCCTGTGCGCCAGAATCAGGGCGCGTGGAAACCACTTCGAACACTGTGTGCGTATAGTAGTCCAATCCTCTGACAAGTTTCTCATCGATCTCATACGGAATCGACAAAGCGTCCAGGCATTCCAGCACCCTGTCAAAGTATTTGCGGGATTCCTCGTTCAGGTATTCGCCCAGGGACGGTGCGTGCGCCATGCATTCCTTTTCATGATCGACTTTGCAATCGAGGATTCGCAACGGATTTTGTTCGTAGCGTCTCTTGCAATCGCCGCACAAATCCTCGATATACGGCGCAAAATACTCCTTGAGCGCGCTGCGGTATGCCGCCCTGCTCTCATCATCGCCCAATGTGTTAATCAACACCTTGACGCTGGAAATCCCCATTGACTTGACGATATCGTATCCTAGCGCGATTGTCTCGGCATCCAGTTCTGGAGTCTTGGCGCCGATATTTTCAACGCCAAACTGCGTAAACTGCCTCTGCCTCCCCTTCTGCGGTCTCTCGTGCCTGAACATCGCGCCCATATACCAAAAGCGCGCCGGAAGCTCCATCGACCCATAAAGCTTATGCTGGTCGAACGCCCTGATCACGCCCGCTGTTCCCTCTGGGCGCAGCGTATATGACTCCGAACCCATCGCGAACGTATACATTTCCTTGTTTACCATGTCGGAACTATCGTTTTCCCTTTTGAAGACTTTTGTATCCTCAAAATAGGGCGTTCTCATTTCATGGTAGCGGTAAAGCCTTGTCTTTTCTCGGATCACCTGCTCGACATCGTTCCATTTTGCGATTTCATCCGGCAAGATGTCATAGGTTCCCCGCGGTGTCTGATATCCCATATGCTCCTCCTTAAAATAAAAAGCGTCCAGATCCAAGGACGCTTGCTTGCGTGGTGCCACCTTAGTTCATGAATATATCATGCGCTCGTTTCCTTAACGCGGAACACGGGCATTCCTACTTTGTTTCAGAATGCCATCTCCTGAGTGTCAACCGCCATGCCTTTCGTCAATGTTCTCACCCACCCATTGTCTCTGTGCCGTCCAGCAAGGCGTATTCTCATTCACAGATTTTCAATATGCCGCAATTCTATCTTTTTTGCCAACAAAGATCAAGCCCAAAATGTCACCCGCCACGTTTTACATCAATGACTGAATCGATTTTTCGCACATTGGCGATCAATGCATTCACTTGTTCCAGGTCTTTTACACGCATGGAAATCTTGATGGAACTGATCAATGTCACATGATTTGCCTTGGCGTTGACCGAGTCGATGGGAACCCTGTTCTGCGAAATCATCGTTACAATGTCCGTCAACAGATAGCTGCGGTCTGTCGCAATGACCGTCAAGTCGCAATCATATAGGCGTTCCTGGCTCCCATCGTCCCATTGGACATCGATCATGTTTCCCTGAATCCCACGCACATTGGCGCAATCTTTGCGGTGTACCTTGACTCCGGAACCCTTGGTGACATACCCAATGATCTCATCCCCATGCACTGGAAGGCAACAATGCGCAAGCGACATTTTCATGGTCTCGATGCCTGGCACAATCAGGCCATTTTTCGACACCCTGTGCGGCACTTCCTTGCCCAACACACGATTCAGCGCCGCTTCATCATGCACCGCCCGATGATGGTTCGTAACCTTTTCCACGACTTGCACAGCATTGATGGACTTCACCGCTATGCCATACATAAAGTCGATATAATTGGCTACACGGAATTCCTTGAAATAACCTTCAAGCCGTTTCTTATCCATCCATTCCTTGGGTTCCAATCCTCGCTTCTTAAGCTCTTCCGCCAGTAATCTCTCCCCTTCGGGAACCTTGTTTTCCTTTTCCTCTGCTTCTCGCTTTTGGAAATAGCTCCTGATTTTCTGGCGCGCCTGGTTCGACTTGACAAATTTCAGCCAGTCTTCGCTAGGACCAGTTCCCTTGAGTGTCTTGATATTTACAACATCGCCGGTATGAAGCTCCTTGTTTAGCGGAACAATGCCTCCATTGACAACTGCTCCAACCGTTGTATTCCCAATTTCGGTATGAATGCGGTATGCGAAGTCAATCGGTGTCGCCCCATTGGGCAGTTCAATGACTCTTCCCTTTGGCGTCATGACATACACATTCGCTTCAAAAACATCTTTTTGAAGCGAATGCATGAAACCCGTGGCGGATTCATCATTCTCCTCGTTGTAGATGGAGAAATTCTTGAGCCAGGAAAGCTTGTCCTCGATCTCCTTCTGTTGTGCCTTGGCATCGTATGCCTTGCCTTCCTTATAGCGCCAATGCGCCGCAATGCCGCGCTCTGCCACCTCGTCCATTTCCTCGGTTCGAATCTGCACCTCGAAAATCTTGCCGCCATCTGCCACAACCGTTGTATGCAGGGATTGGTACAGGTTGGTCTTGGGAACCGCGATATAATCCTTCATCCTGCCAGTGATCGGCTTGTATGTCTCATGGACAATCCCGAGGATGTTGTAGCAGTTTTGTTTGGTGTCAGTGATGATGCGGATCGCCAAAAGATCCAGTATTTCCTCGAAGCGCTTGTTCTTCGTCTCCATTTTTTTGTAAATCGAATACAAGTGCTTTGATCGCCCGAATATGCGGAATTTGATCCCCTGCTCGCGCAATGTGTCGGAAATTTCACGGATCATTTGATTCACCGCTTCATCGCGCTCCGCCTTCTTCGCTTCTACAAGATGAGCAATGTGGTAATATGCGCCCCTGTTCAAGTAGAAGAAAGAAAGATCCTCCAATTCGTTCTTGATCGTGCCTATGCCAAGGCGATGGGCAATGGGCGCGTATACATCCAGCGTCTCCGCCGCGATTCTCTTTTGCGATGCTTCCGGCTGGTATTGCAATGTGCGCATATTGTGAAGGCGATCCGCTAGCTTGATGATGATCACACGCACATCGGATGCCATCGCAATGAAGATCTTGCGGTGGTTGGCAGCTTGGTATTCCGGGTCGTCTTTCCCCTTGAACTCCAGCATGCCAACCTTTGTGACCGCATCGACCATGTAGGCAATCTCTTCGCTGAACTCTTCCTGTAGCTCTTGTCTGGTCACCTTGCAATCTTCAATGACATCATGAAGGAATCCCGCCGCAATGGTCGCCGGCTGTTGGCGCATGGTCGCCAGTATATAAGCCACATTTGTCAGATGAATGAAATATGGCTCGCCACTCTTGCGGAGCTTTCCTTCATGATGCTTTTTCGCAAAGTCTGCCGCATGAATCAAAAGATCGATATGCTCGCTATTATGGATATAGGACTTCGCTTCCTGCAACGCTGCATCTAAATCGGCATTCTTGTATTGTGCCATTTGTCATTCACCTCTCTTTCTTTCAAGAATTATAAATGCGAAAAAATCGAAGATGCCTTCTTCGATTTGATTATTTGTCAGTCATTGACATCATGGAGAAGACTTTGTATCCTTTCAGTTTCTCCATGCCGTTCAAGCCTTCCAGCTCAATGACAAACGCCAGTCCAGCAACAACGCCGCCAAGCATTTCGATCATCTTGATGGTGGCTTCGGCAGTTCCGCCTGTCGCAAGAAGATCGTCCACGATAACGACCCTTTGTCCAGGCTTGACCGCATCCTTATGCATGAATACTTCGTTGGAACCATACTCCAAGTCGTACTTGCAGGAAACTGTCTCACGCGGCAACTTGCCTGGCTTCCTGATTGGCGCAAATCCAAGCCCAAGCTTATACGCGACAGGACAGCCGAAAATAAAGCCACGGCTTTCCGGTCCAGCGATCAAATCGGCGCCGACCGACTCGGCAAACGCCGCCATGCGGTCAATCGCCTCGTGAAAAGCTTCCCCATCGTCAATAAGAGGCGTAACATCGCGGAACATGATCCCTTCCGTAGGGAAATCCTTGATGGACGCAATATAATCTTCCAGATTTAAAGCCATACACAAATCCTCCATAAGAACAAGGATATTATACAACAAATCTTCTTGCTTCAAGACATATCTTCAATTTCCATCTGGCAAATCACCTTATCGCGGTATCGGTTCACCCCAAGCGTCCCGACCAAGCGGCAAGGATGTTCAATCGCCTCGATTTCCTTTTGGGCAAACAAGACCCCCTCCAAAAGACACTCCTCTGCCTTAGGCGCATAACGCACGACTTTCTCGGAAGAAAACGTCTTCACAAACGGCGCCTCAATGACAAAATACGGCGCAATCATGTCACGGGGATAAGGTGACAGTCTCCGCAAGCCATCAATTTCCTCAAATGTCGCATCCTTGGGATCAATCTTGATCGCCTTGCGTACAGGTGGCTCGAAATGAAAAGGCATGCTTTCCATCTTTTTTTGCGCATGGCTGCGGAATTCCTCGAACCTGGATTCTTCCACCGACAGACCAACCGCCATCGCATGACCACCAAACGCCGACAATTCCTCAAAGTCGGAAAAGAACGCAAACATGTCAAATCCCTCAACGCTTCTTCCGCTTCCCTTGACAAGATCGCCGTTTCTAGCCATCACAAGCACAGGCTTCTTCAGGCTTGCCGCAAGCTTCCCGGCAACCAAACCACAGATCCCTTCATGGAATGACGCGTCATAGATAATCGGAAACATCTCATCACCGCAAAGTTTGAGCGCTTTTTCCGCCTCGCTAGAGGAAAGACTCTTCCTTGCATCGTTGACATTTTCAAGCTGTTGCGCATAATGAAGAACTTGGTTCATATCTTGGCATGCCAAAAAACGAACAAGGCTGTTGACATTGGAAATATCGTTCATCCGTCCGACAGAATTGATCTTGGGAACCACATGAAACGAAATTGTCGTTTCATCGACATAAGGGGTCTTGATCAACGCCTGCACCGAGGGAAGAACTTGCCTGTTGTTGAGCAAATCCAAGCCATGTTTAACGATTTTGCGGGTTTCCCTCCACATGGGCATGACATCGCCAATGGAAGCGATCGCCGCCAAGACCGTATGGGCGCGATTGTATCCAAGCAGATTCCTGCTTAGCTGCAAGGCCACCGCAGCGCCACAAAAATATGCGCAAGACTCTTCCATATAATCGGGATGGACGACAATGTCTGCCTTTACCTCTTCTTCAATACGATGGTGGTCTGTGACAATGACTTCCATGCCCAGGGAATGCGCCTTTTCTATCGCCTCATGCGCCTTGACGCCATTGTCCACTGTGATGACAAGCGAATACCCTTTCTCATGCGCCTTTTCCACCGTGGACGCCGCCAAGCCATACCCTTCCTTGAAACGGTCGGGAATATAGTAGCCATTGACGATGCCTAGCCTGTCAAGCGTGTCTTTCATGATCGTTGTTGCACAAACACCATCCGCATCATAATCGCCACCGACAAACACCTTCTCATCCTTTTTCTTTGCCAGCATGATTCTCTCAACGGCATCCAAGACACACTTAGCCTTGCTGGTGAAAAGACGCATGGAAGGATCCAGCAATTCTCTTGCCTGTGATTCATCCAATCCACTAGCACTCATCAACATTGCGGTCAATCGAGAAACACCGTATTTCCGTTGTATCTCCCGATACTCTGGCTCAATGATTTCCCAGCTCATGCGTCACCTTTGCAAAGCTTCTCCAGCAATCCGCACACATCATCCAGGGAATATGCCTTCAAGTCAATGAAACGCATCATTTCCTCGTCCGGGACAATCGTATCCTCGATAAAGCAAGAGCGCATGCCTGCCCTTCCAGCAGCCAGGATCCCCCACTTTGAATCCTCCAGAACCAGGCATTCGCACGGCTGCACGCCGCACTTCTCTGCGCCAAGCAAAAAGATCTCTGGGTCAGGTTTCGAATGACTCACCATATCCCCTCCAACAATCGCATCGAATGCCATGTTCACCGAAACCGTTGACAACAATGTCTCGACATACTCTCTCCCGCTGGATGAACATATCGCCATCTTATAATCATTGTCCTTTAGATACCTGTAGAGCGTTATCAATCCCTTCTTATTCAGGCAATCCGTGTGAATACTACGCCAAAAATCTAGGTCAAACCTAAGCTTGCCAATTTCTTTCCTGGCCTTTTTCATGCCTGGAATGCTGGCAAGATAAGCCTCTTCACCAGGTCCTGACGTTCCCGTGATATGCACAAAGAAATCCTCAGGCAATACAATCCCCCTTTTCTGGGCTTCAAACCGCCAAATCCCCTGCGCCACCAATTCCGTTTCAAACATCAATCCATCGCAATCGAACAAAACAGCCTTTATCATACTTCTCCTCCATATAGCAAAGACGGCAGGCCAAAACCTAGCCCGCCGCCCAAGATTTCCTATGCGTTAATTCCCTTGATTGAGTATTCGTCCAGGGATTCCTTTGTTTCCTTCTTTTGTTTCCTTGCCTTTGGCTTGATGTTCTTCCTTGCCCAACGCCATACCGTTGGAGCAATAAAGATGGAGCTAATTGTACCAGCAATCAAGCCGATAAACATCGCAAAGATAAATGTGAAAATGCTTCTAGAGCCAAGGACAAGCAAGAAGATTACCGGCAACATCGTCGTAATCGAGCTATTGATCGACATCTTGATCGTTGCATCGAGCGACTTGTTGATGACATCATCATAGTCGGAATCCTTCATGTTCTTCCTGTATCCAGCAATCAATTCTCTGACACGGTCGAACACAACGATAGAGTTGTTAATGGAATAACCGATGATGGTCAACAAGACGGAAATGACTTCTGTATTGACTTCCATGCGCAAGATCGAGAACACGGCAAGGACAATTCCCACGTCATGCATCAGGGCAACAAGACAACCCAAGGCATAGTCCCACTCATAACGGATCGTGACATATCCCATCATGGCAATCCAGGCAACGATGGTCAGGATGAACGCGTTTCTAACAAGATCGCGCCCAACGACAGGCGTAACAACGTTGTCGCCTGGCTCTTGGCCATATTTCTCAGCAAATGCTTCCTTGATTTGCGACAATTCGCTTGTTGACAAGGCATCCTTGGTAATCGCATACACTGCGTCACTGCCTGCCGCCTGATATGTAAAGCCGCTATAGCCAAGGCTTTCCATCTCAGTGCGCACATCGGAAATGGAGACGCTGTTGTCGGAAGTAACCGTCAACTTTGTTCCTGAGGCAAAGTCAATGCCAAGATTGAAGAATCCCTTGCCCATGAACGTGTTGGCAATGCTGAAGACTAGGGCAATAGCAAGAATGCCAACACTAATCTTGGAGACAAGGCTAGACTTTGCGACATAATCGTACTGATGTGTTCCTGTGTATTTCTGCGACTCGCCCTTGTGGATGTCTGGAATCTGCTCTGGCTTGACGCCAAACCACGACAATTTGTCGTTGGCAATGCCCGTGTCGACAATCAGGGAAAGCAGGAATTTCGAAAGCCATACCGTGATGAGCAGCGTCATGACCACGGTGATGATCAACATCGTTGCAAATCCCTTGACGGCGCCATTGCCCCAGATGTACATGATCAAGGCGGCGATCAAGGTTGTCAACTGTGCATCAAACACAGCTGAATAAGATAGTTTCTGTCCCTCGGAAACAGCATTTGGAATGCTGCGACCTTTGTAGAGTTCTTGCCTGATTCTCTCGTAGTTGATGATATTTGCGTCAACGGTCATGCCAACGCCAAGCACAAGCGCGCCAATGCCGGAAAGCGTGAATACCGCTCCCATCATGCTGTAGAGAGCAAATACCGCCCAGATGTAGAACAACAACATGACACCCGAGACAGCGCCAGGCATACGGTACATCGCAATCATGAACGCCATGACAGCAACAATGCCGATAACGCCGGCAATGGCTGTCTTGTGGAACGCATCTTCGCCAAACTCGGCCGAAACAACGTTGGAACTGATCTCTGTCAGCTTGACGGGCAAGGAACCTGAGTTGATCAGGTTTGCAAGTGTCCTCGCCTCTGCCTCGGTGAAGTTGCCTTCAATGATGCAGTCTCCCGAAATCGCGCTTCTGACTGAAGCAGCAGAAATATATTTTGGCTCCTCTCCAGCAAGTTCCTTTGCCCTCTCATCGGAATAGGAATCGCCTTCCTCCCAATCGAGCCAAATGACCATGATGTTTTCGCCGCTGGACTTCGCCGAAATAGACGATGTGATAGAGGAGAACGTCGATGCATCCTTGATTTTAAGGGATACAATCGGAAGTCCATCGTTATACGCCAGCGATGCTCCGCCCTCGACCAGGATGTCGGCTGTCGCTAGCTCGTTGTCATCCACGTCGCGGAACGTTAGATTCGCCGTCGTCCCGATCATCTGGCGTGCAGACTCCTGATCCTCGATGCCCGCTAGCTGCACGCGGATGCGGTCTGTTCCCTCGGTAATGATCTCCGGTTCACTGACACCCAGCACGTTGATGCGCTTGGAGATGCTGTTGACCACGGAAGTCATGTCTACTTCTGTATCGGATTCACCGTTCAGCGGCTCAGCCTGGTACAAGATCTCAAAGCCGCCCCTTAGGTCAAGACCAAGGTTTAAATTATCCTTGATTACATTGAATGTGGAGGCTATGAGTACAACGATCGCCGCAACAAAGGCGAAGAAGACCCATAAGCCACCCTTCTTTTGTTTGCTGTTTGCCATATATATGTTAGCTCCCTCCTATGACATCAGAGAAATCTTCCAGATTCTGTTTGGCGCCATCCACAACCGCCATCTTGGAAAGAAAGCGGACGATATCGCTGGCGGATACAGACAGGATCTCGTCGGCAGCTTTGTGCAAGGATTTCGGCGTGCCTTTCTTCCATAGGCTTCCCATCAGAAAGTCCTCAAGATTTCCATACGTCAGGGTTGGTAGCTCGGTGCGCTGCAGTTTTTGCAGTTTCAAAGTCATCGTCAATTGCACTAAACGATGATTAACATCAAATTTCTCAACGCTCATTGCCCCCTCCTGACAATTCAAGTATTATATCAAAAAACGTTTACAACGGCGATGTCAATCACATTTTTTCCTTTAAAATAGTGAAAAATGCCTATCGGCATTTTTTTAGTGAAGTCCTATCCAAAGACCAAGTGCGGCGCACGCCGCTTCAGCGATCCAAAAAGACAGGACGATTTTTTCCTCTGGAACCCCCTGAAGTCGGAATGCGTAGTGTATCGGCGTGTAGGAGAACACCTTTCCATGTCCTGTCCTGACCGATACCTGCTGGATGATCACGCACAGCGTCTCAACAACGAAGACACCCCCGACAACGACTAACGCGAATTCTTTCTTTGTGATCATCGCCAAGGCCGCCAAAACACCGCCAAGAGCCAATGCACCGGTATCCCCCATGAAGACGCGTGCGGGCTTTTTATTGTAGTACAAATAGCCTACCAACGCGCCAATCAAGCCAATCGTAAAGATAGACAGTCCCGTCTTTTGCCCAACAACCGAAAAAGCAACAAACGGAATCAGCGCAAAGACCGAACATCCCGCCGCCAAGCCATCCATGCCATCTGTCAGGTTCACCGCGTTGGAAGAACCGGTGAACATAAACAAGATTAAAATAAAGTATCCCCAGCCAAACGAGATTCTCGTCTGTGTAAAGGGAATCGACACCGAGAGGTCGGCGCGTCCACGATACATCATAAAGAACACAATCGCCAGCACCAGCTGCATGCCGAATTTTTGCGCAGGGGTTAGTCCATCGTTGTTCTTTTTTACCGCGATCAGATAGTCATCGATAAAGCCAATCAAGCCATAGCCAAAAAAGGCAAGCATTACCGTCAAGGTATCAAAATCACCAATGAGCGAAGGGGACACCAGCAGCGTGGCCACGATCGGTGCCAAGATGAAAAGAATACCGCCCATGATTGGCGTTCCTGCTTTCTTTTTGTCATCCTCTAGGGAATACTCGCTTACCGACTGCTTAAACGACAACCTTTTCAAAAAACCAATAAACCAAGGCATGATCGCCATTACCGCCACCAAGCTTGCAAAAAAACACATTATCATCTTCATCGCCATATCATCCACCTTCCAATCTCACGCTAATGCTCGTTCCTTTGTTGATCACCGTTCCTGGCGCTATGCTTTGAAACGCCACGATGCCCGCTCCTTCGACCTTGAAGCCATACCCTGTGACCGCCCAAAGCGCCGTCACATCCTTCCGCGTCCATCCTGTCAAGTCAGGCATTGTGATGCTGGACGCATCTGTTAACAAAAACACTCTCTGTCCAGAGTTGACCATCGATGTTGCGGAAGGGAACTGGTCCACTACCCCTCCTCCTTCGCCAAGGACGTACACGAGGGCATCCAGCCCTTCTAGTTTTTCTTGCGCGTATTCAAGGCTGTGGTTGACTACATTCGGCATTGCTACGGTCTTGATGTTTTCAACTTTTGCGGCGATGTTTTCATCCGCAAGCGTTTCTTTTTTTGCCAAGCCATACGACATCGCAATCTTTCTGAGAAAGCTGGTGACTGCCTCTGTCTCCCTGTGCGCCATAGGATCATAGTTGCTACGGAATGCATAATACACAAGAATCTGCGGATTTTCCGCCGGCATGGCGCACATGATCGATGTAATCGTCTTTCCCGACTCATACCCGCCATCGGCCGCCCATTCGGTTGTTCCCGTCTTGCCAATGAGCCTGCACTCGGGAATCTGGTAGAATTTCGCCGTTCCATCATCGTCGTTGACGGTGCGGTAGAGAATCCTTTGCAATTCCTTCGCCGTTTCCTCGGTAATGGGGGTGCCAACGACTTTCCTTTCGCCCTGATAGATCACCTTGGCGTTGTCATAGGGATCCCGGATCGAATCGACAAAATACGGCTTGACCATTGTGCCGTTGGAAAACACGGCGCTGTATGCCTGCATCAGCTGCAGCATTGTCACTGTCGAACCCTGCCCATATGACAAAGACAAACGATCTGCCGCATAGTTAAAGTTCAAGTAGCCTGGCTGCTCAGGCAAGCCATCGGTACTCACTTCGCGAAAAAAGCCAAATCGCTTTAGATAGTCCAGATAGATCTGGGGCGTGATCAACTCTGTTTCCACCTTTGCGGCCACAGTGTTCAACGAAAGCGTCAAACCCTTGTCCATCTCGACCATTCCATGCTGGATACGCCGCGCATTATATATGCACCCCTCGGAATTCTTGCTCGAAGTCCTGACTGGGTTGTTGTTGGCGTCATATGTATAACAAAAGACATTCCCGTCCGCGATCGCCCTTCCATTGTAGACACCTTCATTGATTGCGGCAGCCCAAGTAAATGTCTTCAAGGTAGAGCCCGGCTCATACGGCAGCTCCATGCCTATATTATTGTATTCCTGGATATCCAGGACATTCGCGTCAAATGAAGGATACTGACCCCAGGCAATCACCTTGCCGGTGTTAATCTCCATGGCGGCGCCATATACCGCCTCTGCCTCATAACGCTCCTGGGTCATCTTAAACGATTGCTCCAAGGCATTCTGAATGCCACCATCAAGCGTCAAATACACGTTGTATCCATTCACCGCGCTGACATTCGTCTCGCGCATGCCAGGAAGCACATAGCCTTTTTTGTCCACTTGATAGGACCGAAAGCCATCGCTTCCCGTCAAGTATGAATTTAGGTAGAGTTCCAGCCCCATCTTGCCAACGATTTCCCCTTCATCGTTCGCCTGGGCATAGCCGACCAAATTTGACGCAAAAACCCCCATCGGATAGTTTCGCTGTGTCGAATCGGTAAACTCGACGCCAGGCAGCTTCAGGCTTTCAATCTCTTCCTTGACTTCCTTGGAGAGCTTTCGCCCTGCGTTGCCAAGCTCTGTCTGATAGACATCCGCATTGAGATAGCCTAGCAATACGTCATAGTCCGCATGAAGAATCTTGGCCAAGACACTCGCCGTGTACTCCTTGTCCTTCACATATGCAATCTCATTGTCGGCGGAAGGTCTATCTTCGCTAAGGACGCAATAAATGTTATACGTCTTTGCATCCTGGGCAACCGTGGATCCATAGCGATCATAGATATACCCACGCATAGCATTGGTCTTGACATAGCGAATGTTGGCGTTTTCGGCATAAGCGCTCAGATCTTCACCTGAGCGCATATGCACTTTCGCAACCGAAACAGTAAAGACATCGGCGACAATCAATGCCACGGCAAGTCCGCTGACCAGCGCAATATTGCGAATCTGCTTCCTTCCCATATTCAGTCACCCGATTCGTCTTCCGGGGTCAAGGTAACAATGTTTTCTTGGTTTCGCGTCATTCCACTGCTTGCCGCAATTTCGTCTACGCGGTCACTGGAGGTCAGTTGGGCAATCTCCACCTCCATTTCTATGTTTTCCGCTTGAACCGTCTTAATGCTCTCGTCAAGCTGTTGTTTCTTGGTACTCAAAGAATTGTTGTACTGCCTCAGAAACAAGGAGCATGTAAGATATACAATCGCCGAAAACATAAGGAAAAAGACCGTCAACCGCAGCAATAAAGCCTCACGATGCGCTTTGCGTTTTTTAACAGTCTTCCTCGCCATCAAACATCACTGTTCCTTTCTATAACCCTAAGCTTCGCGCTATGCGCGCGATTATTCGCAATCAATTCATCCTCCTGCGGGACAACTGGCTTTTTGGTGACCAGATGGAAGGAGGCCTGCTCCATTTGTGTCTCCGTCAGTGGCAGCCTAGGTTCCACAAATGGAGCAGAGGAATATTCCTTGAAAATACTCTTGACGGTCCTGTCTTCCAGGGAATGGAAGGTAATGACGGCACACCTGCCGCCAGGATTCAACAGTTCCATCACATCTATCAAGCATTGGCGCAAGGCGCCGAGTTCATCATTGACCTCAATGCGCAGCGCCTGAAACGTCTGTTTCGCTGGATGCCCTTTTTTTCTCAGCTCCTTGTTCGGCAAGGCTTGCCGAACGACATCCACGAGCTGTCCTGTCGTGACGATGGGCGCTTCTTTTCTGCTTCTTTCGATCGCTTGGGCAATCGACCTGGCATAACGCTCTTCGCCATATTCCCTAAAAATGCGGGTCAATTCATCAACCGAGTAGGTATTTACCACTTGGCATGCATCCTTTGCCTGCGATTGGTCCATGCGCATGTCGAGACGGCTGTCGAAACGATAGCTAAAGCCACGCGATGCATCGTCGAATTGCGGCGAGCTAACGCCTAGGTCAAGCATGACCCCATCCACGCCGTACACACCACGCTGGGCAAGCTGCTCCTTGATGCAGCGGAAATCGCTATGTATGAAGACAATCTTGTCGCTGTAGGGCAAAAGCGCTTTCATCGATTCCTTGAAAGCCGCCGCATCCTTGTCGAATGCATATAGCTTTCCATTCTGTAGTTTTCTAGAGAGCGCCGCCGCATGCCCGCCCCTGCCAAGCGTGCCATCCACATAAATCCCGTTTGGCTTTATGCCCATAAGATCAATCGTTTCATCAAGAAGCACGCTTTTATGTTCCATACCTAAATATACTCCGTCAACTCCTCGGCAACAGCGTCAAAGACTTCCTCCGCCTCATCGCTATATGCCTCCCATTTCTCCAATGGCCAAATCTCCACCCTGTCGCCCACGCCGATAATCGCGCAATTCTTGACAAAGCCGCCCTTCTCCAAAAGCAACTGGGGAAGCTGGACCCTTCCTTGCGAATCAAACGTGCATTCATTTGCACTAGACATCAGCTTGCGCATGAACTGGCGCGATTCTTTTTTTCCCGCCGACATCCTCGACATCCTTTCCGCCACATCGTTCCACGTCTCCATGGGAAATACCGCAAGGCAGCCATCGAGCCATTTCGATACCATGAAAGTATCACCAAGCCCAGCCCTGAACTTGGCGGGAATGATGATGCGGTTCTTCGCATCAAGCGTATGCCTGAATTCGCCTGTGTACCTCATCCCCACTTTGTTCTACTTTCCACCACAATGGTACCACCTGATAGGTATTTGACAAGTCTTTTTTTGCCCGAAAACGCCGATAACACCGACATTATTTCAATAACGGCGTTATCGATTCATGGGGCAACCCGCGTAAAAAAAGACCCCTTTCAGGATCAATTTTTAAAAATTAGTTGTCCGCTGGCTTCATGCCATGACACGATGGGCACTGATGATGCGGACGCTTGTAAGCACCGCAAAGCTGGCACTTAATCAGTGTCGGAGCAATCAGCTTGTAGTGAGTCCTTCTTTTTCTTTTCCTAGTCTTGGAATTTCTTCTTTGCTGTACAGCCATTGTCTAGCACCTCCCTATTCTTCTTTGAATTGCTTTAGAACGGCAAGACGCGGGTCGATAGCGTCCTTTTGCTGTTCCTGATATGCCGCTTCCGTGTAGATCTTCCAGCCATCTCCTTCGGGAAGATCCTCTTCATCTGCAACGGTTACCTGCAAAGGCACTTCAAGCAGGATGTCATCCACAACAGCCGGAAGCAACCTGATGACATCATCCGTAACGACACGCACCCAATCCTCATCCGTTTCTTTGAATGCATAGACTTCCTGGCTGTCCGCAGTGAAAGAATACTCGATTTCCTCACCAGTCAATGCATCGGGCACAAGCATGACACCCTCCACATTGAGTTCAACGTAAAAACGTTCATCCTCAGGATCAAGATAGCCTGTTCCATAGACACGGACATCCTCGACAGAATTTATCCTGCTGTTCATACCGAACGCTTCTGGTTCAATCTCGACCATTTCATCGAAAACAACACGTCCTTGATTTTCCAAAAGCTCATCTTTCGTCCATTCCACGGTAATCTCCTCGTTCGTTAACGCTAGAATATTATAGCAAACCGTTTTTTGTTGTCAACAAAAGACTTTATACTATTTGTAAGTCTTAGTTAATTGCGCGCAAATCCACCCGCAAATATCGCCGAAAACCTTTTCGCGCCCTGTCTCGTGCATCGTTTCATGTCGCATGCCAGGATACAGTTTGTTTTTCACGCATTGATATCCCACCTTGAGCAGAAAGCGGACTGTCGCATTAAAACCCTCTTCCCCTCCGATGCATGGGTCGTCTTGTCCAGCAAACGCGTACAAAGGCAAGTCCGGGGCAGTGACATGGAAGCGCCTTGGGTCATGCATCCGCAGCATCCCCTCCAGCAGATCTTCATATCCCTTTACGGTAAAGGGAAAACCGCAATATTCATCCGCTATGTATGCATCCACGTTTTCCTCGTTGTAGCTGAGCCAATCCAAGCTAGTGCGGGGATTTTCAATTGCCTTGTTGAAAGATCCTGTTGCCAAGTTGTCCAAGACCGTTGAAAAACCCCTGTCGCCTTTTGCCTTTTTGACCATGGATGCCACTGCCTTTCCTACGCCAGCGCTTTTGTTAAAGCATGGAGGACCCGATAGGATCATGCCATCGATCAACGCATCGTGTTCCTGCAAAAAACACCGCCCGATCATCGCTCCCATGGAGTGACCAAGGAAAAAGACTGGCACATTGTCAAAGATCTGTCTGGCGGCTTTTATCTCATGCACAGCGCTTTCCACCAGATTGTCCCATCCATCTTCCCCGAACCAGCCAAGCTCTTCATGCGGAAGCGATTTTCCATGCCCGGGAAGATCATACGCCAGGGTACCGATTCCATTTTGCGCAAGGTATTCTCCAAGAGCTTCGTAACGATGGCGATGTTCTTGCATGCCATGGACAATGACGATGGCGGCCTTGCACTCGCGAGGCATGAACACACTGGTTCTGTCTATTTGTTTCATTGTTCAATTCTCTCCGTTTGTTTTATAGTATCATTATATCAGAAAGACTATGCGGACAGCCTATCTGGCTGTTCGCACCAAAAAGGTATCTATCATGAAAACATGCGGCATCATAGCGGAATATAATCCGTTTCACAACGGTCATCTGCATCATATTGAAGAAACACGGCTCAAGACTGGCTGCGATTGCATCATCGCCGTCATGAGCGGAAATTTCACCCAACGCGGCGAGCCAGCGATCATTTCCAAGCGATTGCGCGCCATTGCGGCAGTGCAAAATGGCGTAGACATCGTCATCGAGTTGCCTTACATCTATTCTGTTCAATCGGCCACCATGTTTGCCAAAGGAGCAATAGGTCTCTTGAAAGCAGCCCACGTCGACTACCTTTCCTTCGGCAGCGAATGCGGAAACCTGGAAAACCTAAAGGAAATCGCGGAAACACCGATCAATCCTGATCATCTCCACCAGGCAATGGACAATGGGATGTCCTATCCCGAGGCATACAGCCTGCTGACCAGCAACATGTTGCCAAACGACATTCTAGCGGTATCCTACCTAAAATGCCTTGCGGACACAGAGATCGTCCCCTGTATCGTCAAAAGGGAAAACGCCTACCTAAGTACCGACATGCACAAAAACGCAAGCGCCTTGGCCATTCGAAAAGCCGTCAAGGAACACACTTCTTTCAGCTATGCCACACCCATGGAACCTGCTCTTTTGACCCAGGAACCGGTATTCCCTGAAATGTACTACCCCTATCTGCGAACATTCTTGCTTACGTCTTCAAGGGAATCGCTTTCATCCCTGTTTTTGTTCAGCGAAGGCATTGAAAAGCATCTGGCTAACGCCGCAAGAATCAGTCCCACTTACGAATCATTTATGAATAACGCTGTTACCCACCGTTACACCGCATCTCGGATCAGGCGCACTTGCCTCAGCGCGTTGTGCCAAGTCACCGCGCGCGATGTCCAAAAACTTCCCGCACTACAAACGCTGCATATTCTGGCATTTAGTGATACTGGGCGCGCATGGCTTCACGAAATGCGCGGTAAAAACGCAAGGATTGCCAGTCGTTTCACCGATGTACCCTATCCATGGCGCGCCATGGAATACAAGGCAGCCATTGCCTACGCCAGCGTCCTTAGCGAAGAACGGCGGGAAGCAATCCTGCTGGAAGAAACCCAAGGCGCAACATATGTTAAAAGGTGAGCATTTCTTGCTCACCTTTTTCTTATTCCTCGGAAGGAATGATGACATTGGTATATATCTTGTTTACATCCTCGACGTCATTCAGCATATCCATTAGCTTATGGTATGCGTCAATGTCTTCCTGGTTTGTCAATTCGACGTATTCATTTGGCAACATCGTTGCCTCGCAAGTCTCAAAGTTGACATCCTTGATCAGGTTCTCGATTGCTTCCTGTGCCTTGCCAAAGTCGGAGAATGCCGTCTTGACCGTCATGTAGCCATCCTCGACCGTGATGTCCTGGACATCGACATCTTGTTCCATCATTGCGTCAAGCATTGCCTCTTCGTCTTCGTATTCAAACACGAACAACCCAACGTTCTCGTAGCCAAACGACACTGCGCCTGCGCCTGCCAGCTTGCAACCCTTGGACTTGTTGAAAGCAGTCTTGACATTGGTATATGAACGATTTGTGTTGTCCGTGAGACAGTCTACGATAATCGTGCTGTTGCCTGGGCCAAACCCTTCATACCTTGCCTCGTCATAGCTTTCATCCGATCCACCCTTTGCCTTATCGATTGCTCTTTTAATGACATCCGCAGGAACCTGGTTCGATTTAGCCTCGGCAATTTTTCTCTTCAATGACAAATTCATATCCGGATCAGGGACGCCGCTCTTTGCCGCAATATACAGCTCTTTACCGAATCTTGAATAAAGCTTTGATTTCAATGCCGCTGTCTTAGCCATCGAGGCAGCGCGGACTTCATGTGCTCTTCCCATAATTGATACCTACCTTCCTATATGATTGTGAGAACTGGCTTCGCATGCTACACATGCGTGAAGGATACCCCTCCCAGGATATGCCAGACATCCTGTTTTCGCCTAGGCTTTGCCCAGGCATTGCATTACACGCTTTCATGAATCAACGAAAAGTGTGCAACAACGAAAGAATTATATCAAACAGCAATTTCATTGTGAAGAACTCATGTTCACAAAACATTCAAACACGCAACACTTTCATTCCAGATTCGCATTGTAGCATATTATACGCAAGGAGGAACTTCCTATGAAAAAACTGCTTATGCCATTCCTTATGGCAATGATATTATTTACCACCGGCTGCTCACCGCAAGAAAACGATGAAACCACTTCCGTCAAGGCAACGATATCCTCAGTTGAAAACGACGAGGCTTTGGCCTCAATCAAAGGAAAAGAAATCACCCTGGATCTTGAAAACGTATTGATCCTGGCGAACGACTGCATCGTCAATCCTTCTTTCCTTCAGGACAACGATACTGTATTGTGTACCTATTCCAAAGGAGATCTACGCCTGGTCCAAGTCATCGAAAACGAAGAAAGCAAAAGCAACGAAACCGATAGCGACAAATAAGCATCCTTGCGAATAAAATCACTGGATAACAACGCCAAGCATGGTCTGGATATGTTACAATATACTCAACTGAGGTTAATTATGTCTACATATGTAATGAGCGACCTGCATGGCTGCAGGCAGGAATTCAACAAGATGCTGGAACTCATAGGTTTCACCGATGATGATGAACTATGGATCAATGGGGATGTATGCGATAGAGGCGTGGATTCAATCCAGCTTCTCAAGGATATCATACCTCGGAAAAACATCCATTTGATTTTCGGAAACCACGATATTTGGCTTGCGCGCTATGCGCAGGAACTCATAGACGCTAAGCTGGACAACAACGCCGTTGACATGACAGAAGATCTAATGTGTTGGCTACATTATAATGGTGGCTACCGCACGGCCGACCAATTCATGGACCTTGAATTGGAAGATTGCCACGAAATCAAGAAATACCTGGAAAACAAGCTGCTGTACAAGTGGCTGACTGTCAGTGACAAGAAATTTCTCCTGATTCATGCAGGCTTAACAGATGACTACCTGTACCCTGAATTGGACTTGGATACCGTTCCTGAACCAATCCTTGTCTGGTCACATGTCGACCTTGATGCCAATCCCTATAACGACTGTACGTTGATTGTCGGACACATTCCAACATTTCTATACGGTCCGGAATACGATGGAAAAATAATTCATAGCGAAAACGACCATACGATCCACATTGATTGCGGTTGTGTATATGGACGCACACTCGGCTGCCTTCGCCTAGACGACATGAAGGAATTCTACGTCAAATCTTCATATCCACGCCGTGGAGGATAATAAAAGGGATGCCTAAGGCATCCCTTTTCGCTAGAGAATACTAAGCGATTGTCGTCTTGATGAGATCGACAACTTCTTCCATTGTGTCAAGGTCGATCGCCTTGTCCGCAAGATCCTTCATTTCAGCATAGCTGAGACCGTTGATCATCTTGCGAGCGCCAAGAATAGATGTAGCGCTCATAGAGAACTCATCGAGTCCAAGGCCGAGCAGCACTGGAGCGGCAAGCTCGTCGCCTGCCATCTCGCCGCACATGCCACACCACTTGCCATTCTTGTGCGCGCCATCGATTGTGAGCTTGATCAAGCGCAGAATAGACGGATTGAGCGGCTGATACAGATAAGATACAGGCTGGCTCATTCTGTCAGCAGCCATCGAGTACTGGATCAGGTCGTTTGTTCCGATAGAGAAGAAATCAGCTTCCTTGGAAAGCTTGTCTGCCAAGACAGCCGCTGCAGGAATCTCGATCATGCAGCCGACTTCAACCTTTTCACCAACAGCAATGCCTTCTTCGATCAGCTTTGCGCGCTCTTCATTGTAGACTTCCTTGGCAGCCCTGAATTCTGCGACAGTCGCGATCATCGGGAACATAATGCAAAGGTGTCCATGCGCCGAAGCACGTAGCAGAGCCCTTAACTGTGTACGGAAAATGTCTTTCTTGATGAGGCAGAAACGAACAGCGCGAACGCCAAGGAACGGGTTCATTTCTTCTTCAAACTGATAGTACTTCAGCTTCTTGTCGCCGCCAATGTCAAGCGTACGGATGACAACAGGCTTGCCTTCCATGCCTTCCAAGACAGACTTGTATGCCTGGTACTGGACTTCTTCTGTCGGCCAATCCTCGCCCTTCATGTAAAGGAACTCTGTACGGAACAAGCCAACGCCTTCGCCACCATTGTCATTGACGCCGGCAACATCAGCTGGCGAGCCAATGTTTCCAACCAACAGAACCTTGTGTCCATCGGTGGAAATGGAAGGCTGACCCTTCAAGGCCTTCAAAGCCTCTTTCTCAGCGCGATACTGCGCACCTTTTGCCTCATATTCAGCGATCTGCTCCTCGGTCGGATTCAGAATGACTTCGCCATTGATGGCATCGAGAATAACACAATCACCTTCCTTGGCAGTCTCAAGGATGCCTGTGACACCAACGACAGCCGGAATCTCAAGGGAACGAGCCATGATGGCGCTATGGCTTGTGCGTCCACCAATTTCTGTTGCAAAACCCTTGGCAAACTCTTTATTCAAGGAGCCTGTGTCGGAAGGAGTCAGATCCTTTGCCACGATGACGACCGGCTCGTCGATTGTCGCAAGGTTAGGGATGGCTTTGCCGCACAGATTGCACTTGAGGCGGAAGGTAACATCCTTGATATCCGCAGCTCTTTCCCTCATGTATGCATCTTCCATCGATTCAAAAATGGAAACCATCATGCTTGCGACCTGCTCTGTCGCATATTCAGCGTTAATGCCTTCGTTTTTAATACTTTCTTCAATCTGTCCGCGCAACTCAGGGTCGCCTGCCATCATGAGATGAGCATCGAAAACAGCCAGTTCTTCCGGCGCAAGACTCTTGGACGCAACTTCCTTGATCTTTTCAATGTCTTCGACAGTCTTTGCAAAAGCTGCATCAAGCTTTGCAAGTTCTTCCTCAACGACAGCGTTTTTTCTGACGATTTCGAGCACAGGCTGTTCAAGCTTGTAGACCTTCGCTACGGCAATTCCCTGCGAAGCAGCAATACCTTTGAGCATTTTATCATTACCTCCTGCATGCTTAAGGATGATGCACATGCCCTTGAAAACCATTGAGGGTACATTCCAATCCGCAAACTAGCCTTTATTGGCACATGTGCATTTCTTTATGCTAATTTTATCATCTATCACATGTTTAGGCAACGCATGAATTCCTCAATCGCGCTTTGCCGCGCCTTTTCACGTTCCTCTTGCGTCTGCCACTTTTCAGGCAAATCATCTGCTTCCAAGGGGAAAAAAACTTTCTCAATCACCTTGCGCGCATCTTCGCTGCATTCCTGCAACACTCCATCGATTGTGTCTACGAGGCAACGGTCGCTTTCGTACATATCATCGTCCTCTGACACCAATCTTCTTTGCTCACGCAACGCAATCCTTGCCCGCGATCTCCGATATGCCCCGGCGATGCGTCTCACAATCATTTCGTTTCTCTCGATGCCTGTCTTCCCATCTGCCATATACACCCCCGCACAATACGATCCGTATGGCAGAAGAATGCGTTATTTTCAGCCTGTTTTCAAGCCATGACTTTATATGACACACGCAATGGCTAAAAGAATTGATAATATACATTAGGCGCCTACGCTACATTCTGTTACACTGTGATGACAATTGCCGCATAATCGGTTAAAATATCCAAGTTACAAGGAGTATTCTATGTCTGAACCAACGCGATCCTCGCTTTCATTGAAGCGTATATTCATATCATTGCTATTGCTGGCGTTGATTCCTGCCATTGCCAACGGCATCGATGTATTTGTCGGTCAACAGGATATTTCCATGATGTTCGCCTTGAACATCTGCGGATCCATCTTGATCATATACGACTGGAATCTATTCGGCATTCACTATAACCGGTCCAAAAGCGCGCCAGGTACTTTTTTTCTGTATTTTATCATCGGCATCGTCTTGATTGCCGCATTGCATTTCCTAGGGATGGCTTTTTTGCAAAGCAAAATTCTCTTGCCCAATGCATTTTCCCTGATCGCTTATGGATATGCGCGCCCTGGCATGATGATCGCCTTCAGCATCATAGAAGCCGCGATTGCAAATATTGGCTTCAAATGCCTGACCGACCATATGAACGTAAGATCTCTGGAGATCCAAGCGATCCTGATTTCGGGTCTATTGTTTGGCCTATGCTTCACTGCCCTCTTCACGCCATTGGATCTTGGGCTATGGTTTCGAACATACCTGTACAACATGGTGCTGGTATCGATATTGTCTTTTCTATATTACCAATCCAGTTCATTCATGCCAGGCATGCTGGCAATGGGCGTTGTATACTTTGCCTCGATGGTCGTTTCAATGATGTAAAAAAGAGAGTTCCATGAACTCTCCTTTTATTTGGCTTTTACTCAGCAGGTTCAACCTCGATCAAGCCATATCCATCCGTTTTACGACGATAGACAACCGCGATCTTGTCGGATTCTTCATCGGTGTAGATGAAGAAATTGTGGCCAAGAAGCTCCATGCGCATGATCGCTTCGTCCAAGTCCATGACATCGGCAGTGACCGTCTTTGTCCTGACAGGAATATCCTTCTTTGCTTCTTCTGCTTCTTCAATCTGCACAAATGCATTCGCCAAATGCTCGCGATGCCTTCTGCTCAATCTTGTCTTTTGTCTGCGAATCTGATCTTCAAGCTTGTCAATCGCCAAGTCAACCGCCGCGTAGAAGTCGTCATGCGCAACTTCTGCGCGCAAGACACCGACTTTTGTTGGAACGGTGACCTCGACTTTCTGTGAATCCGGGTAGACCCTCGCGAGAACCCTTGCGGTTGTTGCGGGATCGATCAGAAGATACTTGTCCAACGCGGAAAGCTTCTTCTCGATCTTCTCCTGCATGCTCTCAGTAATGGTGATGTTCTTTCCAACAATCTCGATACGCATACGTTACCTCCTAAGTTCTAATCATTGTATCTAATGAATATTGCAAAGACTTCAAAACAGCTGAACTACAATGATGCCTGAATTGTCCTGAAACCTTTTAATGTATCTATATTATACACGATTATTTTGCTTTCTCGAATGGTAATTTGATGAAGTTAAAAAATCTCTCATACGAGTGGCTGAAGCGAAAGGTTTTTGAGCCATCGGAAGACCACGGTCATTGCGTAGGAATCCATGCCACAATAAGCCTTTAGATCCTCGATGATCTTTTGGCTATCCGCCGTTTCATCGCCATAGTCGAGATGGCGCCATTGAAACACAGCATCCATGCCTCCCTGGATGTCCAGCGCCTTGTATCCAGGATCATCCATCAACGCCATAATTACCTTCAGCGACCATAGCCCGCGCATGCGCGTATCGTAGAACGCGCCACATGTAAATGGAGCCTGCAGGTCTTCCATGCGCTCATTGATCGATAACAAGCTATCCGCATATTCCTTAAACACCTCCGCAAGTTCTTGGATACGTATCTTTTCTGCCGCATCAGCGTTGTACGCAATCACTGTTCCCGTTGGCCGCACGTCGTTAATCAAATTCCGCGCAAGATCCCTGCGGTCGTCATGCACCGACAGATAGACCTTATGGGTGATTGTCCCATCTTCCTCCAAGACATGAATCGAATACTCAAACGGCATGACATCAAAGGGACGCATGCCTTCATATGGAGGTATGGCATATCTTTCCCATTCGAAATCGAGAAATGTAATCGGGTATTTGATGTAAGACATCCACGAGCGCAAGGCCAGCCTGTCCACAAACTGTCCCCCTAGGAAATCGCTGCGGATTTGCGCGTATTGCATGCGCGTCCCCTCAATCAGCGACACCTGCGCATCGCGAAGCCTCTGTATCCCATCTTGCGCCATGGCATATCGGTATTGCGAAGCAATCAGTGTTGTGATGGCGTTAGGCTCCTCCACGCTCTCATTGGGAAAACATTGCTCATAGAAGCGGCATTTCTGCCGCCCACTACAGCGAGATGTGCGCACTGGAGGATCCAAGGTGTCATAATCGCACCCTTCCATCTCCAACAGCGTCATCCGCATGTCCCTGATTTGCGATTCAATGGCTTCCTTGACCAATATGCCAGGGCGGTTGTTGTTATTGTAGAAACAGTCACTGACAATGAACAGCCGATTGGTGTCCAGCTCCTTGCGGCGCACATAGTCTTTGTTCAGATGAATCACATAGTAGTCCTTGATATCGATTCCATTTCCACGTAACACCCATACGGTCTCGCAATAAAACTGCATGTCGTCCGACCTAGGAAACAATCCCGCGTGCAGAAAGTACAAATCCCATCCTTCTCCATTCCGATGAAGAAACGGAACCTTGATGCGCAGGTTCATATGCTCGAAACGCGCCTTGATCAACCAGTCGTATTCTTTCATAGCTTCCAACGCCAGGCTTGGATCATCGCCAACGCTTCCCTTGAAGCGCTCCGTGACACCGAGCTTTTGCGCCGCCAGCATCGTTATCTCCTCGTCCAGCCTGACATATGGCTGGAACTCGCTCTTTTGCGACTGTGATTCATAATAAAACATACGTGGACATCGAAGATATTTTTTACAGTCTGAAATATGAAACACCATATCGGATCAATGCTCCTGTACACCGATCAAGTTTTGGCCGCTAACCTTTGTATAGCGCACCATCGCGAAATCCCCTGGCGCAAGAGATTGCGGTGAACGGAAACGCACGCATCCATCGATATTGTCTGGCGCATAGAGCGCGCTTCTGCCTATGTACATGTCGGTCAAGGGATCGATTCTTTCCACCATTACTTCTTCAACGTTGCCAATACGCGCAGCAAGAAGCTCTCTTGCTATCTCGTTCTGGCGCATCATGATCTCGCGCCGCCTGTCTTCCTTGACTTGCGCAGGAACATCATCGTCAAGTTTATAAGCAGGGGTATCCTCCTCTCTTGAATATGTGAACACACCAAGGTGATCCCATCGCACTTGCTCGATCATGCGAAGCGTCTCGCGGTGATCTTCCTTTGTCTCTCCAGGGAAACCCGAAATCAACGTTGTGCGCAATACTGCTCCAGGCAATTCCTCTTTGATCTTCTTGCAACGCTCTATGATTTCTTTCTGGCTCCCGCGACGGTTCATCGCCTTAAGAATCCTATCGCTGCCATGCTGTACGGGTATGTCGAAATAAGGAAGAACATGCCTGCATTCTTTTATTGTCATGATCAAGTCATCCGGTATCTCATCAGGATACAGATAAAGCACGCGAATCCAATGAACCCCATCGATTTGATCCAGTTCTCGCAAAAGAGAAGACAAGTGTAAACGATGGTCTAGGTCAAAGCCATAGCGCGAGCAATCCTGCGCGATCAGGTTTAGTTCCTTGACACCGCATGAGACAAGGCGCCGCGCTTCAGCGATGATTTCCTCCTGGGGAAATGACCGCAATGCGCCTCTGATCAGGGGAATCGCGCAATATGAACATTTATTGTCGCAGCCATCCGCTATCTTGAGATACGCCATCCAAGGCTTGCCTGATAAAATCCGCGGTGTCTTTCCATACGTATTAGGGATCTTCTCCCCAAGGACACGCGAAAGAATGGCGCCAAGGCTGCCATATTCATTGATCGATATGAAACAATCGACCTCTGGCATCTCTTCCTGTAGCTGTGGCTTATACCGCTGGGCAAGGCAGCCCATGACAATCAGCTTTTCAAGACATCCTTCCTTCAAGTCGGCGGCTTCCAGTATTGTGTCAATCGCTTCGCTTTTGGCGCTTTCAATAAAACCACATGTATTGATAATCAAAGCTTCTGCTTCATCGTAAGATGTCACTATTTCCTGACCTGCAGCCTGCAGAATTCCCAATAGGTTTTCCGTATCTACCAGGTTTTTAGCGCACCCCAAAGAAATAACTCCAATTTTCATCCTATTTATTCTCCAAAAAGGCTATGTCATTATAGCAGAAATACCATTGCCTTGCCCTCCAACGCCAAAATAAAAGGGCTATAATGCCCCTTATTTCTATGCCAGCGATCCAAAAGGATCCCATGGCTTCAGTTCATGCGGTGTCTTTTCCAGCGCCTTGCGCTGTTGATCATCCAAGTATTTCTTATCGACTACCGCTTCGTACACATATTTGTCAAACCAAGTGTCAGAGCAAACGAAATAACCTTTGTTTGCTGTTTCATCGCCCCATGAATTCTCGATTTTCCAGCGCGTTGGTGTATCGTTGACAAGATTCACGCCAGTGAACACCATGGCATGATTCATGGCGCTAAGCCCCGTGTCAAGCATTTGTGCCTTTGTCATTTCCAAATTCATGTCAAACGTCTCTCCATATGCAAACTGTTGATCATCCCAAATGCCATTTTGCCGATCAGAATCCTTTCCTGCATCGCAACCAAACCACACCAGCTCGCCATCTTTCAGTTGGCTCAACACAAGTGCCTTGAACTCATCAATGTCCAGGTTTAAGAAAGTAATGGGATTTCCTCCCGCCACATTTCCCAGGTATTTGACTGTATATAGCTCATGGAACGGCTTGTCTGCCGTTGGACCGTTGATGATCACGATATAATCGTCCAAGTCTACGCCCAGATACTTCTCGTAGAACTGCATTGGCGACACGTCATATTCTGCGTGATAGGCGCCATCCTTGTCTTCGTATTCGAACGTGAATGTCTTGGGAGGCACCCCAAAGCAGGACGCAATCAAGCTAAAGCATTCCTTGAGGCATGTCTCTTTCAATGCCGTGAAATCTTGATCCAGCGATGCATGCACATCTGCCGCAAACTTCTTCAAGCGCGCGTTTAGCACTTTGTTCATGGCAGCGGTGTGGCTTGATTGATACGTTTCCGGCATTGCCGTCTTTGGGCAAAGACCGTATTTCTTCACAAGGCTTACCACCATGTCCCATTGACCCCCGTCATGCACGCCGGTAGCGAGAAGATAGCGGTTTGTCTCATCATCCAGGGGCTTGTCCTTTTCCTGGAGGATTGCCTCCATGAAATAATTCGTTTTTTCCAGCTTGTCGTAGAACGCAATATAGTTTTGCGACAATTCGAACTTCTCGATGCCATACTTCGCTGCGATCTTCTCACGCAAAACATTCATGGCAGAAAAAATCCAACACCTTCCCGACCGTTTCTGGTCGGTGACGGGCATCGTCTTCAAGTTGATGGAAAACAGGTTCGGATTGGCAGCCTCCGACTCAAAGACACGGCTGATCTGGGCAAGATCGTTTCTAGTCAAGGCATTCCTGACAACCCTTGCCTTCGCATCGCCTAGGTAATCATCTCTCAATTGATCAATCAATTCCAGCGCTACAGGATTCATTTTCATTTATAAGTCCTTCTTTCTGAAAGAAAGATACATCTTTGTCAATGAAATGACAAGCGCTATTCTTTACCCACTTGCCTCTTCACTTCCTTAAGACACACCCTGACTTGCGCATCATTCATCCCACATATGACAGCCATCTCCTTGATGGTCAGCTTCTCTACCCACAACATCCACAACAAATCCCCGTCAGGAAACGCGTGAACAGATTTTTCGACAAGCTCTATTTTCCCACGCCATCTTTTTTCCTCCTCGACAAGTTCATCGTATTCACAGATCTTTTCAAGTACCCTGTCCCTGCCAGAATACCCTTTATGACGCACAATAGAAGGAGAACTGACACTTTTTTTCCAAGCATCCAAAACTGCCATTTTATCGTGAATCGCCTGCAATTTCCGACAATAGCCGCGATAATTCTCGCATTCTTTCAACAATGCACGCCCGCTAAGCATATTCTCCCTCCAGGCACTCCTTTACCCATGTCGCCGCATTCCTTTGCAATGTTCGCAATGAGAACCCATGCCGTTGCGCAACATCAGGCTGCTTCGCACCTTCTACATACATTTCCCAAAGCGCAAGCCTCGCTTCTTTCCCATGTGCCTTTTCCAGCCGATCAAAGATCCTCTCAACGATGCTCACATTGCGCCTTAACAAGCGATCATGCATGTCCTTGATCATTGCTTCACCCGATTCATCCATCTTTGCATTGCCAAGACTGTCCTTTTCCAACAATTTCTTTTGCGCGCCATAGCACTTGCACAGCCTCTTGAAAGCGACCATGCCTATCTCTTGTCCTTGGTTTTCCATTGTCATTCGCAATACCTCCTAACCTCTTATTGCCCTTCAAATGAAAAACCCCCACAGGAATAATCGGAAACTTGCAAACAACCCAATGCCTAGAAATAGCCAAATCAAAAAAGGTTGCTTTAACCACAACCTTTTCGTTAGCCTTGAAAGACTACGCAGCACTCGTTACCAAAGCGATGTGTTTTCGTTGATATACCTGACAGCAGCCAAGGCTGCGCAAGCTCCATCCGCAACCGCCGTCGTCAATTGCCTGACATCCTTGGCACGACAATCGCCTGCCACAAAGATTCCCGCTGTCTTCGTCAAGCAACGCTCATCGGAATCAAAATAGCCATGGTCATTAAGTTCCACCAGCATTTCAAACGGTTTGTTTTCGGGAATCAGACCGATGGCCACAAACAATCCATCACATTTGATGACAGCGGGATTGTCCGCTTGTCGGATACACACACCTGTCAATCCCTCATCGCCAGTTTCAAAACCTGTGATCTTCACATTGGTCAAAACCCTGACATTGTTGCGAGCATGAATCACATCCTGCAGTTTTTTCTCCGCAGTGACAAACGGCAGATCTTGAAGAATAACGACCTCTTTGCACTTGTCCGCCAGAAGAATCGCTTCCTGAAAGGCTGAATTTCCTCCCCCAGCGACACAAACCGTCTTGTCGATATAAAAATCTCCATCGCAAATCGCGCAGAAAGAAATGCCCGCGCCAACTAGTTCGTTTTCTCCTTCCAATCCTAGCATGCGATGCTTAACCCCTGTCGCAAGAATAACGGTTTTTCCATCATATTCTCCACCCTCTTCGGTTTTCACCAGCCAGGCATTCCCTTCCTTTTCAACCGCAACTACCTGTTCTAATTCAATCTCCGCTCCCTGCGCCATAATCTGCTCAAGCATCTGATCCGCAAATTCGTTGCCACTCATAGACAACGTTCCCGGATAGTTTTCCACTTTAGGCGAATGGGTGATCTGCCCGCCGAAACCCTCCTTCTCAATGACAAGCGCATGTTTTCCGTTTCTTTCTGCATACAATGCCGCCGTCATGCCAGCTGGTCCGCCACCGACCACAATTACATCAAACATCCTTTTACCTCCTGATAAAACAAGCAGAAACAAGATGTTTCTGCCTGCTTGCCTTTACGCTCTTTTCATTAGCCAGCCTTTGATGTTGGATACACCAAGGTATTTTTCAAATTTATTGCCATCGATGCATACCAAGGTTGGAGCCTGGCGGATGCCATACTTGGCAACCAGTTCCTTTTCGGTATTTGCATTAAGCTCCTGGAAATCCACGCCAGCTTTGTTCAACAAAGCGATAGCCGCCTTGCAATTGGGACATGTCGGGGTCTTGAACAAAAGATACGTGGATCCCGATTCCATGACATTAGGTGCCTTGGGATCCTCCACATGCACTGGCTCTTCAATCGGACCAACATGCGTCAAGTGAGAGTTGCCAATGTTATAGACCTTGCGATCCTTGAATTCCTGCGCCTTGCCATCGTTCCAGTTCTGCACTGGGCGATAGTAGCCGGTTATACGACTGTAGACTTCTGTCTTTTTGGAACAGATCGGGCATGTGGATTGCTCTCCGACAAGATAGCCATGGTCGCGGCAGACTGAATACGTCGGAGAAATGGTGTAATACGGCAACTTGTAGTTCTCCGCAATCTTTCTGACCAAATTCGCCGCTGCTTTCCAATCGGGAAGCTTTTCGCCTAGGAAAGCATGGAAGACAGTGCCTGAAGTATACAGCGTCTGCAATTCGTCCTGAATATCCAGGGCGGAGAAAACGTCTTCAGTGAAGCCTACCGGTAGATGGGAAGAGTTGGTATAGTATGGCGTGCCATTCATGTTCGCGGTAATGATATCGGGATAGAGTTCCTTGTCATGCTTGGCGAAACGATAGGTCGTGGATTCAGCCGGAGTAGCCTCTAGGTTATAAAGATCGCCATACTTTTCCTGATAGTCGGAAAGTCTTTCCCGCATATGATTGAGAACTTCCAGAGTGAACTTCTGTACCTTGGGATCGGTGAGATCCGCCTTTAGCCAATTGGCGTTAAGGCCAACTTCATTCATGCCGATCAAGCCAATGGTGGAGAAGTGGTTGGAGAAGGTGCCAAGATATCTCTTGGTATATGGATACAAGCCGTTTTCCATCAACTCGGTAATGACTGTGCGCTTGGTCTTCAGGCTTCTGGCCGCGATGTCCATGAGCTTGTCTAGACGTTCATAGAATTCATTTTCATCCTTTGCTTCATAGGCAATGCGCGGCATGTTGATCGTGACGACACCAATTGAACCAGTGGATTCGCCAGAGCCAAAGAAACCTCCGGATTTCTTGCGCAATTCCCTTAAGTCTAGGCGCAAGCGACAGCACATGGAACGCACATCGCTTGGCTCCATGTCGGAGTTGATATAGTTGGAGAAATATGGCGTGCCATACTTGGCTGTCATTTCAAACAACAGTTTATTGTTTTCTGTCTCGCTCCAGTCGAAATTTCGCGTGATGGAGTAGGTTGGAATAGGATACTGGAAGCCTCGACCATTGGCATCGCCTTCGATCATGATTTCAATGAACGCTTTGTTAATCATGTCCATTTCCTTCTGGCAATCGCCATAGGTGAAATCCTGCTCCTTGCCGCCAACGATCGCCTGGAGGTTCTTCAGGTCGTTTGGCACAACCCAATCGAGGGTAATGTTGGAGAACGGCGCCTGTGTCCCCCATCTGCTTGGGGTATTGACGCCATAAACAAAGGACTGCACAGCCTGCTTGACTTCTTTCTGGGAAAGATTGTCCACCTTGACAAACGGTGCCAGATAGGTGTCAAAGGAAGAGAACGCCTGGGCGCCAGCCCATTCATTTTGCATGATGCCTAGGAAATTGACCATCTGGTTGCACAGGGTGGACAGGTGGTTGGCTGGCGAGGATGTGATCTTGCTTGGCACGCCGCCCAAGCCTTCCAGGATCAACTGCTTCAAGCTCCACCCTGCGCAATAGCCCGTCAACATGGATAAATCATGCAGGTGGATGGCGGCGGAACGATGCGCTTCCGCGATTTCCGCGTCATATACTTCGCTCAGCCAATAATTTGCGGTAATGGCGCCAGAGTTTGAGAGAATCAAACCGCCCACAGAATATGTGACAGTGGAATTCTCCTTCACGCGCCAGTCATTGATCTTGAGATAATCGTCTACCAGATCCTTGTAGTTCAGCAATGCGGAATTGACGTTTCTAACCTTCTCGCGCTGCTTGCGATATAGAATATAGGACTTCGCGACATCCGCGTAGCCAGATTCGGAAAGTACCTTTTCAACACTGTCTTGAATATCTTCGACAGTGACTAAATCATTATATATTTTTTCTTCGAAATCAGCGGTAACGCGCAATGAAATCAAGTCGATGATACTGGGATGATACTTCTTACCCACGGCATCGAACGCCTTGGTGATCGCGGTGCCGATTTTATTAATGTTGAATTCAACAATTTTGCCGTCTCGCTTGACTACTCTATACATTCTCTTGTTAACCTCCCTGTTCAACGTAGAAACCATTCTACCCCAAATCTCCCTCAAAGGCGATGGTTTTCTAATGCTCATGTCCTTCTACAGTGATCGCTAGTTTCAAATGAAACCGTTTGTTTTATGCCGCGAAAATCATTTGACAACGGGCGCACTCTAATGCACTGCCCACAAAGTTGTGTCGAAAGATTTTGTTTTTCCTAACGCCTTTGCGGATAGACACATTGGTTTCACCAACGAAAAGTGCAGAAGAACCGCGTTTTTTCCTTAACGCATGAACGCACATTCTGCTTTTCAGCGCCTTGATTTTTCAGCTATTATTTATTCTACACCTCTAATTTGTATATTTTTTACGTACGGGCGCACAATTTCTGCATATCTTAGCAGATCTTCCTTTTCCGGGGCATGCAAGTTGCCAAAGGGAACGGAAACTCGGTCAACGAAGCCCTGAAGATAATAGTTCTCGCTTCCCTCGATCATCGGTCCGATCTTTTCAAAATCCTTGGCGCAATGCAATTCCTTTACGACCGTGGTACGGAACTCAAATGGCGCAACCCTTTCCTTAAGAAGCTGAATGCTCTCCTCAATCACCGACATATCAAGTCTTTCCACCCCGCATGACACGGCGTATTTTTCTGGGCTGTTCTTGATATCCATGGCAACATAATCCACTTCTGGCAGAACTTTTTCCAGCATCTTTGGGTGATATCCATTGGTATCCAGCTTAACGGCATAGCCCATCGCCTTGATTCTGGCAATCAATCGAGGCAAGTCATTATGCAGGCATGGCTCGCCGCCCGTAAATGCCACGCCATCCAAAAGCCCTTTCCTTTTTTCCAGAAACCGCAACAATTCCTCTTCTTCCATAACTGGCTGTTCCGCGCCGATAGCCAAGCCATAGTTATGACAGAACGGGCACCGAAAGTCGCAGCCATTTAAGAAGACAGTGCATGCCACTTTGCCTGGAAAATCCAGCAGCGTCATCTTTTGCAATCCATATATCTTCATGACTGTACCCCCGAAAGAATATGCAAATTGCGCAGCTGGGCGCTGGCAATGCTGTCGTTGATAGCATAGGCTTGCTTTTCCAGGTCAAGGCAACCCGTCTTGCCAAGACCTTGCTGCGCCAGTTCGCCTACGATATCCGCCGCAATACCTTCCATGACATCTTGCTTCTCTTGCCACACGCCATCTTCATTGTCAGACGTTATCAGATACTCCAAGAGTTCCGCCTCAATCGAAAGCAGCCGCAGCGTCCGCATGGCTCTAAAACCCCACTTGTAGTAAGGCTGGTATTTCTTGTTCAACAAAAAGATCGCAGATATGGCGGCCTTGGTGAATTCAAACACAGCCAATTGCGCAGCACCTGTTTCGCCATGGCGCAGGATGCGGCTGTAATTATATTGTCCTGCCTGACCCATGATAAACAACGCGCCAGCAAGCTTCTTACGCCTTGCATCCTCGGGAAAATACGACAAGTATTCCCGGACACGGACAAGCGCGCCGCTACCGTCATGGAACACTTCCCCGTTTGTACATTCCGCCAGGGACTGTTCCGGCACTAAAAGCCACTCCATTCCCGAAAGCATTCCATCCTTTTTACCAGTCTTCTCATGCAGAAAATCTTCTAATCGGATGACGCCACGGCGGGTGCCGCCCACAGGACTTACCAATGATCTCCGAAATCCCATAAACTCTCTTGGCTGTTTAGCATATGCCCTTTCCAGCAAAAAAGCCTGACGGCGGTCAACGATTTCCTCCGATGGCAAGAAGATACAATAACCCGGTTCAAAATCATGGTCAACGGACACGCCATCATCATACCCAAGGCATTCCGATCCGCTACCGCACAAACCCACCGCTATATGTGGTAACAAGCATGAAAATTGTTCTTCCAGCATAGGCTTGCCAAATGCTTCATAATAGGCTTTTGCCAACTCAAGTCCTTGCATAAATTTCCTTCGCAACCGCTGCCAATTCTTCCGCCGCCATGAAACAGCCATAATACCCAAACACTGGCGCGCACTTTTCCAGCACGAAGGCATAATACCCATCACGCGGAATCGTCGGTATTTTCAACAGCGCCAGCGCCTCGTCCAACAACGCAAAAATCTGTTCCTCCGCTTCTTCCATTCCGAGCTGTGCCTCCAAGGCATCGCATCGGTTCAAAAGCGTGATTGCCTGTTCCAATTCACCGTTTTCAACCTTCCCCATTTGCTCCAAGGCAGCATCATATAGCGCATAGGCTTCATCATACCGCCCCAAGGCAACTTGAGCCAATCCCATGTTGTTATACAACCCTCCCAACAAGGAAGGATCTGTTTCTCTGCTCTCATAGATATCCTTTGCGCTCTTGAACAAGGCTAGCGCCTTTTCGTTCTCGCCAAAAGCATTGCATGCAGTCGCGTAATTCACATATGTAGTCGCTGCGCTTGTATAGCCAGCAAAATCCAGTTCATTCAGCAGCGCCAGCGCCTTCTCCCCATACGCAAATGCTTTCTCCTTGTTGTTCATCTTCCGATAGTATCCAACCAGCTCATTGCATAAAAACAGTTGACCGCGCATATCACAAACCATGCGCGCCTCGCCCAGCCAATAGAGAAGATGGCGTTCCGCTCCAGCAAAATCCTGCCTATCCATGTATTCATCCATTTTCTCTATAATCCGCTTCTGCGGAATTGGCTTGACGCTTGATGACGGGCACAAGGCGCATTCCGACTCCAGATAGTCCTCAAGATTCAACCTTCTGTCTGACATATCGTCTCCCCCCTTTAATTTCAAAATTCAGCCCTATAGCATAGTATATCATCTAATGCCCATGACTCTAAAAGCCCTTAACAACGCATGACTCCTTGCCTCCTTGCAAAAGATCATATATGATGCCCCAAGATTTATTGTACCTATTTAGGAACACGGCGCAAAAAAAGTCATTTTCCTTCCCTGAATATGCCGTCATACGCTCCCGCCGAAAAACAACACCGCTATTGATTCACAAAGGAATCGTTAACGGTGTTGTTGAATAACTGTGTTATCGTCACTTCCAAAGCCACTCCATGAACACAGGAACCTGCCATTGCCAGCTCTCTTCGCTATGTCCGCCGTCTCTCTGGAAATAATAATACGTTTGTGCCCCACGCGCTTGAAGCTCTCTTTCGAACTTATGTACCGAACGCGCCTCGCAGGTATCAAACTCTGGATTGCCATTGTGCGGCGCTTGTCCCGCCTCGTGTTCTCCCCATGAGATGAAGATGCGCGTATCAGGCAAAATCACCGCTTCTTCCAATGTCTTGCGGAAACTCGAAAGATTATGGTAGACAGATGCGCTTACACACGCTGCCTTGGAAAAGAATTGGTTGTACTTAATCACCGCGTACATCGCCATGATCCCTCCCAGTGAAGAGCCACCAATCGCACTCGCTTCGCGGAAGCTATACGTACGATATTGGTTATCGATCATCGGCTTCACATTGTAAATCAACCATTCCATGGTTTGGTCCCCCAGCCCATCAATCTGTTCTTTGAACATCTTGCGGCTATAGGGAAAATACTCGCTCAACCGATCATTGTTTTCGTGCGCGCACTCTAAGCCAACGATAATCATTTTCTTGTCCCATTGAGAAAGAAAGCCATTCAATCCCCACGATTTTCCAAACGTTGCTTCTTCGTCAAAAAATAGGTTCTGTCCATCGAAAAAATACATGACAGGGTACTTCTCTTTTTCATTGAAATGATAGTCATCAGGGAGATAGATATGGATTCTCCGATAAGACTGATGCGGCCAATACCACATTTCTTTGTATATAACCATATGCTAACCAAACCTTTCTATACTCAGCGGCACAAGTAGGCGGAATGCCGAATTGTCTGCCTGATGTCATATGCGGAACGATCAAAACAAAGAAAGAAGCCATGTGGGCTTCCGGGGACATGCGTACTGGAATCAGCCTAAAGCTTTTGGAATTGCCCAACGCCAAGGACAAAGACCGTGGCACCGCCAGCCTTGACTTCCCTTGAACCATCTGGCGCAGAACTAGCAGCTTTCTGTGTATGATGCTTTGAGTGCGCACCGATCAATTCAATGCAATGATCAACCTTCTCGTCATCCGTTCCAATCAACAATGTCGTGTTGCCTGCCCTGAGAAAACCGCCAGTTGTCGACAAACGCGTAATGTAGTAGTTTTCTTTTGTCAACGCATGTGTCACCGATGATGTATCTTCTTTTGACACAATAGCCATTACTAACTTCATATACTTTCTCCAATCCTCTGCCTTAATTATACCAAAGCAGCCCCCCAAAAGAAACGATGATAGATGCCTTCGCGTTCCTTGATCGCCATTTCATATACCGCAAAAGATTCGTTGCGCATCAGCAATCGGGCTTGCAAACTGTATCCTTGGAAACAAAGAACGCGCCTTGCCAGCGAGGAAATATAAGCGCGCAACATAGCCCTGTCTTTGTGTATTGACCAGGATTGTCTCAAGGGAGAAAAACACCCACATTGCATGAATGCAGGTGCCGCATCGCAAAACACTATCCCTTTAAGCCCTCTTCCTGACGTTGCATGTTCTCCACGACAACATCGTAGATATCGCCGATCGACTGTCCATATTCGAGAACCTTCCAAGGCTCATTGGTATGAAAATGAATCTTGATCAATGTATCATCGCCAACCACCAGAAGACAATCGCCCTTGAAATGCTCTGTAATGTAGTCGTTGATGACATCCTCGTCTAGGTTTTCTCCGTCAATCAACAATTGAGTGTCAAATTTGAATTCGAGTTGTTCCATAGTCTTATCCTTCCTTTCCTTGCAAATTATATCATGAATGCCTTGCTCCAACAATTTTTGGGTGTTTCCAAAACTCCTGGCAATATTTATTGGAAGGAGGAACACTATGAACGACACAAACGACTTTGCCTTGGATATGATTTCCCGCAAGCTAGAAGAAGGCGTTGCGGAAATATTCAAGGGCGAGAACTACCAACGCTATCTCAAGACCCTGTCGTATTTCAGGAAATACAGCCTGAACAACTCTTTGCTGATTTTCATGCAAAGACCAGACGCAACGCTTGTCACAAGCTACAGCAACTGGAAAAAGCTCAATCGTTACGTCAATAAAGGCGAAAAGGCGATCCGCATCCTTGCGCCATTGAAAAAAAAGAAGGACAAGACCGAAGGGAATGACGACGATGATGATGACATTATCCTGGGCTACCGCGCCGCATCTGTGTTTGATGTCAGCCAGACAAATGGTTCTGATGTCTCTCTCTCTCTTGCAAAGCCATTGGAGACAGCGGTCGACAATTACCAATTGTTCATCAACGCATTGCTGTTAGCATCGCCTGTCAAAATCCATTTCAATCGCATTGAAGGAGAAACAAATGGTTTCTACCGTCCGATTGACAAAGACATCGTGGTCAAGGAGGGCATGAGCGAAAGCCAAACGGTCAAGACAGTCTTGCATGAGATCGCGCACGCAATCATGCATGCACAAGAAACAGAAAGAAACGAGCGCACAAGAATCAGGCAAGAGATCGAAGCGGAAAGCGTTGCCTATTCCGTCAGTTCCTATTATGGAATCGATACCTCGGAATACTCTTTTAACTACATTGCAACATGGTCTTCTTCGAGCGAACTTCCTGAACTGAAGAACTCTTTGCAGACAATTCGCTCCACATCGTCAAGGCTGATCGAGACAATCAACTCCATCATCTCCCCTGGCACATAAAAGGCTGGATTCATCCAGCCTTTTTCATTGTCGTAGACAGTGCCTGGGCAATGGCATCCACAGCATCCTTTTTTGTAACAAACGGTGCCTTTCCTTGGCATTCCAGGTAAGGAATATGGATAAACCCCGCTGTAAGACTCGGAAACATGTGGCGGACCACATAAAACACATGATTGCAAATATACGTGCCTGCGGTATTTGACATTGCAATGTCAACGCCTAGCTCTTGTACATCTTTGATAATCGCAGCATATGGAAGAGTTGTAAACAGTCCATCGGCGCCACCCTCGATGATCTTGGTTTCCCGAACGATATTCCCATCGCAATCCGCAATTCCATAATCGTCGCAATTGATGGCGATCCTCTCAACCATGATTCGATTCCTTCCGCCAGCCTGTCCCAGCATGACGATCATGCGGGCACCATGTGCAACAATACAATGCGCAAGCATGTCGGCAGCTGATGCGCGCACTGGCAAAACCACCTTTTCAATGCGCTCTCCCTGAAGCTCATCTGGAAGTTCATTCAAGACAAGAAGAGAACTATTCAACTGATCATCGCCAAATGGTTCAAAGGCCGAGACAATCATCATCTCTTGCGTCTATACTCCCATGGACGAATTTCCTGGGTAACATCATCACTGATATCATCGTCATCCGATGGAGGCGCAAACAGAGAGCGTCCGACATCGTTTGGGTTCAATCGATTGAGATACCCTTGGGAAACCTCTTGCTTGAGATCATCGAATCCGTTGATTTCCGCAAACGATATCTGGTCTGTATTGTAAAGACGCTTTGTGTTGGAACGCTTGTTCTCCGTTTCTCTTGCAACAGTGCTGGAACGTTTACTCTCTGCCTCTCTTGCGGCAGCGCTTACAGGATTGTCTGCCACCCTCTCTTTTCTCGTTGCCATGTGCGCAGGTACGTATTCATAAGGGGCGCGCGTTTCCTCTTGGGTCTTGATGACAACCGTGTCCTCGATCTCTTTGGCATGCCTAACCGGTGCATTAAGCAGCTGCGCATCCTCATATGCCTCAAACCTTTCGTTTTCCTTGGCATTGGCATCATCGGAGGAAGCCTCACTACTCTTCTGGTCAGCGTTGAAAGTATCCGTAACCTGGGCAAGCAGATTGTCGATGCCCTCGGAATCCTGCCCAAGCCTAGCGACCTCGCTATAGTCAATGTCTTCCTTTCCCATTTCCGGTTCACTAGCATCCACGTTCTGGACAAATTCCTCCTGCTCCACATCCAGGCGTATGTCCTCTTCGCTTGCCTTTCTCAAGCGAACCGCCACATATTGCCTTCCAGGAAGGGAGATGCGGAACTTTCCCTTGAAGATTCCCTTGTCTTCAATGGTCATCTCCCAAGTGTCAATGACATCGACCTTGAAGTATGTATCGTCATCGATATGAAAATCGCGGAAAGAAGGACGCATGAAACTATAGTAAAACAGATACATCGACTTGACATCATCGCCAACCTCGTTCTCTGGAACGCCCGTCACGCAATCCCAATGCATGTCAATGCACGCCAAGCCATTCCCTGGTACTTCCTCTAGGACAGACTTCAAAAGACCAAAACGCCGCCACGCCTCGCCTTTGAGCTTGCCGCCATGCGACCACCAAAGAACGCCATCATCGCTCATGAATGTCTCGCCATGACCAGGATACCCACCCCTGACAGCGGTCTCCCAGAATCGACGAACCATTTCTTCGCCGGTGATGTTTCCCCAGCCATGCTGGATATTGCCCTCATATGCCAATTCATCCATGACAACCGGCTTGCCATACTTTTCTATCAATTCATTCGTCAGCTCAGCTCCCTTGTACAAGTCGATGCGCTGCACCGAGCAATGCGTGATCCAAGGCTTAGAATGATCGTACATTGTACGGCAATTATGAATAGAGCGCGGATGACCATAGATATCCTTTTTTTTCACCAAGGAACCCATCCTATCCCATTCTTCGATGCTCTTCTTTGCTTTTTCGTCCAAATCAAATAGGTCGTATTCATTCGCCAGCGCCCACCAGACATTCGCATATGCGCTATACCTACTCACCATATACGACAGATAAAGGTCGCTTTGATCCTTCGTCAAGGAAGAGAATCCCCACCTATCATACGGGTGAAACAAGATCAAGTCCGCCTGGATGTTCATTTTCTCCAAGGCATCCACACACTTGTCGATATTCTGGAAATGCACTGGATTGAACATTGCCATGTCAAAGTGATTTCCCTCTGTCTTGAATGTATACTCCATAAAATTGTCTGATGTCAGGACGGTGGAATCCATTGGCGTTCCAACATACGGATACGACCTTGGTTCCCCCAGGTTAAAGTCGTAATGCTTGGGAAAGACGCAGAATCGAATCTTGTTAAAATGAGAATGCCGTAGACTTTCCAGCGTTTCTTCGATCAGCCTGTCGTCCTGCAGGTTCCATACATAGGCAGTAGTGCCAATGGAATAATGCGGGGTTCCATCCGCATGCACAAAATGCTTTCCCTGAACCCGCACTGGTCCATGGTTGCCTTCCCTGGCATCCAAAACCTCGAATGAACCAGAAACCGGAGACTCCAGAAACGATCCCTTGACAACAAACGAATATCTTCCCGTATATCCTGGCATGAATCGCACCCGATAGACACCATTGCCATCATAGAATCCACTGACAATCTTGCTTTCACGCCTCCCGGCAAATATTCCATCGATCCTTTGCTCGACAAAAGGATTACCGCTGGAGGGACCTTGAACAGCCACCTCGAACACTTCCCATTTATTAACCTGACTCTTAAAACCTGCTTTCATAACAACCCCCTGGTGTACAGTCCTATATTATTATCGTTGAAACGCATCACTTTGAAAAGAACAGATTATGCCCAGCGGAGCAAATGGCTGGAAATTCATTGCCCCGCACGCTTTCATATGCACAAGCCTTCGCCGCTTAATAAATCCATTTGTTTCTAGATGATATCGTCGTATATTCGTGGAAGATCAGCAGGGGTAATGATCCCCGCTGGATTCTCTGAACGCTTTCCATGCTCCGTGACAATCACCGCCAGCAACGGCGTTCCTTTCATAAGATTTTCCTGATAAGCATTCAACACCGCCTTGACACCCGTGGTACGGCTGACAAACGCAACGCGGTTCTTGCCATCCTCGCCCAGCACATTGTGGACGCTCCTGTCTTTCTGGTTGCCCTTAATCGCCCATTTGGCGATCGCTTCCGTTGTTAACAAGCCGCAATACGCTCCGTTGTCGTATACCGGGATTTTGGCTGTATTCAACTTCTCCATCAACGCATAGGCATCTTCAATGCTGTCGGAAAGCTTCACCGCCTTCACAGGCTGCGAGGCATAATGCATGACATTGCCCGTTCTCTCCAACAACGTGGCGATTCTTTCAATGTCCATCGTCACACTGTCCACTGGTTCGGCGATAATCTCATTCTCGCGCCCGCGCAAATGAACAATAGAGTTGCGTAATTCGTGGTATTCCCTTAGATTCTCTTGATTTGCCATGATCACGGGATCATCCTGCGCGCACTTTGATAACAAAGACGAAAATGGAATATACGTCGTTGCTCCTCGCATCTCCGTCATCTTGCGCTCAATCTTAGCGTAAGCCCCCAGGAATCTTTCCGCATTGCTTTGTTCCATCAAATGCCTGCCTTTCTGCGGCTGTTTTTCTCGATTTCCTCCAGCTTCGCAGCGATCCCCATTTCATCAATGATCATCATGATAAGATTCTCCATGTCGCTGCCTTTTTCATAATCTGCAGGCATCATGTAGTTCGCCCTTCCTTCCTCTAGCAGCTGCTTGGCAATGCCAAAGGCGCGCTGCGAATCCTTGTTATAAACAGCGATCGACTTTCCCCCATATTCCTTCACAAGCCGCATGCACGGAACATCCGTCAATCCATCGGCGATATAGATCATCCTCTCGAATGGAACTGGACGGTCTTTGTGTGGCATATAGACATTTAGGCTATAGTCATCGTTTTCATCCAACACTTGCTTGTTAATGCGGAATATATACTGTGTCTTTGTCGTATAGTTGACGATTTGCGCCGGCCAGACCGCTTTTCCACTTTCATCATAATGATAGCGACAAGCGTAGATCCTGGCAAATTGTTCGGCAATGGACGTGCTTTCAATGATCTCCGCCATTCCCGAAGAAATGATGTAGTGTTCTAAATACAACCCTGCTTTCCTGGCATGCTCATTGATTCGCCTGAACCACGTCTCTACCCCATTGTAAAGCTCGATGGAAGAACCGATTTCCCGAAACATCTTGCGGGTCAACGGATGGTTTTGTTCCTCGAATTTTTCTCGCAGAACAAAAAGATACGCGCTGATGCCATCCATTCTGTTGCGGTTGGCTATTTCCGTTACTTCATCCCAAAAATCACGGGGATTAGTATACCCAAGTGAAGGAATCAGGCTGTATTCCTGCATGTCCTTTGCGCACAAAGTCTTGTCAAAATCATATAGTATAGCTGCTTTTTTCATAAAAACTATTATATCACCCGCCCTAGCCTTTTCGAAAAAAAGCATATGTTTCCATATGCCTACAATGACAATAGCCTTTTAATCGCGGAAACATAGATCTTCACCTGCAAAAGAAGCTCGTCCACCGATACGTATTCATTCGCATCGTGGATGCGATAGTTTTTGCCAGGGAATGCACAGCCAAACGCGATCGTATTTTCGATTCCCTTGGCGTATGTCCCTCCGCCCATGGTCATGGGAAGCGATTGAAAGTCCCCTGTGACTTCCTGGTACGCTTTCAAAAGCGACTGCACCAGCGGAGAGTCCATGGGATAAAACAACGGTTCCACCGCATGGACAATTTCAATCACGCCATTGTCGTCTTCCATCCTGTCGCCCATCAGCCGAATGACTTGCCGTGAAGACATCGTGACAGGAAAACGAATGTCAATGGTTCCCTCGATCACGCCATCTTCCATCCTAATGGTCGCATTGTTCATTGTCAACTCGCCATGCTCGTCCGCGCACTTTGCGCCTACTCCTGCGCCATCCGTTGATAAACCAAAATGACTCATGTAAAATGCAACAAAAGGATCCTGGAACCCTGCTTCCGCCAAGCCATTCAATAGATAGGATATCGCATTGATTCCTTTTTCAGGCGTGCTGGCATGCGCCGCAGCCCCGATCACCGTGATCCTGACCGTATCGCATTCTTCCTCCATGGAGAACTCTAGGTTATGATTGTTGAAATAATCTTCCAGTTTTTTCTTGGAGAACGTGCATTTATCCACAACAATCGAGCATTCCCGACAGACAACGTTTTTGGCCGTGCCTCCCTTGATATCGCGAATATTGGTTTTTTTCGACCGATAGATGGCCGCAATCATGCCTTTTTCCCCATGCACACCTGGAAACTCCCCGTCAGGGGTAAAACCATAGTCCACCGATCCCTCTCGATTGACATAATGTTTTAGGCAACGGGAGCCTGTTTCCTCGTTTGTCCCCATGATCAACCGCACGCGCTTCTCCATGGGGATACCCATGTCGCGTACCACATTCATAGCGATCATTGACGCAACGACAGCTCCTTTGTCATCACTGACGCCACGCCCATACAAGACGCCATCTTTCTCTGTCATTTCAAAGGGATCGCTCAACCATCCATCGCCAATCCTGGCAGGAACAACGTCCAGGTGCCCGACAATACCGATCAACTGCTTCCCTTCGCCCATTTCCGCATATCCTATATAGTTGTCAAGATTGACCGTTTTAAACCCATCTTCCTTCATCATGGCAAGCGCTGCTTCCAAGGCAAGCCTTGGACCTAGCCCAAACGGAGCCCCTGGCAAGGGCTGCGATTCCGTGCTATCTATTGCGACAAGTTTGCCCAATCGTTCCACCAACTTGCCACGATAGCCTTCCACCAAGGCGTCAATGTCCATCTTATTTACCTCCCAAACAAAATCATTATACAACTTATTTCTAAATTCCCACAATTAGACCAATCGGGCAATGATCCGATCCCAAGACCTCTTCAAAAATCAACGCATCATTCACCAAGGGCATCAGCCTTTCGGACACCAGGAAATAGTCAATGCGCCATCCTGCATTCCTTTCCCTTGCCTTGAATCGATAGCTCCACCACGAATATTTCACTGTATCGGGATAGAGTTCCCGAAATGTATCGGAAAACCCGCTGGCCAATAGCTGCGTCATCTTCTCGCGTTCTTGATTTGAAAACCCTGGGTTTTTATGGTTTGAAGAAGGATTCTTAATATCGATCTCTTCATGCGCCACATTCAGGTCACCCGTATAGATCACCGGTTTTTCCTGGTCTAGCCTTTTCAAGTGTTCCTTCATCCATTCTTCCCATTCCAGCCGATATGGCAGTCTTATAAGACCTTCCTTAGAATTAGGAACATACGCGCAAACAAACCAAAATCCAGGGTATTCCAACGAAATAACCCTGCCTTCTCGGCTATTATCTCCATCAATTCCATAGACCACCCGCAAAGGCTCTTCTTTCGCATATACCAGTGTCCCGGAATACCCCTTCTTTTCAGCGCTGTTCATATACACCCGGTATCCTTTGAACCGCAGGGAATCGGTCAACTGGCTTTCCTGCATCTTTGTCTCCTGTACCGCAAAAATATCCGCGTCCACATCCCTGAAGAAATCCTCAAAGCCTTTCTTTTGGCACGCCCGCAAGCCATTCACATTCCACGAAACTATCTTCATACGCGTGACAACGGCGCCGTTGCCTCCTTCAGCCATGCCAAGTCAGCACCAGCCAGCCGATCCTTCAGCTTGCTGAAAACCATCGCATGGTAATCGTTGATCTGTTTAATCTCTTGGTCGGATAGATATGACAAGTCAATCGCATCCAGCTCATACGGAACATATGTTAGGTTTTCAAACGCCAGGAATTGACCATATTCATTCTTCTCGGCCTTTGTGACAATCAATTCGTTTTCTATGCGTATTCCCAGCTTATGTGGCAAATATACCCCTGGTTCATCCGTGACAATCATTCCAGGAACCAAGGCTACGCATGGCCTTAATGGCGATGGCATCCCCCAGCGTATGCCATGGGGACCCTCATGCACCGAAAGCACATGCCCAACGCCATGCCCCGTGCCACATTGATAGTCAATGCCAATCTGCCATAGCGGTTGCCGAGCAAGAATATCAAGGTTATACCCCGAGGAACCTTGAAGAAACTTGGCATTCGCAAGAGCCAAATGACCTTTTAAGACAAGCGTATAGTACATTTTCTCTTCATCGCTCAACCCAGACAAGGCGATTGTCCTGGTAATATCTGTTGTTCCATCGAAATACGTCCCGCCAGAATCAACCAAAAGGAACCCCCTTGGCTTTACCATCGCATGGTTTTCTTCCGTTGCGCAATAATGCATCATTGCGCCATTCTCCTGATAGGCGCAAATTGTCGGAAAGGAAGGCTCGATATACCCATCCTGTTGCTCGCGCAACCGATACAGATATTCCTGGGCAATAGCTTCACTCATCTTGCCCGATGCCACGTTCTCCTTGACATAGCGCAAGAAACGAACCATTGCCACGGCATCCTTCAAATGTGCATTCCGCGTGTTCGCTAGCTCTGTGTCGTTCTTGACAGCCCTAAACATTGCAACGGGGGAAACCTCGTTGATGATTAGATTGTCTTGCGCAATGGAAGAATACAGCTTCGTGTTCAACGATCCAAGCGCCACCCATATCCTTTTGCCATGCAAAGACGCAAGATCATTTGCTAAATCATCATACGCCTTGATCTCCACGCCGTTATCGCCAAGATAATCACGCACCAGACCATCTATCTGGTCTTCATCAATATAATAAAGCACTTTTTGGGCAAACACCATCGCAAAGGCATATGCGACGGGAGTGCATTCAATGTCATCACCCCTGATATTCAACATCCAGCAAGGATCCTCTAAGCGAGTCAAGACAAGGACATCTGCCTCTTTTTCCCTCATTTTTTCCCTTACGCGCTCGATTTTTACATGTGCGGTCTCCCCCGTATACTTCTCATCAAGCACAAAGACAGGGTGCCTAGGCATTCGAGGTCTCTTGTTCCCCCAGATTTCGCCAACAAGATCATCTTCGATATGAAGACGTGCGCCTTTCTTGGCGAGTGCATTAGAAAGCCTCTTGCTGTCGAGTGAACCAACGACATTCCCATCAAAGCCAAGCAAGCCATTCTCCGGTGTATTTGAAATCAGAAAATCCATTGGATTCGGGACACCTTCCTGATGTAGGCGCATCAACTTGACACACGTTCCTGATAGCTCCCCTTCTGCTTGGGTGAAATACCTTCCATCCGTCCACAATCCAGCAAAATCCTGTGTGACAATGGCACATCCCGCTTCGCCACTAAATCCCGTCAAAAACGATTTGCTTTTAAAATAATCCGCGGTATATTCTTCCGATAAATGGTCATCCTCGTTAGGAACGTAATATACGTCAATGCCTTTTTCCCGCATGAGTCTACGTAACGCTTCGATTTTCTCATTAACCAACATGGTCACCTCTCATTATCATTGCTACTATTATAAACGAAATATCGCATGCCAATAGCTTCAAAAAAACAAAGCAGTGGTTTCTATCAAACGATCCTATATCTGGGCCAGATTTTCATCGGTCTGTTTATATCTGTAGGCAGGTACTGGTAAATCCCCCAAAGCAACACCTTTATGACCGTCTACAGGTATTGCGCAACGCCACCCGATTGTTTCTTTAGGGATACAATTACCTGAATCCTCCATTGACGTTACTGTATTTCTAGGTAAAATAGTAATTGGTATTATCATGGTCATTTTAAAGCGATCTTATTACATAGAGAATATTATTCTCCAGGCCAGCGCTGACGCGATGGTAAAACATCTGAAAAAAACGGATGGAATTCGAAAAGCCAGGTTCGATATGTCATCACATATACTTATGGTTTCTTTCGATCCTGACCGCATTGGCGAGTCTGATATCATTGACATCGTCTCATCCTTAGGTCACCATGCCTATCCATACGATGACTTCAAACTTGATGTGGGCGAGAAAAACCAAAAAGACGATGCATTGCCTGCCATTTCAATCAATCCCGTGCCGATCATCGTGTCGCTGATATTGATTTTACTGCCAGGAATCACCCCTGTCCCGTCCGTTATTTCCGCTTTGCCGCTGCTTGTAATCTTGTATCTGTTGAAGGATGTGTATCTACAGCAATTCCGCAGCAAAATGCCCATCTTGTTCTCACAAGCCGCAGCCAGCGCGATCGGTGCAGCCTTTGCGATAGGCAGCGCTATCACTCTGTGGCTTCGCAACGACAGCAATGCTTCTTTCTTCTGCCTATCCGCAGCCTGCATCTTGCTAAGTGGCGCAGGCATTGCATCAATCGTCAAGAAATCCCGTGCCAAGGCAACCCAATTCTGGAAGGAATTTCAATCTAGCATTCCAGAAACAGCATTTGTGTACAAAGACTACCATGAATCTGTCAGCTATGTTTCGAACATACAGAAAAACGAACTGATCCTTGTGCGCCAAGGTGAAAAAATCCCAGTCGATGGTCCCGTTATCAAAGGCAGTGCAACCGTCGATGAGTCCATTCTTTCAGGAGATGATAGCCTTGTCTTGAAAAAGGAAGGAATGGATGTGTATGCGGGAACTGAACTGAAAACCGGCTCTATCACTATCAACACAAAGCTTACCGGCGATCACACCGCCATGATGAAACTTGTTACCATGGCAAAAGACACAGCAACGGAAACATCGCTACAGTCTCCCTACCGCATACATGGCCGTTATTTATTACTTTACATGATGCTTGCTGCGTTGATTGTATTCACTGGCTGGATGTTCACTGGATCCAGCATTGGATTTGCCTTGGGCTGCGCTCTTTCCGTTATGGCATGCACAAGCCTGTCGGCGTTAAACCTTTGCTCCGATTCTGCCGTTGTTCATACATCGGCCAATGCCGTCAAATCGCATATATTGTTTAAAAACGTGACTTCCATGGATTTGACCGCAAAGACCGACATGATATTTATTGAGCAGGACGGATTGATCACGCAAACGAATTTCTATATTACTGATTTTATACCTGCCAATGGCATATCCCGAGGCAAATTCGAATACATCGCCTTGGCTCTCATGAATAAAAACGATAAACAAATCGCCAAGGCAATTACGCAATACCTTCGTGACCACAAGAATTCACACGAAAACACATTCGAGCCAGCCCGCTTCACGCGGCTTGGAAACGACCCCCTTCATACATTGTCAAGCTATGAAGTAAATTCTTTGGCAAACGCAATGGAAAAGGGAATCAACATTACAGATCACCTAGAATACGCCGAAAACCTATATAAGCAGGGAAAGCGCATATTGGTTTTTTCATCGGAAAATACGTATCTTGGCTTGATTGCGGCAGACAGAGACATCATTCCAGAGTCCATTGAAATGATTAACCGCTTTGAAGCTGCGGGCATCGAGCCAATTATTATTGCAAATGGAAATGAAAACGAAACAATCAACATCAAGCGTGCATACGCGAATATTGAAATCCTTCAAAACCCAACACAAGAGGAGTTAATTGACTACCAGGAAGAAACGGATTATACAACCAGTGGGTTGATTACAACCAATCCAGAAAGCATATTATTGCGCACAACCGATCTTTCCATTGTCACTGGCGTAGGCATAGGCATGGACCAAACCTCAGGCGATATTATCATCGCCAGGGAATCACTTTCCGATTATCTCGAAGCAATCAATCTGGCAAGGAAGCTCTACAATAGAGTTCATCAATCGCAATTAGAAGTTCTTGGCTATCATGCCATCGTTGCCTTGTTGACAGGTCTCATATTCCCATTGTTGATTAGTCAGCCGTTTCCAGCGTATATAAGCGCTTTGATCGCTTATATTCTGACCTATATCATTTATAGCCAGACGCATTAAAAGCCATGCAAAAAGCATGGCTTTTCCTATGTAATCAAAGAAAAAAAGCATGCTTCCGCATGCGAGTGAACCTGGCCGGCAGCGTGCCTGCCTTGCCTTTCGGCTACGTCGGCCGCTGGGGCGCTTAACTTCCGTGTTCGGGATGGGAACGGGTGT
>OMYM01000417.1 GCA_900315225.1 uncultured Erysipelotrichaceae bacterium | reverse complement strand
AATAGGTAGAATTTTGCATCGTCTGCTTGCTGTTATATGCGGAACGATTGTAAATATCTGTTCCAGATATTTGATCGTTCCAGTATAGCACAGCGTCTTTAAGCATGACACTGTAGTAGGTTTCATCCAGCCATGCCTTATCCCTTGCGATTATCTTGTCTTGACACGAATCGAGGATAAGGAATGGCTTTTCCATCCAGTAACGAGATGTGGAGAAGGCATTCTTATTGTTCCATGAATCGGCATTGACACTGACGTTCCTGAACAGGTTCAAACAGTATTCAATCCATTCACTGATGGATATTCTATGCTCGTCGAAAATGGTCCCTATTGTGGGGAGGAAAGTCTGGCTGCATTCGGGCTTGGAACACCTATACCTCTGTACTCCTATGCAAGTGTGGCCATACTTACTAAACTTCTCGCAACCACAATACGGACATCGCTGAGGAATGTATGTGTTGATTAACTCAACCTCTCCTGTGCTTGATAGTGCAGGGTGTCGTTGCTCATAGTGTTCAAGGTAATGAGTTGCGATAAAACCCTGTGCAGGAGTCATCGTTTCCTCATTCTACCAGGGATAACTCTCCGTGATTTATCTCGGTCAGTTGACTTCTTCATCGTGTACCTCCCTATGGTACTCGTATGATATCACGTAGACCAACACTATGCAACGGGGGATTTTTTTGCACAGTTCCATGGCCCCTCCTCCTTTGGACATTTTTATTTTGGCGCAAAACAAGAATCATTGCAACTGTTTTGAGCAAAAATAGAAACGAGTGTTTTTTAGAACGATCAAAACCGTCTCTTTTACTCTGGTGAGTATGTGGAACAATAAATATCTTATCGCAAGGTGGTTAATGTCTGGACTTTTTTGTCCCACGGCTCCAACTGAACAAAACTTAAATTAAATCTCTATTCCTGATTTGGATAACGAAGATGAGAATAATTCCATCATCCTATCAGTAGACTTTGTTGTCTTAGGGGAAGTCTTTCTGTAACAACTGCTGAGGGATCATCTTTATCTGTTTGTTTGTCACTATTCTTGTCAACGAATTCAGGATAAGTCTTCTAGTATCTTCCGTACCTTAAAATGTTTGGGTAGAGGTCACAGGCTTTGATTACAGTTGTTACTCCATTTGGCGTTATTTCGAGTTCTGGATATGGTGCGTTTGCTTTATCGCATTCGATCTTTATCTTTTTGAAACCACTTCTGTATGCCTTGATATCACCAGAATTGAAGAATACTTTACCTAAATGTGGGTTGTGTGGATAAGACGAATGTTTCTTTGAATAAACGTCTTCTGGCCAGTATCCTTGATTGAAAACAATTTTCTTGTCCTCGTATACCGAAATTTGAATTGGATTTCCACTTTCATATACCTTGTGAGTGATGGCATTAAGAATCACTTCACGAAATACTGCCTTAGGAGTCATGTAAGTTACTATTCTTTGCAATCCGTCATAGCTGATGAGAGTTTTCAAGTATTTTGTATATACAAGATCAACAACTTTATCTACCTGCAACAGCAAAGGTCCATGAATTTCATCGTGGTAGATGATATCATCGGATTTGCTTGCTCCATATGCACCTACAGGTGCATAGTATGCAACCTTAATGGACGCGCCTGTAACATACAGCTCTGGGTCTGGGTGGAACATGAGAATAGCCGCATGCATCATGTTTCCATTGCCTTCTGGGGTAAGATCAAACAGTTTCAGATCGGATATAATCTGCTCATCGTGAACGGAAACCTCTTCTACCGTATGTCTGCCGCTTCTAACGGCTTTTTTTTCTGTAAGCATCTAGTGCATTAGCATCGAGATTGGAAGTGCTGATTCTTGACATTGGCATGCCATCCCAATACCTACCAGCGCGCTCCATTAGAAAAGAAGAAAGTGCAATTCTTTCTACTTCTCTTGTGGTATTTCCAGAATGGGTGAAGTAATGATTATGGTATGAGATGCCGTAAGGATATGATGGAACATGAATAGTAACATATTTGAGTGATCTGGTTTCATCAATGTTCACGAGTTCTTCCTTTGTCCATTTATCAATGTCAGCCTTGACCTTTGCACGATAGTCTGCGCTTTGTCTGAGTTGCTTGACAAAGTTTGGAGCGGCATTAAAGAGTTTGCTTACCTCAGGTGAGACATTCTTGGTCTTGCTGGGAGCAGCTTCAATGTCATCCAATGCCTTTTT
>OMYM01000418.1 GCA_900315225.1 uncultured Erysipelotrichaceae bacterium | reverse complement strand
TCAAATGCTCTATTGGAGCATTGACAGACGCTGAACGCCAAATCATCACAGACGGCTGCCTGATCAACTACTACCGCAACAACTAACTTATAAAGGCATTGTTTTCCAAGAAGAACAATGCCTTTTCCATTGGGGAAATCACCCATGCAGCCCGCGCCACGCGCAAAAAATCCAGGATACCGTGCGTGTCTATGATAATGGATACAATTGCGGTAGCGCGGCAACAGTGCACCTCTGGATGTTAGTGTTTAATTATATAGCAATCAGAAAATGTTTGAGTATATATGTACCACCTCACGACAACAAGGCAAAACTCACCCAAATTCCAGTCAATCTATGAGGCAAACCATACGAAAACCGGTCAATCGATTTGAAATGGACGAAACAAAATGCCATTATTTCGATTATTTATATATTATTGCAATTATCGAACCTGCCAAAACGAGACTGACCAGATTTTTCCCGAAAGAAAGCGCTTACTTAGCCTGAAATTTCGGTCAATCAAAATCACCAAGACCGTAAAATCGTATATGTTTACGAGATCAGGCTCCCAGAACTTATAGTAAACGGCTTTAAGCTTTTCGTTTAGGTTATCGATCCACCTAGAGATTTATATTACTTGAACACCTTAAAACGTAAAAATCAAATGCGTTCACTATAGTTTTGACGATTTCGTATTGTGCGGGTGCCCGCTCTCATTCTGGAAACTCTCAATTTCCATACGACGCTCCGAATTTGCTGTTATAGCATTGAACTGTGAGAGATAGCCCGTAATATTGGCGAAAGGCGCTTGCATTTGTGAGATAGGCTGTGTGATGGCTGTCAGAGTACCATAAGAAATTGTGCCAAGCAAAATGCCGTTGTCGCAATAGCAAGCACCGTAAATGTCCATTCCATTCATTGCCAACGCTAAGCCGATATTGGAGAAGTTGGAAAAGTGATTTTTTTGCAGTCTTGCGGCTTTATGCTTTATACTTTATACTGGAACGATCAAATATCTGGAACAGATATTTACAATCGTTTCGCATATAACAGCAGGCGGACAATGCAGGATTCTACCTATTTGTGCGTCCAAGTATAGCATCTTCCCAGTTGCTTGCGCCTCCTTCTGCTGTTATGTTGCAAATAACCGTATCATCATACTACCGATGTACTCATACATGAAAATAAGGTGCTTGCTGTCAAACTCCTGTGCCTGTTTATGGAGCTTTTTCCTTCAAACTTTTTTATTTTGAGACAATGCTTAAAGTCTCATTTCCGCTGTCAACATTATAAGGATTATTAAAGCTTATTTCAAATAACACTTAAAGCATCTTGTAAATTAAATGAGGATAGACTTATATGATTTCATTACATTCAACTGACATGTACTAAAGATTATTGTATGCAGCATTTTAAAAAGGAACGCTGACCATAATTGTGCGGTATAAAACCTAAAAAAGCACCTCCAAAAGGAGGTGCTGATTGATTTAATCCACTCACATTACACTTACTAATCGCATGAGGGCTGGGTCAAAAGGTATCATTGAATCCACTTGCGTGTCCTGCATAATGCCTTATTAATGTCTCATCCATACCTTTGGACCCAACCCTCATCACATGTCATAAGAGCAAATTGTCTATAATACAATAATCTTTTTATATGTCTTATGCGAACGCCTTGGGATTCCAGTGGCCTGCTTCCTTCATCGACTTCCTAAAAGGTTCGCATAAAATCCTTGCAGCAGCCACCGTGCTTTGGAAAGGCTCCCCTCGCTGCCCGAAAAGAGCTGTCCATTGTCGTGAAGCGCCACAGTTCACTTTGCTTCAATTTCTTTGTGAGCGGAATCCTGCATCACATGTGCTAAATTGTGTGTCCCTGCCATCCAAGGACCAGGGCCTTGGCAGGCATGGCATGCTGCCAAATTGTCTGGTAACTGAAACGGTGTCGGCATGTTTTGCGTGGCATTCCATCCAGGCAGTCCGTTCCTGTATCGTACTGGCAGCCGCCGCCCAAAAGAATTGTTATGCAAACTTTCGGATAGAACAACCAGCAAGTGCCAGAGCCACTGTTTTGTGGGTTGGTTCGCATAATACCAGGGTTCGCATAATGTTAGCCACTTAAAAGTAAGAATTCAGTACGAAGGATACCTCTCTTCCAACAGATTCTTCATCTTATTGATTTCAGCTTCAATTTCCGATTTCTTATCAAATAATGTCCTCACTCTTTTCCCAACCCAGCAATTTTCAAATGAACTTAACAATTCATCATCCTTAAAAATTTCTTGGATTTCAATTTGTATTTTACCATCAAAATTTTGAAGATTTTTCCTTGATTTTACACCTGTAATAAAATGCTGTTCGAATTCATCATATGGGGAAATAGCATTTCTTTGTCTATCTCTTCTAATATAAAAATCAGCGCTTGCAACCAAGAAGTTATCCTCACGATATTCTGAACTATTCAGGACTCCAAATTCAAGAGTGTTTCTTCTGCAATTGACAACAATGTTAGGAATTAAGGTTTCATAGTAATCATTGAGTATGACTTCCCTCTTTAAACTGTTTTTCAAATCATTTTCAAATCTTACCAATTGAGGATACAATACAGTTTGTTCAAAAAGTCCTGTGGCTTTTTCAAAAAGCATAAAAAATATCTCACTTGTAGTCGCAAAATAAGCCTGTTTCTTAATGAAAAGGTTTTTTGAACTATTTAACGAATCACCGTCTTGTATACGATACATGAAAATCATTGCATAGTATTCATAAAATAAATAATGGATAAAATCGTATTTTCCATCCGACGACTTACTAAACAGTCCAACATTTTCCGTCAAATCCTCTAGAATATCATCAGAATCGAATTCAGGAACATCTTTAAGATATGCTTCAAATGCTGCAGCGTGCTTATTCTTTTCGACTCTATCTTTGAATTCCCCTTTGCTTACCGATCCGCATTTCCCAGTTAAACAACACATATAGCAGTATACGCTAAGCACTTTTTCAAAATCCGTTTTAGAAAGTTTTGTTTTATACATACGACTTGTTCTTTCACCAGGAAATTTATACCTTCCTTTCTCATCGAACAAGGTATCTAATATTTCTTCGAAGATCTTGAAAGTTTCACTTGGCTCTTTTCTACTATCCAGTGATATTTTATAAAGAAAGACTAGGAATAAAGGATTTGATGCAAAAACTTGGTACTCAGTGTACCTATCTTTACGTCCATCAGGATACTCCTTACGTTGTAAACTTTTAATAAACGCCATTTTATGGTCTTCCGAATCATTTAATAAATCATTTGGAAAGCGAGCAATTTGTTCCACAGCATAAGATCTTGGAAACGGGCAGACCGAATAACAAACCATGCCATCAATACATTTAAAATCATCACAGATTCTTGAAGATACAATAAAATAATTCTTATTTGTGCCATTACCATATCTTCCTATCATATTTTGCAATTCATTAAAGAATTCCATTCTTCTGTTAGTTGTTTGTCCACAGTATTGAATTTCCCCATTTATTTCATCATAACCATCCATGAAGAAAATAAACTTACCTTCTATTAACCATGGTTCAACTTGTTCCCAAGTCACATCAAATCCATGATATCGCAAACTTGCAATTATCAAATCTTGGATATTATCTATTCTAATCCCATCAATTTCCCTACCGTTATAATTTGATAGTTTAATATAAACAGGTATTCTTTTCTTTTCCTCTAATACTGTTTGGATAAGTAACCATTTCAATAAAATTGTCTTTCCAGATCCTGGTCCACCTACAATCACAATCTTATTTCTATCAAAGTTTGCTAGATTCTCAAACTTTTCAGCTCTTATTGTATCATCAGGAAATGGATCATTCAATTCCCAATTATAATACTGTACTGGATCGGGATAATTTAAAGTTACCATTGGTTGTACAAAGGTGTTCAAAACTGACATATTTTTCGACGAGTTGAGAATACATCTATACTTATCGATTTCCAATATGCTATCTCGGTAATCTCTCCATTTACAATTAAGCATTGCAGAATAATAATTCCACCATGGTCCAACCTTTCTTAGTGCTTCTTTAAGAATTCTTTTGCTAGCGTTTTCTAAAATTTCTTTAATAAAATCATCAATAAAATCATCTATCATCTTTTTACCCTTTTTTTCATTGTTATCATCTTTCATCTTTTTACCCTTTTCATTGTTAATATTCCACCCAAATCGAAGTACAGATTCATGATCGCTATAGCACGCCCAACATCACCATTTTCACACAAAAAAGTATAATTCTTGATCAAGTATGCATTTTTCTTGATTTATTTTCGAATTTTCATAATTTTTTCCATTTTATTGGCATTCGACCAATGAATTTCAGATCTACGGTAAATAATTGCTCAATATCAATCCCATTCTCTTTTATTACATTTTACAAAATTCCTCCTTATTATTTCATTTCATTCTCTAGAAGTGTGTAGCGGATACGAATCACTATGAATTGAAACAGAAGGCAACGAACGATGAATACGCCAAAATCAACATTTTAAGAAGACGCTTTCATTGCGAATGGAGCTGTGTTATCAAACCTCAGAAAAACGAGTAGTTATTTCTTTACAGTTCCTAACTTTCTTTCCAGGCACGCTGTTTTTCCTCCGCAAATGCCTTTGCCGCCTTCGGCTCCAGGATTTCCTCAGACTCAAAGCGCAGACCGATGAATTCATCCATCCAGAACGCATCGGGCATCATCCCCTTAACGCATCTTTCCATCGTCTCCCTTCGCCTGTCGGTCGTTGATCTTTCATTCTGGATCCGCTCGTTCAGTTTTTCCGCTTGACCGAGGAAATCCGACACCTGCTTGTCCAATTCCCTTTCTTTCCTCCCTGAGCTCATCGCCCAGCGTGACAATGAACATTAGCACCTTTCCACTCTGCTCCGCCACCGATCCCAGAACCTTCAGCGTCCTGCCGTTGCCAAGGACGGCATCCCTGGGTGATGAACTTGTCGGGATCATCCCAATGCCTTTCCTTGGATGCGCCCCTACTATCGAAGGTGTATGTCATCAACGAGAGATCCATTTTCTTCCCAGACCGCTCCGTTATTTCGGCGAGAAACAACTTCAACGCTGTCTTGTCTTTGCCGTTCCCTCGTACACCATTGTGGCGAGCGGAATCCAGAGCAATGGTGAAACCACCGCCACACTATTCCTTGTTATGCCCGTGCCGGGTGATCGTGCAGCGGAAATTGCCTCTTTCGATGCATGTGTAGTAGTTTGTGAAGTCGGCGAAAAGAGCCAAATCAACGATGCCTCCTACGGGAAAGCTCCATCACCTCCTAGAAAAACACATACCCAAATTCCTTGACCTGCTCTTTCGAGATGTTGTTCATCTGAGACGAGAAAAGCTTCGAATCCATATGGGACAGGATCGACCCGAGCCGATCAGGGAGTGACGTTCCCGCGAACCACTTTGGAAATTCCACCATGCTTCTGGGTTCGAAGACCCTGTGCACCGCAACTTCATAATCGTGACCATACTCCTCATAATCATCAAATTTCATAAGTTCTGAAGAAAAGTATACTATATCAATATATTCTTTAACCACTTGCATACACGATAACTTATCATCCTGCTTCCTTTTTCTTAAGAATCTTCTTCAACATATTGAATCCCCCTTCTATATAGTACAGTAGCACCATTACACCCCAAAGTATTTTTAAGGATATATGCACACCCCGAACAATTTGCGCGTTATATTTCGGCCCTTGTTGAGCCGCCTTCTTGACCACGCTTTCTTTACGCCGCCCTATCCATCCTCTCTCATACACACCAGACACTACCAATGCCACTGGATGATAACCGAAACATTTCATATATTTTCTCCTGTGAATCATCCCCTTTGGGAATGATTGCCCACACCAAGATTAAAGAGAACTCATGGTTCTCTTTTTCTTTATAATCAGTTGTTATTTGAAACAGATAAGCGTATAATACTCCATGAGTGGAGGATAGAACTATGAAGAATATTGTTTTGTTCGCTATGTCTACGTTGAATTCAAGAAATACTGGTTCTAATGATTTTACCTATAGGATAGATGGGAAAGAGATCATTGTTCAAGGATGTATTTCTCAGTTGGAGCCTGTAAGCCGTTTGGTCATTGAGAACTATGCTTCTAATGAACCTGTGGAATTGATCATGCTCTGTACGAAAGAAACGTTAGAGAATCTTTGTAGCCAAAAGGGTTGGCAAATAACAGATGATCAGTCATATGAATTCTCTGCTGTCGAGTATTACCTGCATCGTATTCTTGCCGCAAAAGGAATTGAAGAAAAAGAAACAGATCTAAAGTTGGTGAAGATTGAGCGTCACCTTGCTTTAGCAACCGTAGAGCTTGCGAAACATGGTATTCATTGCACTGTCATAGAGATGGACAAAGACGAAATCCTTCCACCGATCAAAGAGGCGGTAGAGACAATACGAAAGCTGAAGGAAGAGGGAGATATCCGTCTATACGTAGGTAATAATGGAGGATTGAGGTCTAATTTCCAAGTGCTTTCAGCCATCATTTCCATCATGAAGGATGAAGGGATAGAGCTTGCTGGAAACTATGGCGTGGAGATGGGAAAGAATCGTATCATAGACGATAGCATGTCTTATGACATGTTTGACTTTGTCTCTGGCATGAAAGAGTTCTTGGAATATGGGGATCCATCCATCATGCGTGAATATTTCAAAAAGAGGAATTACTCGATAGAAATCGATGAGTTGCTCAGTGGGATGGAGGAAATACAGAGAGGATTGAACTTGTGCAATGTGAATCTCTACAAGAAGGGATTGAAGACACTGAGAGGAATCTTCAGGGATGATCAAGAACACACAAGCGAAGTTTATCAATCTGTTGAATTCCAGATGTTCAAAGAGTTTTTCAAGTACGACTATGGCGATATTCTTCTTGGCAATACTACGGATAGGTATGTGGATATCATTGAGAGATGCGTGAAAAAGAAACAGATCCAGCAAGCGTTGACGTTTGCTGAATCAAATATCACGGATGACATATTCTCCAGTGGGATTCTGTATTTTGATAGAAACAGTGTTCCATCTGGGCAAGACTTCAATGAAGTACTTTATAAGATTCGATACAATGACTGGGATGTTCATCCCGTTCACTTCATTCTCCAAAGCTATCTACAGAAGAGATACCGTTTGAAGGAAGGAGTCAAGAAACAGATTGAAGACATTGCAAAGAAGAAAGAAGCATATTATGACTTGCTGGATGCGGTATCGAATAAGAAAGACTTGAACGAAGTCTACTCTGTCGTAGATACAATCGGTCTTCCTCTTCAGGATACAGAATTGTTTGGCAATAGGATAACGGATAGACTCAGGGAAAATGGTTGTTCTTTGACGATGAAGACTGCCCTCAAGCAAGATATTAACCACAAGATTCTTACGTCGCATATGCTCTATCTTTGCCAGCTATTGAAGCAATTGAGGAATACGATGAACCATGCCAATGCGGATGAAATACCTAATCTTTCTTCCATCACAGTTGCTCTTGAAATCTTTGTCGAATATCTAAAAACATTGCTGGATTGTGTCAACACATGTAATATACCAAATATCGAAATCATGACAAATGCATTCATTACAAAAGCAACAGAACTCAAGAAACAAGAAAAACAGAACAGAAAGAACAAGAATCAATAGAACAACAAAGGGCATTAGCCCTTTGTTGTTTCTTCATCCTTTAACATTGTTTTCTGTTCTGTGAGTCCAGTTTCTTGGTAACATAAGATATTGCTTTGGAAGATAGCCTTGCCAATGGTTTGCTTATTGAGGTATTGGTAGTTGGTTGTAATGTAGATGCTACAGGAATCTTCCGATGAATTAAGAGAAGAAGATAGCTCATTCTTTAGTTTCTTTAGCTTTCCTTCGGTTATGGTTCCTTCAAAGACAGATCTTTGGACATGAACGAGATATCTCTGACATATCTCCATGATCTTCTTTGAACGCTTCTTGTTTACATCGTATGTTAGTATGACGTACATGCTTCTATCCTTTGGAAGTGAATGGGACAAAGTGTTTTGGGTCATCTTCTCGTAGTGACTTGATTAATTCATAGAGATCATGGCGTATGATAGAAACATAGCTTCTAGAGACATTGTCGTCATCTGTGAGTTTTGTAGACATCTTTGTCTTCAGTTGTTGGATCATGATCAATCTTCCCGCCTTGTTAAGATAGACACCATTATCCTTTGCTGGCTCAAAGTGTTCTTTTGGATCAATCATTCTCTTGTTAACAAGGGTGAAGATTGTCCGGTCTATGATCAGTGGCTTGTAGATGTCTGCCATGTCAAGACAGAGATTCTCTTTCCGCTTCTCGGAAGAGTGAATATAAGAGATTCTGTTATCGAGACGAGTGCGATGAATCAAAGATGTAATACGATTATAGAGGTACACATTGCCAAAGCTCATCATGGCGTTAATAGGGTTTTTTGGCGGTCTTCTTTCCCTCTTGCTGAAGGTGAAGTCACTGTTTTCAAGAATGTCGGGAATGGCATTGTAATAGTGCTGTCTGGCTTGTCCTTCAAGTGCCATAAGCTTAGTGACACTATCCGAAGACTTGAGTTCATGAAGTATAGCGTTAATGCCAAAGATGGCTTTCCCTATTTCCTTTGCGGAAGACTTATGCTTCTTGTAATACTTCAACACAGCCAAAATGTTTCTGATGGCAGCGGTCTCCATTCGCAATGCATACTGAAACCTTATCTTTTCATCACTGTAGGAAATGCATTGCTTAAGAAGAACGCTGCCATCAGAAACAGTATTAGCCCCAATGAAAGATCCTACGTATCTACCGTAGGAATCAAAGAAGTTGACATCGATATTCTTGATATTCATAAGTTCAAAAAAAGAAGTAGCATAGGTCTCATTAGCGTAAACATTGATTTGATCTATCGCTTCCACTGGATAATACTGCTTATGATCCTCGTTTTCAAAGAGAACTGTCAATTCATTCTTTCTGAGAATACCATCCTCTAGGATATGATAATGACCGTCATTAGCGATTAAAGCACTTGGTGTCCATTCTTGATACCATGTTGAAGAAGATCTTGTCTGCTTTACCAGTTTAATCGTATTGTTTGGTTCTTTGACCATACGATAATCAAAGTAACGAGCGCTCATGGCAGAAGAAACCTGGCTTTTCTCATTGTTGATCTTCAAGTTCAACTGGTTTTCTAGAAAAGCTACAGTGTCAGACATGACCACAATAGCCGATTCTGCATCCCCAGAGAACAGTTTTATGTCATCCGCATATCTCACAAAGGGAATCCCTTTGTCCGCTAGAAAAGCATCCAAATCAGTCAAATACAAGTTAGAGACAAGAGGCGATATAGAACACCCCTGCAAGATCCCCTTCGAACTATGCTTGATCTGATGCATGTAGATGACATCGCTTGTCAACAAGCGCATCATGACATCTACAAGCACCTGATCAGGCAAAGCACCAAAGAGAATCCTTCTAAGAATATCCCTGTCAATGGTATCAAAGAAATGCTCAATGTCAACCTGAACAACATACTCATTGCCATCAAGGATATATTGCCTACACTGCTTCACAGCAGCCAATACACCCTTGTTCTTCTGATAGGCAAATGATTGATCAAACATGATAGGATCAATCACTTCATAGATAACCTGATAGATACACTGCGATATCAACTTATCTACCGCACACATATTAGAGATTAATCTTGTTTTCTTCTTTTTGTCCAACAACTCAAACTGTTCAACCTTGCCAGGCATATACCTACCAGACATGATATCACTCTTGATCTGATCCTTGTTTAACTCATAATACTCTGGAAGATCATGTGTTTGAATACCATCATACCCCCTAGAATTCTTCTTTGACATCAGATAATCCAATGCTTTCTTGACATTATCATCGTCTAAAACCTGTTCAATCATACATCGCTTTCTCCTTCATTAATGATTGTACTCTTTTGGCAACGAAAAACAAGATGGTCAAAGTGAAGACTGACTGAATGTAAATACATTTGGGATTTCAAACGAATTGACCCCCTTGAAAAAGACAAGAGAATTCCAAGGAAAACAGGTCAATCAGCGCCTAGAAACATACAAAAACCGGTCAATCGATACGAAAGGTGTGTATTATAGTAGAATTTTAGATATTATTCAAAAATGATTAGTCATCGTTTTGGCTTCGAAACGAGACTGACCAGATTTTTGACAAAAGTAAGCGCTTACATCCGTTCGTTTTCAGGTCAATCTAAATCACTAAGACCGTAAATTTCTATATGCTTGCGAGATCAGGCTCCCAGAACGCAGTTTTAACGATTTCGTATTGTGCGGGTGCGCGCTGTACTGACCGGAAATTTGGGTGGTTTTTGGCTGGAAAATGTGGTATCATATATCTGCCGCACAGTGGTGGCGGCCGTGAACCATACCCATAGGGAATTGACACCGTTATTGCGAAGCCAAGCCATAATGGTAACGTCGCCCCACGTGAACCATACCCATAGGGAATTGACACACTCCATACGAGTTCCGAGAAACTCGGACGTCGTACCATACCGAAGTGAACCATACCCATAGGGAATTGACACCTCGACTTTACGCGTGAAAGACTGTTAGCTGCGGATTTCGTGAACCATACCCATAGGGAATTGACACACGATCGTACCATGAATACGACCGCCGTTGCATGTCTTTCCGTGAACCATACCCATAGGGAATTGACACCCTTCCGGGATTTCATATGCGACGACGCTGTATGATTCATTGTGTGAACCATACCCATAGGGAATTGACACATGTGTCCAGTGGAATTACTACATCATCATTAAGAATGACATAGTGAACCATACCCATAGGGAATTGACACACGCGGATGGAATCAAATCCGGTCGTGTTTTGGCGTTGTCATCTCGTGAACCATACCCATAGGGAATTGACACGAATCGTAGTAATGTCCTAACTCTTTCGAATCAAGTACTAAGTGAACCATACCCATAGGGAATTGACACGTACTTCATGAGGGGCTTTGCCTCTTCCCTGGCAATGCCATTGTTGGCAAAGTGAACCATACCCATAGGGAATTGACACTTCTCTTCGTGAAGCAGCTAAGTACTCGTAACTATTCAGTAGGAAGTGAACCATACCCATAGGGAATTGACACTAGGGGAAGCATCAGTGGAGTACCAAACTCCATCAACCTCCTTGAGTGAACCATACCCATAGGGAATTGACACTGGAATAACGTCTGTAATAACTTCTACTTCATATGTCGTAGGTGAACCATACCCATAGGGAATTGACACATCAGCGTAAAGATGATCACTGTGATCCAATCGTATCTGGTTAACGTGAACCATGCCCATAGGGATAAGCAACGAGATCCAGAAGGTCTATGAAGCATTGAAGAAAGAAGGACTCTCAGTAGATCCCGAAGGAACTGACATCGGTTCCACCATCTTTGCGAACATGCCAGGAGATGGCTCCGCCCGTGAACAAGCAGCATCTTGCCAAAGCATACGCTACCAAGAGATACCGCTCCAACTGCATCAACTGGGGCATGACACCATTCAAATGCTCTATTGGAGCATTGACAGACGCTGAACGCCAAATCATCACAGACGGCTGCCTGATCAACTACTACCGCAACAAC
>OMYM01000419.1 GCA_900315225.1 uncultured Erysipelotrichaceae bacterium | reverse complement strand
TATTTCAAAATCATCATGATAGTTAAGAGAATATGTTTTCTGCGCATATTTATCCCATTCACTGACAAAAACAGTTTCATTATGATCACCGTATGCTTCATAAGCAGAATCAAAACCTCTCCGAATACCTCCAATACCCGCAAATAAATCAATAGAACGACTCATATTTCTTCCTCCCTCCAAACTTAAGACTAGTCTTCTCCATATGCTGAATCCAGCATAAGCGAGGAATTTTCTGGTGTTCACACACCCGATATTCCTTTATCTACCTTTGGTTTTCCTCTTGTTTTACGGATATTCTTTCCGCCCATTCATTATACTTCAGGCTTCTGGATATTTTCAAGACAAAATATACCCTTGCACTATACTGGAATGATCAAGTATCTGGAATAGATACCATCCCCTGACGAAAACAAGCTTTTTCGCTTTTATGAATGATGGCTATCGCGCAAAAAACAATGCACACTCTGTGTTGAAGGTTTCATTAATACCCAAGCGTTTTGGAAATCAGGCATTTTCCTGATCTTTTAGTCATATTTTCGTTGAAGGCACCCATAACGATGTGAGCTTGTAGGCAAGGGGGAGGTAATGTTCGTGAGCGAGGCGCAAAACACATGGTCTACCAGCATCATCATCCGCATCCTTATCTATTATTCCTTCGTCCTGGTCCAATGATCCTTTTACAACCCTGGAATCAACATTTACTGCTCGAAGAGAATTGATATCTCTCGCCCTACTTCTGCTGTGTCTACACAGGCGACAGAAAAAATGTTTCCGACATGCTTTCCCTGAGGGAACACTATGCGAAAGACCCGAATTTTCCTATTGACCTAAATCTGTCAATAATCCATAATAGTGGGGACAGGTTCCTTGGTCGATATATTTCGGTCGCAAGAATGTTCACATCAGAACTCAAGGAGGACCACCCTCGAAATGATCGATAAATGCATTAAGGAAGGTTACCTGGTAGATTTCATGAAGGAAAGCAAAAGTGACATTATATGATTTTATGTTACACTGTTGGTGAAGCAAGGTGTAATCGGTTGTCAGCAAGATGAAGTAAGAAATACACGATTTCATAAGAAGGAGGAGATAGAATGTATATTATAAACAGTGGTGCGGCGTTTGACTTGTTCTATGAAGAAAAGAATAAAAAGGCTTATGTTGATAAAAGCATGTTAATTGAAACAGTGTTTCGTTATGCAATGGAGGTAAGGAAATACATATGTGTCACACGTCCTAGGCGTTTCGGGAAAACCTTGGCTGCGAATATGATCGCCGCTTTCTTCGATGAAACCACAGCCGAAAAAAGTAGATTGTTGTTTGAAGGAATGGAGATTGGCAAGCTGAAACCGCAGCAGGAAAAGGAATGGCTTGAATCACAAGATGCAACCCTCTGCTGGCCACAGCAGGGAAAGCATAAAGTCATTCGTATCAACATGATCGAAATAATTGATGATGAGGTAAAGTCATATAAAGACTTCCGAAATAAGTTGAATAGACAGATGAAAGAAGACTTGCATATCATGTATCCGTCCATCTCCTTGAAAAACTTGAGTATTTCGGAAGTCTTGGAACAGACAGGTGATCGTTTTGTTTTTGTGGTTGATGAGTGGGATGCCGTTTTTGAAGCAGGTTTTATGCGGGAAGAAGATAAGCAAGCATATCTTCTTTTCCTGAAGAACTTGCTCAAGGATCGAAGATATGTTTATTTTGCCTACATGACAGGCATCCTGCCTATTGCTAAATATACGAGTGGTTCTCCGCTGAATATGTTCCATGAATTTTCAAGCTTTATGGATTCAACGTTCTATCCTTACTTTGGGTTGTCGGAAAAAGAGATAGCAAGCCTCTTGCAAAGAAAGGGCTTTTTGAAGCCAACCTTGCCAGAGCTATCCGCATGGTATGATGGCTATGTTCGAAAGGATGGCCTTCATGTATTTAATCCTGCTTCTGTCGCAAGAGCCTTGGGAGAAGGTGTTTGCGATGACTATTGGACTGGCACTGGTCCGATGAACGAGGTCAAGGATATTATTCAAAGGAATGTTCTGGATCTTAGGGAAGATGTCCTTCGGATGGCTGGTGGCGAAGCATTGTAAATCAAATTATCTGGTTTCTCGGTTGAAAAATCGGAAGTGAATAACAGGGATCAGATTCTTTCTGCCATGGTTGTCTATGGATTTCTGTCATATTCCGATGGACAGTTACGAATCCCAAACCACGAGTTAATGCTGAAGTTCCAACAAGCGCTTGCTTCACAAGCAATGGGACTTCAGCAAACATTGGAAGAATCCACCGCCTTGCTTGAGGCTACACTAGCAAGAAACCACAAGGAGGTTGCACGACTTATTGAAAAACTCCATGATGACAAGATCCCTTTCTTTCAATATAATGATGAAAACAGTCTGGCATGTGTTGTGACAGTCGGCTATCTCGCAGCGCTTGACAAATATAAGATCACGCGAGAAGACAAGGCAGGAAAAGGTTATGCAGATTTTCTATTCGAGCCAATCATAAGAGGGAATACACCAATCATTTTGGAATTGAAGTATAATCATTCGGCTAAAAATGCTTTGAAATGCATTCACGAAAAAGAATATGTCAAGAAGTTTAGAAACTATGATCGGATCCTTTTGGTGGGAATCAACTATAGCGAAAGAACCAAGAAACATACCTGCCTGACAGAGGTGGTTGAACAATAAGGAAGCAATTGCTGACTTGTTCCACTATGAATGGAACCCAGAGTTTAACTCTGTGATGCACAAGAGGATGCCATTACAATCCTAACGTTTCTCAAAAGGAATTCATTCACACGAATTTCGTAATATATGGATGTAGTGTCGATATATCTGGGATTGACGTAGAAGACTGTAATTGATACAATACAATCTCACTTAGCAAAGGCTTGCTAAGCGGGCCAAGAGAGGAGGCTGCCATGAAGCGCTATTACTTGAATACAGATCCAATTGTGACTTACGAAGATATTAGCAACGATGGGAACTACGTTGACAAGACGGGGCTTATCGCGTTTGTCAATTCGAAAGTGAGGAATCCGCGCAGGCTGATCCTAGTCAGCCGTCCCCGGAGGTTTGGCAAGATGTATACAGCGATGATGCTTAAGGCGTACTACACCATCGGCTACGACACAACGTTCCTGTTCAAGGACAAGAAGATTTTCCAGATAGATCCTGGACTGACACACAGGGGCGAATTCGACGTAATCTACATCGACATGGTGAAGTTTAGGGCGCGGGCGAAGGCAAGGCAAAATAAGCTTGACAAGGCGGCGAAAAGGAAGGGAGTCAAGCCTGAAAAGCTCGACTGGATAGACTTCCTGACGGAATCCATTGTCAAAGAAATTACGGGCTTGTACGGAAAGAGTGTTGTCGCCGACTCACTGGCGGACACCTTGGTCAATACGGTAAACAAGACCGGAAGGCAGTTCGTCTGGATCTGCGACGAATGGGACAACTTTTTCCGCGAGCCAACGGACGACCCCAACGCGAAGACCAACTACATTGAGCTGCTCAGGGAATTGTTCAAGGAC
>OMYM01000420.1 GCA_900315225.1 uncultured Erysipelotrichaceae bacterium | reverse complement strand
GTCTGGCCTACATCAACCTGGAAATCATATTTCTTAACAATGCGATAGTTGCCTTTGCGCGATACATTTTCCCCTGGGATCGACAGTCTTGTATCAGTCAATTTTGTATCAAACTGATAGAAGGGGATATAGATACCCCGAAAACGTTCGATGAATGATGGATCCTTGAACTCGGAAGGAACATACAGTGCCGACTTTATCATCTTGTTGTAGCGATCAATGCAATCCTCTTTTGACAACTGGAACGGAATGATCTTCTTTGGCTGAAGCTTATCATGTAGTTTCTCTTCCAGTATCTGTTCGCTGCCGCAATAGCTGCAGAAAGCAACGGCAGATTGATCGGGCGATACCAGTTGTGCGCCACAATTATGGCAGGTATAGACAGACATGTCGGAATCAGCCGTATTGTCGGTATTGTATTCTTTGACAGGAATCTCTGAACCACAATGCTGGCATGCAAGCAATTGCTTTTTCGCATCGAAATACAGAGATCCATTGCAATTGGGACATTTAAACATAACAATCCTCCTATGATGATATTATATCCCGGTAATGAGAAGAAGTAAACTTCATGGTGATGCGATATGTGTTGATTGTTCCAGTGTAATGGACTTTTATCTTTTTTTCTGGCATAATACCCAAAGAAAGGAACCACAGCTTATGAACAAATTCTATTGGGGAAACTCGGTATCAAGCATGCAGACGGAAGGGGGATGGAATGAAGGCGGCAAGTCTTTGTCTGTCTACGACATTGTGGAGCCAGGGGAATTCAACAGCGATTGGCATTTTGCTAATGATAACTATCATAGCTATGAAGAAGACTTTGACCTGATGAAAGATCTGGGTATGAACATGTATCGTTTTCAGGTGTCTTGGTCAAGATGCGTCAAGGACGATGGTGCATTCAACGAGGAAGGCTTTGCCTATTATGATCGCTTCATAGATGCATTGCTTGAAAGAAACATCGAGCCTATGATCTGCCTGTATCACTTTGACATGCCTTTGTCCAAGGCAAAAGAAAACGGCTTTTTGTCCAAGGATGTCACAAGGGATTTCATCCGTTTTGGCATGGAGGTAATGAATCGCTTTTCCCACAAGGTAAAACACTGGATCACTTTCAATGAACAGAATCTTTACCACATGCCCATGGCATTCAAGATCGCTGGCTGCCTACAGGCAAACCATGACATCCAGGAACTGTACCAGATCTTCCATAACGTCATGTATGCCCATTGTGTGCTGTGCAATCATCTTCATGATGTGTCCGATGGAAAGATTGGAGGCATGCTTGCCTATAGCCTTGTCTATCCAAAGACATGCAATCCCAAGGATGTCCTTGCCGCAAGGAAATGGGACGAGTTCATCAACGTCACTCTTTTGGAAGCATTTGCCCATGGCGAATACTCCAGGGACATGATGGCATTTGTGAAAAACAACCACATTGACATGCGTGCCACGGAAGAAGAACTAAACATCATCAAGAATCACAAGGAAGACTATCTTTGCTTTTCATATTATGCTTCCAATGTCATATCAGCCAAGCAAATACCCGATAATACACCGGTAAACTGGTATATGCAATATGGACAAGTACGCAACCCGTATTTAACGGCGACCGAATGGAACTGGCAAATCGATCCCGATGGCTTTAGGATTGTGTTGAATCAAATCTATCATCGGTACCATTTGCCTGTGTTCCCGATTGAAAACGGCATTGGCGTGCAGGAGGAATGGGATGGGATTCATCCCATCCAGGATGATTATCGCATTGATTACCACCGTCAACACATCCATGCTATGCAACAAGCCAAAGGCATCGATGGCGTGGAAGTCCTTGGATATTTGGGCTGGGGAATGATCGACATCCTGTCATCGCAAGGAGATATGCGCAAGAGGTATGGCGTTGTGTATGTCAATCGGACAAACCATGACCTAAGGGATATGCGTCGCATTCCAAAGAAAAGCTATGCATGGCTCAAGAAAGTCATTCACTCCAATGGCGAAGACTTGTCATGATGAAAAAAAGCTGTGCCTATCGCACAGCCAGGTATTTTTCTTCGAATTCCGGAATGGGAAGGGGACGGGAGAAATAGAAGCCTTGGAAACATTCACATCCCATGGATATGAGGGAATTGAGTTGCTTGGATGTTTCTACTCCTTCCACGATAATTTGCATGCCCAAGTCCTTTGCCATGGAAATGACAGACTGTAGGATGATTTGGCTACGTCTGGTATTTTCGGTTTCCCGAAGGAATGCCCGATCAATTTTCAAGACATCTGCCTTGAGGTCTTTCAAAAGACCAAGGGATGATTGACCAGTGCCAAAGTCATCGATTTCAATAAGGAATCCTGCGTTCTGTAGTTTTTCAATGACAGGGTATACTTTCGATGGGTTTTCGATCATAGCGCTTTCGGTGATCTCTAGTCGCAGTCTTTCACAAGGAACATTGTATTGACGACATAAGCTTGAGATGACATCGTATACGTCCAGGCAATAGAAGTCCTTGGGGGAGATATTGACCGATAGCGTCAGGTCATTGTCCCATGACGCAAGTTTGCGTACGGCTTGTTCCCAAACGAACTTATCGAGCTTGTGGATGAAGCTGGCTTTTTCCAAGGTTGGAATGAAGGAATCCGGTGGTATGACACTGCCATCTTCATTGATCCACCGTGCCAATGCCTCGGCGCTAAGAGGCTTGCCATTAGGGTTGTTGATTGATTGCAGGTAGATGACAAAGCGACCATCTTCCAAGCTTTTTTCAAAGCTACTGAGTATCTCCTGTTCAATCAAGCCTTGGCGTATGATCATGTCTTCAAAGTGTGCGATGGTCGCATTGAGATTGGAATGGATGGTACGCAGCGCCATATTGGCGCGGTCGCACATGAGTGGCACAGGTATCGCTTTATCAGTGATTTCGTATACGCCAAAATGAACGCATAGGGTGTAGACACCACTGCTGAAATGGGTGTTCATGAAGTGCGCAGCCTTGATCAATGGCTCTTCATGGAAGTCTTTCTTCCGCAACAGAAGGGCAAATTTATCACCCCGCAATCTGCCGCAAATGCCAAGGTTTTTGATCGTGATTTCCCGAAGTTGATCAGCTAGGCCAACAAGAACCGCATTGCCTTTTTCAACGCCGAAAAGATTGTTGAACAGCCTGAACTGCAGGATGTCGGCAGTGATCATCATCCATTCTTCATCAGCTTCATGGTTAAGCATGGCACGGGTTTTCTCGTAAAACGATTCTTCCTTCAATGTACTTGTCAAAGTGTCGTAGTCAGCGAGATATCGTATGGCACTATCGGAAATATCTTCCAAGGCACGTTCATTGACATGTCCCGTGACTTCCTCTTCCTTGCGTATGCTAACAAGCTCAATGGCTACGTCATATGTCTCTCCATCAGCCAGGATAAGCTTGACTGGCTTTGATTCAATGTGGTATATCTGGTCTTGGAAACGTTCGTTTTTTTCCCGATGGCAACCCGTCTTACAGGCAATTGCGCTAGAGCAATTGACACATCGCTGCCCCGATTGCCATATGCCATAGCATCTTTCACCCAGGGAAAACTGCCCGTTGTCGTTCATTGTCAAAATGCGGCATTCGGTTGGATCAACCACCCGGGCAAGGTCATACTTTCCCTTCATGTTCGCCAGAAAATCCTTCATTTCCTTTGTTGTATATTCTGTTGTATTCATCTCTATTCACAGCTTTCCAAATAAGTTTGTCGTGTGCCAGATGGTAATTCCATCTGGCACTTGTCCTATTGTATCACAGAATGAACGATAATCACGCAGTTTGTTTTTGTCTCCTGAAACAAATATAACTTGGATCCTTATGGAAATAGTGATTGACAACATAGGAATACTTTGTATAGTGTTTTGATAATTGGAGAAAAGAATGTTTGATGGATAATTTACAGTGCTTATGAGAACAATGAATGAACTAATATCTCTTTTAAAACATAATTAAGATGCTAAAGAAATTCACGGTAACAAACTTTAAGAACTTTGGACGCAAGACAATCTTTGATCTTAGCAATCCAGCAAATTTTGCATTTCATCGTGAAGTTGTCAAAGATGGAATTGTCTCCAAGGGAATCATATGTGGCATTAATGGCTGTGGGAAATCCAATCTCGCCCTGGCTATATTTGATATAGTCGTTCATCTTACGGACAAGGAAAAGCTGTTTGATAAGTATCGACCATACCTGAATCTTGACCAAGAGAAAAAAGAAGCGGACTTCGAATATGTCTTTTCATTCTATGGCATTGAAGTGATCTATCGCTACAGCAAGACGAGTGTAGACACCCTGGTGTTTGAAGCACTTGAAATCGATAACAAGGAGGTGATTCGGTACGATTTTGTAAGAAGAGAAGGATATGTCAGCCTGAAAGGGGCAGAAACAATTCAACTTATATCAAGCTTTAATGAATATGACAACAAGCTTTCCCGTATCAAGTATGTCAAGGCGAATGCCTTGTTGAAAGAAACAAAAGAGAATAAGGTCTTTATACTGGAACGATCAAATATCTGGAACAGATATTTACAATCGTTCCGCATATAACAGCAGGCAGACAATGCACAATTCTACCTATTTGTGCGTCCAAGTATAGAGAGTTTACTGCATTTGTTGATAATATGTTGTTGTTCTACGCGCTTCAAGAAAGTGGATACCAAGGTTTTCGGATAGGGACTGATAACATATCCCAAGGCATTATCCGCGAAGGGGAAGAAAAGGAGTTTGAATCGCTCTTGCGATCACAGGGTGTTGATTATCACTTTGTGGTCGTCAATGTGAATGGATTGGATGAGCTATACTGTAAGTTTGAACATGGTTTGGTTCCGTTTGCCTTGATTGCCTCAACAGGCACAAAGTCACTTTCGCTTTTCTACTATTGGTACATTACATTAACAAGGGCATCTTTCGTATTCATTGACGGGTATGATGCTTTCTATCACTTTGCGCTTTCGCAATGCTTGCTAAGTATGATAAAGCGTCTTGATAATACGCAAGTACTCCTTTCAACCCACAATACCGACTTGATATTGAATGACTTCTTAAGGCCAGATGCGTATTTTATAATAGACAATGGGCGGATTCAATCCATTGATAAACTTGCTAAAAAGGAGTTAAGGTATGCCCATGATCTACAAAAGATGTATAAAGCAGGTATGTTTCATGAATAATGGTATATCAGATGTTCCAGCATAAAAAGACGGGAAATGCCTATAGGAATGGCATTTCCCGTCATCTTATTGGATGGTCTAAGACAACAAAGACCGCTATTGTCAGGATGATTCACTCAGTTGTCTTTGTACCACGCAACAAGAGCGTTGTAGAGAGTGCCGTTTTTGACTGCTTCGACATTACCGCCAAGAACCTCGGCTAGCTTGAAAGCAAAGGGGAATGTCGTGGCTGGTCCACGGCTGGTGATCAGTTTGCCATCGACGACGACCATTTCATCCATGGCGTTGTTGTCATCGACATAGCATGCATCTTTGAACATGTCGCGGTATTTGTCCGCTGGGTAGGATGTAAGTGTTCTTCCTGTGGATACGCCTGCCTCTTTGAGAACCATGGGACCGGCGCAGATCGCTGCGACATATTTTTCTTCAGCAACGAATTTCTGTACCCACTTGATCACCAGAGGGCAATCCCTGAGGTTTTGTGCCCCAGGCATACCGCCAGGGATGACGACCATGTCGTAGTCATCGAAGATTTCTTCGGAAATGATGCGGTCTGCCTTGACATAGATGTCATGGCTTCCTCTGACCATTTCTCCTTCAATCGAAACAGAATCTGCCTTGACACCGGTTCTTCTGAAGATATCGACGACAAACAGGGATTCACCTTCTTCAAAGCCATCCGCCAATAATACTGCTGCTCTTTTCTCACTCATTCTAGTTACCTCGCTTGATCGAGGGAACTATACCATGGAATCTTGGGTGAATAAAGAGATTTCCAGAATCTGGAAAAGGCTTATGCTAATGCAGCACCAAGGGCGGTGCATTGTGCAATGGCATCATCGTCTGGTGCGTTGTTGGCGATAACTCCCTCATTAACAAGGGTTGCGCCGGCATCAGTTGCCCGTTGCGCCCAATTGCGCATCCATTCTCCATCGCCCCAGCCGTATGAGCCAAACAGGCCGATCTTTTTGCCTTGCAGGAATTGTTCGGCATCGGTGAACATCGGATCAAATTCCGATTCTTCCAAGACCTCGGATCCCATGGCAGGGCAGCCAAAGCCAATAGCGTCATACTTGTTAACATCTGCTCCAGTGAATTCAACGGCAGTCAAGAGGTCGACCTCTGCGCCTGCATCTTTTGCGCCCTGGGCAACAGCTTCTGCCATTGCCTGGGTGTTTCCTGTCATACTCCAATAAACGATTGCGATCTTGCTCATAATGTTCCTTTCTACGCTGCCAGGGAGACAAGCAATTGTTCCAAAGAGAAGCCCATGGACATCTTGTTGCGCCATGTTTCGGTGCACTTGTTGTAGCTGTCGGTGAGACGTTTGCATTCCTCTGGGTTGGTGAAGGATTTCCAGCATCCTACACACTTGACGCCACTGCATGGGTGGTCGATGAATGCCTGTACATCGGATGGTGGATAGCCAAGGAACAAGCCTATTTCATGGGGGAATTCCTCGTCTGAGCAAACATGTTTGCCAAGCATGGCGATGCTACGCTCGGTATTGTCGCAAGGATATCCTCTGGATCGCAACATCTGTTGCGCCAAAGGGGATTGCCAGTCCCTTGACAATGCATTTCTACGGTACACGTACACCAATGTGCTTCTTGGTGAATGCCTGAGACATACTGCCTTTATCCCAAAACGGTAGAGTATTCGGTTAAATTCGCAGATCTCATGTATGATCCTTGTGCCGATTCCTTCGTAGACGGTGAACAAGCTGCCAGTCTTGATACCGGCAAGCGTTGGTGAACAGTAATCTACAAGCATTCTTTCTGTCATAGCGTGCCTCCTAGTTAGCAATATCTAACATTATAGTTAGATTTATCTAACTTACAAGAGCATTTAGCAAATTATCATTTATTCACGCAATATCAATAATTTTAAAGTATCGCAAAGATGTTCTTTGATCTTGGGAACCGTCTGTTTTTAGCGTTGAATTCTATGTCATCGACTTCGATGTATCCATCGTATGGCGCGGAAGGATTGTTGTATGTGAATGATTCACCCCCTTATGAGAAACAAGGTATTCCAAATCTGTAATTCTGTCAAGGACAAAACCCAGAGTCATTGTATGCACCGAGGTGCGTCAGGCATTCCTAGAGTTCCACAGCGCCATCATGGGCGGAAAGATCGAGAAGCTCGATGAGCTGATGTAGAAAAACAGGAATGGGTCTCTGAGTGTTTTCCAGGGCGCGATAGAACGCGACATCATCCCGATCAGGAATGCAATTATACACAAATTCAATTCCAGATTTATAGAAGGGAATAATACCAAATTCAAGCATTGCAGATCTTGGGAATATGCCCTTGCAGCAACTACGCAAACCAACCAGGCAAAGGAAAGCGCAGGGGCAACCCTGCGCTTTCTGATGTCAGCGATGCACGTTCCTGTTTGTTCTCCCAGTGGATTCAGCATCGCCCACAAGGCACTTTTGGCCCCTGAAGGCGATGCCCAGCTTCCTGATCAAGGGATACCCCTCCGCCACAAGCTCCGCGTAGTACTTCTTGTCCTCGATCTGTTTGAGCGCTTCCTTCACCGCCCTCTTGAGCTGCGTCTCTTCCTTGAGCCTTGTCTTTTTTGTCGTGTCGATCGACTTGACCTCTATGACAAACGCCTGCATCGACTTGTCCCTTGGCTTGAGCTGGAGGTCGTAGATCCCGTATCCTGCGGTCCTGTTGGATGTGATGCGGTACTTGCCGCCCAGGCTGATCGCAAGCCCGATCAGCACGCCCTGCCAGAACGCCTCTGGCGTCTTGTTGGCCGTGTCAAAGTATGAGAACGACTGAAGGGACATTGTGTTGAGGGAGACGTTCAATCCAGGGATGTCATAGTTGAGCAGGGCGGCAATGAAGAGGTTGTAAGCGGTCGTATCGCCCCTGTCTGTAAACCAATCCGATACCATGTCCTTGAACATGATGCGCGTTTCGCGGTTGGTGATTGAAAGGGTGTAGACCGGCTTGTCAAGGCTCTCACCGTTTTCATCGTCCCATTGCACCTCGTCCGCCTTGAGGTAGCCGCTGCATAGCAGCAGCGACCAGATTGCGCCAGCCTGATTGCCCAGGGTGCCATATACAATGTTCTCGTTGATGACTCGTTTGATCTTCTCGCCCTTCATCAGCTGTAGGAAGTCGTCCCTTGCTTCAAAGCCTCCATTCCTGATCAATTCACTGACAAGGGCGTAGGAGGCTGTATCCGCCCAGTAGGTCTTGAACAGCTTCTCGTGAAGAAACGAGGCGATGGAGAAAGGGTTGTAGATCTCTTTCCTGCTTCCGAACACAAACCCGTCGTACCAGTTCTTCACTTTCTGTTTCTGGTCGGGCATGCCGTACTCATCCAATGCATTGAACACCTCTTTCTCTGTGAAGCCAAAGCAGTCGGCGTACTGCTCGCTGGTCACCGAATAAGAATTGAAGTTGATCACATCGGAGAACAACGATTCCTTTGAGACGCGGGTGATGCCAGTGATGAGCGCCTTTTCAAGGAACCTCGTGGTTTTGAAGCTTTTGTTAAAGAAGCTGCGCATCGTTTGGATTAAAAGTTTCCAGTAGCCAGAGCTATACGCTTCCTGGAGAGGAGTGTCGTACTCGTCCAGGATGACAATGGGCTTCTTGCCAGAAATGCGGCAGAGAAGTTCACACAAGAACTGAATGGAATGGTTCATCATGCCGGTCGTGAACTGCTCTTCATCCTTGAATTCACGGATTCGGAGGAATTTGTTCTTTTCCTCTTCGGAGACCTCGTCGCTTTCAAGAATCTCTGGGAATTGCTTGTAGAGCTGGCTGATTTTTCTCTTGATCTCCTTGACCATGTCGCTATATCCCTTCAATGGCTTGCCGATGACATTCTCCTCATTCTTGCAGTCGGAAAAGGAGAGGAAGACAACCGGGTATGCTCCCTGAAGATCCATCATTTTTCTGTTCTGGCTGATGCATAGGCCGTCGAAGAGATCCTTTCTTCCCGCATAACGGTCCGAAAAGAAACAATTCACCGTGGACATCATCAGCGTCTTTCCAAAGCGCCGGGGACGGGTGATGAGGGTGACCCTGTCGTTTGAACTCCACCACTCCTCGATGAATTTAGTCTTGTCGATGTAAAAATTATCGTTTTCAATGACATTGTCAAAATCTTGGTTTCCTACTGATAGTTTCCTTGCCATGTTCCTTTCTCCTTTCCGTATCATGTATATTTTAGACCGAGTGTGATGAAAATGCAAGATAAACCACGAGAATTCGGGTGGACAAGGGCATTCGATCCAATAAATTGCGCGAAACATCATGAAACAATGGATATCCATGTCATTCAGCCCAAGGACATGGCTTCTCCCTACCCTGCCGTTCATTTGTAGGAAATAACATGTATACTCATGCAAAACCTCTGAAGGCTTCTGGCATATCACTTCCCTTTTGCAAGGAAATGAGGTAAAATATACGTGGACGCACAGATATCTGTTCCAGATATTTGACCATTCCAGTATAATACGCATGATCGACACTTTGCGGCGACTAATGGGAATGAGTTATTCATTGGCTGTGGTTTGATGTTTTCTGTGACGATCCGATGATATTATGCAAAGGTGGATAAGTATGAAGGACAATGCTTTGTTTGAAAAAAACTTTATTGAAAGGACATATCCTTCAATCATTTCCGACTCTTCCATGGCATTGGCGGAAATTGTTGCCAATTCCTGGGATGCGGGAGCTACAAGCGTAGGAATTGTCATTCCCGAAATCGAAGGTAAGCGGATTTGCATTGAAGATAATGGGAGCGGGATGAGCGACCAAGAATTCCGTGAAAGATGGATGGTAATGGCATACAACCGTGTCTTGCATCAGGGAGAATACTGTTTGTTTTCCGATCCAGGGCATCTGGTTTTGAAAAGGCTTGTGTTTGGTCGAAATGGCGTGGGAAGACACGCATTGTTTTGCTTTGATGATCACTATGAAGTGGAAACATGGAAGGATGGAAAGTGCAATGTATATGAGATTGCTGCGGCTGAAGGGGAATCCGCCTTTCGCATTGAGAGGCATTCCGAATATGCAAGACAAGGGCATGGGACAAAGGTCAGTGTCGCCGCGAACAAAAGAAAACCGCTTGCCACAGAGATCATTGAGACGCTTGGATATAAGTTCATGTTTGATCCACGGTTCGAGGTATTTGTCAACGGCGAAAAGGTAGAGTATTCGCAGAGTCTTGAGGCGACCAGAAGGGATATGGTCAAGACAGAAAGCGGGGAAATGATCATTGAAGTCTATGCGATCCCGGATGGCGAAAAGACAAAGGCACAGGATGGGATTGCCTTCTGGGTGAACAACCGGCTGGTGGGAAATCCATCCTGGGTGGTCGGCGATACAAGGGTAGAAGACGCAAGGAAGAAATTCGCGATTCGCAACATTATCATCGTAAGAGCCGATTATCTGATTGATGACGTAAAGTATGATTGGTCTGGCTTCAAGAAGACAAAGGCGGTTTCGGACACGTTTGCCAAGGTGATCGACTACATTCGTCATTACCGGACGACCTACTACAAGGAAAAGATCGTTGAAGTAAGGAAAGAGGTTGTTGAAGCCAACAAGGATGCGATCCGTTCACTCGGCATCCCTTCCATTCATAGTTTGGTTGAATTCTTTGAGGATTACCAGGATAAGAAGCCAGATGTAGATGCAAATGAACTGGAACAGATTGTCCAGTCATTGATTCATGTGATGAGCAACGATAGTGGATTAAGGATGCTTGGAAAGCTTTCAGCCATGTCGGAAGAATCAATGGCCGATCTTGACAAGATACTGGAAGAATGGTCTGTGTCGGACATCAAGTCAGTGCTGTCAGTGATCGACTATAGAATCAAAGTGATTGAGGCAATCCGCAAGCTCTGCCACGACTCGAATACCGATGAATTGCATGTGCTTCATCCCTTGGTTACGCAGTCCAGGTGGTTGTTTGGCGTTGAATACGATAACATGAATTATGCCTCAAACAGACAACTTGCGACGATTCTGAGAGATTTGCTGGGTGCCAAAAGCAATCATGATGCATTGATCAACTGGAAGAAAAGACCAGATCTTGTCTTGGCGGACGATGGGACATTTTCGGCAACCGCCATTGAAGATTTTGATGAGAATGGGATGGCGTATATAAGCCGTGTGCTGATCATCGAGCTAAAAAAGGGAGGCTTTATGATTGGGAGAAAAGAAATGTCCCAGGTGGAAGAATACATCGATGGGATTTATTTTGGCGAATCATTGAATGCCTCGCCTAGGATCAAGGCTTTTGTCGTTGGTGATTCAGTTGCCAAGGGAATGAGCACGCATAAGACATTTGGCGACTATGGAGAAGCGTTTGCGTATACATATGATCAATTGACAGCCACAGCGGAAAAGAGATTGTTTGGCTTGCAAGAAAAGCTCAGCGAACACTATAATAGATTAGACGTAGATTCTTACGTATGGAAGATCTTGCAAGAACCGGAACAAATGAAGCTCGATATATAGTCGGGCTTTTATTTCCATAAGTTTCTCCTATACTTTCTTACCTATGAAACATGCGATGCTTTCCACGGATGTTACGGATGTTTCAACGTACATCGTTGCCAATCTGTTTTTCAGGGTTGCTTCGGTTTCAAAGGGTGGGGTAAAGAATCCTTTGGGAACGTAGAGGTGTTGGATGAACCAGTCGGTTCGCTTGTTGTTTCCCTGGACATAGAAACAGCCGCAGAATGTTCCGTTTGGCTTTAAGACACGGAAAGTCTCGCGATATGCTGTTTCTTTATCGGGGAAGGCGTGGAAGCCGTTCAGCGAGAGGACAATGTCAAACGTTTCATCCGCAAAGGGCAATGCTCCAACATCTCCTTGTTGAAAGGAGATGTTGGAAATGCCCAAGGATTGGGCGCGTTTCTTTGCGGCTGACATCATGTCACGGGAGTAGTCAAGGCAGGTGATGTCTGCCTTGGGAAGGGTTTGGTAGATGTGCATGGTGAGTACGCCTGTTCCTACGGGAACTTCTAGCAGCTTGCCTGAGAATCCCTCAGGCAAGCCTGATAGGGCTTGTTCGATGTAGGAAGTGTTTTTCTCTTTGTCCATGTTCCATACCAGTCGACAGATTGCTTTGCCAGGCAGGGTGGAATAGGTCATCATGCCATCATAGAAATTAGAAAGATCACCTGTAAGCTTGTAGGCGTTTTTGATTTGTTCTTTGCGTGTCATTTTGTGTTCTCCTCGAACTCGATACGGATAATCTTCATATTGACAAATTTGTCGCAAAACAAGATCATCAGCTTGTGCAACCATCCAACGTCCTTGTATATATCGCGATAGCCCCGCATATAGCTTTTGGCTGTGATGGAAGTAAAGTGTTCAGCGTATAATTCCTTTTCGTCATTGACGTAGAAATAGGCTTCTACATCGGTGATATCGGCTTCTTTGAGCCACGTCTTGCGCATCATTTTTGCGCCTGTCTTGTTACAGGAGTCAAACACCAATACGCCTGAAGGAAACTGCTTGGCCATTGTGGCGAAGAGTCGTTTCAAATCACTTGTCTTGAAATAGTAGAATACTCCTGCAGCGAAAAAGATGACACCATGGGATGCATCGATTTGATTTATCCACGAGGGATCGTTGAGATCGCATGCAAGGTTGATTTCTCTGCTTGAGGCAGGTAGAAGCTTGTTGCGCAGTTGGATCACATCGGGAAGATCGATGTTGTATCCCTTGGCAAAGCCGTTGTCACACTTATGGAAGGTATCGTCCAGACCACACCCCATGTTCACAATGGCAGCCTGTGGGTGCGTCTGGAGATACGCTTCCACTTCACAACGCAAGTCATATTGACGTTGGGCAACTTCCAATGCGCCAAATAGGCCGATGGATGATTCCATTGCCTTGCGCTTTCCCGCGAAATCATAGTCAAGCATGTCGCATATGCGTTTGGCTTCGGGATCAAAGAACAGATGGGGGAAATGCTCGCTGCATATGCATCTAGCGAACAAGGGTATGACAAGTGTCTCTTGTACCGTGTTTTTCGCAATGTGATACTTCATTTCCACAAGCCAAATAACCCTTTCTTCTCATAGGGTAGTGTTTCTACCGAAAGACAATCGTAGCCTGTCGCATTGATTGCTGTTTGAAGCTGTTGCGCATCGATTCCGTTTTCGGTCAAGAAGCTTGCTTCTTTCTTGTTTCGCGAAACGGATACTTTCTTGGCGGAAGGAATTGTGTTGCGTATTGTATCGGCGATATGCGATTCACACATCCCGCACATCATTCCCTCTATTTTCAATGTTGTCTTCATCATGAGGCATTCCTCGCTTTCTATGTTAGCAAATACTAACCAATATTATATCCTGTTGACGAAGGAACACAAGAGATTTTTGCGGATATATGGTATACTGGGTGTATCAAGATACATGGAGGTAACAATCATGCCAAGGATCTTGCGGTACGGCATTCTGTCCACGTCTTCCATTGTCCCACGGTTTGTTAATGCAATGCGTTTGACAGATACCGGGATGGTGTGTTCCATTGCGTCAAGAAGCCTGGCCAAGGCGCAGGCTGTCGCTTCAGAATTGGGGATTCCCCATGCATGCGGGGATTACCATGAGATTCTGGATGATCCAGAGATTGACGTTGTCTATCTTCCTTTGCCCAATTCTCTTCACTATCCATATGCCAAGGAGGCATTGTTGGCGGGAAAGCATGTTGTGTGCGAAAAACCCTTTGCCTTGCATGCCTGGCAAGCGGAAGAGCTTGCGGACATAGCAAGGCAAAGGAAGCTGTTTATCACTGAAGCTGTCAAGAGTCCGTTTCTTCCCGTGTATGACAGGATTAAAGAGATCATAGGGTCAAAGAGGCTAGGGGAGATACGCTTCATGGAATTCAAGCAATCGTATACAAGCGGACCGTACCTTGAGGGCTGGAATAGAAAGAAGGAATATGGCGGGGGCGTGTTGTATGGCAATGAGGCGTATTTCTTTACAATGGCGCAATATCTTGGGGGAAAGATCGTGTCTTGCGCAGGAACATTGTCATGTGGCGAAGGGGAGACGGAGGATCAAGTCAGTGTTAGCGCAAGGCTAGAGAACAATGCGCTTGCGGTGTTGAATGTATCGGTGAAGGTGTTCTTTCGCAATGGCATGACGATTTACCTGGACAAGGGGCGCATTGAGGTGCCTGACTATTGGAAGGCTTCAGTGGCGTATGTCTATGAGAATGATACGCTTGTCGAGACAATCGAAAAACCATGCCAATATGAGTTCCAGTATGAACTCAGGCATTACAATGATTGTATTTTGCAGGGAATGTCGTTTTCTCCTGTGACACCGCTTGAAAGTACCATACGTACGTTGGGCTTTGTGGAAAGTCTATATGCCGCAAATAAATAGCAAGCAGCCAGGCATGCCTGGCTGCTTGCTTTATGGACTTTTCGCCAAGTTTTATGGGGTGGCGAGGCGAAAGGAGAATGATGGCACTCATCTTCTCGTTATTATTCTACATCGTTGCTCGTTGATTTCCAAATACCAGATAATGCATAGTGTACTTTAACTAACAAATCGTGTATAGTGTAATATAACTATGGGAGACAACATATGGAAGATATGAGATTTCAAAGGACGGAACAACTGATAATGGATGCCACAAAGTCTTTGTTGGAGAAAAAGGGGATCGATGAAATCAAGATCACCGAGATATGTTCAAGAGCAAGCATTAGCCGCAATGCGTTCTATGGGCATTATTGCGATAAATACGACTTGATTGAAAAAATGACAATGTCTTTTATTTCCACACTGAAAGAAGACCTCCTCGCGATACACGGGGAGGTCGGGGAAAGCGATCTTAATAAACGTACGATAGAGTGTATTATTAGCTATTTTGAGCGTAACAATGACATGTTAACGTTGTTGGTAAAGAATGATTCCTTGTTCTGGCACCGCTTCCAGGAAAACATGGCATCGCTTCTCTTTGTCAAGGCACCAAAGAATTCCCTGCAAAGGGTGTTTGCGGAATTCTGCTCTGGCGGGATGTGTGTTTGCCTGGAATCGTATTATAGCGGCAGGGCGAAAATCGACCATGACGAGTTTGTCGCAAATCTATCGTATATCGCAAGGATGGCAAGCGAGAATAATCCCGCCAAGATCGATAAGAAATAGCTACCAGATATTTCCTGGCTTGACATGCTTCAGGTGTTTTCTTGCGATGTCGCACAAATGGAGAAGATGCTCTTTATCGGTGGGTGGAATCGTATACTTGTATTGCGGGAAGTAGCGGGTGAGGTGCAGGACGATGTTTTCATCGAGGGATGCCAGGAAACGGGCGGTTTCTTCGATGAATTCCACGGTATCGTTCTTGCCTGGAATGACTAGCGTTGTGACCTCCAGATGACATTTGTCGTACACGTAGGCAATGGTGTTTCTAACGGTTTGCGCATCGCCACTTAGTTCCTTGTAGAAAGCATCGTCTCCCTTGAGGTCAATGTTCATCGCATCGACATAGGGCATGAGTTTTTCCAGGATATGCGGCTGACATGTGCCATTGGACACCAGAACGATCTTCTTGCCTGATCCTTCCAGGTTCTTGGCGCAAGCAAGGATATACTCCCATGAGATCAAAGGTTCGTTGTACGTAAAGGCAATGCCAATGCTATCGGTTCTTTGCTTCACGTAGTCGCAAAGCTGCTCAGGTGAGATGTATTGCGCCCTTTTGCCTTGGCGGTCCATGGAGATGGCGTGGTTTTGGCAGAAGGGACAGGAAAGATTGCACCCGAAGGAACCGATGGAAACAATCCAGGATCCTGGATGGAACATTGCCAAAGGTTTCTTTTCGATGGGATCGATCGCCAGCGATGTGACCATGCCATAGTTAAGGCATGTGTTTACCCCATCCACATTTCCCCTTGCGCCACAAAAGCCAACGCCATTATCCTTGATGAGGCAATGATGGAAACACACATCGCATGTGATGTCAGGCATGGCGGATGACCTCGAATCTTTCCAGGATCACTTCTTCATCATCCTGGATCCCTCCCTTGCGACAAGCGATCTCGATTTGTTGCTCAACGGTATCTACCCCTTCCAAGTCAGGCAATAGAAGTCCTCTTCGACCATCCTTGCTGGAACAGATAACACCATACTTCTTGACATCAAGATATGATTTGTCGGGGATTCTTTCCGCTTCTTTCAATTCATCGACAGAGATTTCAAGATATGGGAATTCTTCTTGCTCGATGGGTGAGAAACGAGGATCTCTTGAACAGGCTGAAATGGCATTATGCTGTATTTCCTGGCTGATATTTCCATAGCATGGGGAGATTGTCCCAATGCACCCGCGAAGCTCGCCGAACTCATGGATCGACACAAATACCCCGGCTTTTCGCGGTATGGAAGGAAGGGTGGTATTCTTCTTGCCCGCAAGCCAGTTTTCCACGACATCATACGCAAGCTTTACCAACTCATCGGCGTTTTCCCTGTATCGCGCAATGCGCTCTTTCTCTTGCGACAGATATTTTGTTAACATGTTTCTCTCTTTGTTTGGCCCTAGAACCTCGTAGGAGACGATGCCATAGCCTACGCCAAAGGTGGCTTCATGACAGAATGTCGTAGGCTTTACATCAAGTTGATCAAGCGCTCCCGCCATGATGACAAACGAACGATGCCCACACTCCATGCTCTTGGACAAGAGATTTGGGGAATACGAGAATAACTGTTCAAAGTTTGCGCTAGACATGGTAGCCATGATCTTTTCATCGTAGAGAGGTCCTTCTTCGTGGTAGCCATAGGGACCATCGCTCTTTTGGCAATGGCTCAGATCCCCCGAGCCAATGAAAACAACCCTTCGGTTGAGTTCATTTGACACTTGGGCGATATGCTTGCCAAGCTCATAATGCATTGTCAAGGGCAAGCCACTCAACCCCACGCGCACAAGCTTATATCCCGTGTATTTCTGGTTGATGAAATACAACGGTACCATGACTCCATGGTCAAGCTCTGGCTGACGGTCATACCCTGTGCCACCAGGGAATTCCTCCTGCCGCAAGCGCTTGTCCAGCAAATGGATGAACGCTATATCATATGGCTGCTCAAACGACACGTCCTTGGCTCTAAACTGCCCAAAATCCCCATATCCCGCTTCGCCCGAGGAAATGGAAAACCAATCCCTGTACATAATCGCATGCGGCGAGGAAATGACAATCGTGTCAGGTTGTATGTTTGCGATGATGTCCGCAACCTTCGCAAATCCAAATAGGGTATCGCTGATCCGCTTCTCTTCCCCCTTGCCAATCTCGGATACAGCGATGGGTGGGTGGGGAACCATAAATGCATGAATAATCATAACTTCCTCCAATCATTGACCTTATGCTATAGTATACGGCCAAGAAAGAACAATTTCAAGTGACCAAACCAATGGCTTTCAACCATTTGTTTTGCGAAGTATAATATTCCTCGACACACAAGGAGGTGCAAATGAGAAACTATACGTATCTAGCGATGGTGAACAACGGCAGGCTGATCAGAGATCCCGAAGGGAACATCCTGCTAATGTCGTCCATGGCGAAAAATGAAAGCAGTCCCATGTTACCGATGCTGGCGATTGAGTTTATGGTGTTATTGTTGCTGGAGTGGCTTTTGGGCATTGCGGTGGACAATGGAATTGTGCGGCATTACCAGATCTGGTCGTTTGTCATTGGCGCAGGGATTGGAGTGGCTTTCTACTTTACGATGAAGGAAGTCCTGTGCTTTAACGCGGAACATGCATCATGCAGGTTTGCGGTGTTTTCCAGCAAAAAAGAACTTGCCGCCGCAAAGGAAAGGACGATGTCGTTGTTGCGCGCAATGGGTATTGTTACCGTGCTGCTTTGGTTCATTGTGATAGCCTTGGTGCTATTGGGGAATATAACGGATTCTAGTGTGCGCAACGGGCTTTCTATCATGTGGTTTGCGACAACGTTCATGACACTGTATCTAGAGCCAAGGCAAAGATTGTCTGCCAGCAAGAAGATGACATCTTCTGCTCATAAATAACTTGTTCAAAAACCGCGAAAAGACAAAATAATTGAAAAAGAACTTGTACTTTCCCCGAAAAGGTGTATGCTGTACGCACAGATGAAAGGAGAAATACGCTATGAGTACAAGAGGTGTTTTCATCATTAGAAAGAACAACGAGGAGAAGGGGATCTACATCCCGCTGGACGCATATCCTGCATGCGCAGGCGCAATGGTCGTCGACCTTGTCAAGGAGGTGGACATGAATCAGGCATATGAGAACATGGTGGAAGATGCCGAGCTTGCCAGCATGAGTCTTGGGGCGTTTGCGAACACCGCAAGGAATGGATGGGTATCCCGCTTTGCTAACGAGGCGGATTTCATCAAGGATTCCCTGTATTGCGAGCATGGGTATGTCATCGATCTTGATCAGGATACATTGGATTACTATGTGGGGTTCCAGAAGGAGCCGGATCTCTCCAATCGCTATGGAACAACGAGAAGCGAAACAGGGTATTATCCTTGTCGACTTGCCAAGTCGTTTGCGCTAGCGGATGTGAGAAGCCGTGACACAGACGAAATTATCGACGAGATGGCGGATACTTGCTATGTTGGCGGAGGCATCGAGGGGAAGTTTTCCTGTGCGGATGTCCTGTTGAATATCACGGACATGCAGACGTCTCTTGGCGGATGCATTGCGGCGGTATCTGCCGCAATGCGCAACGAAGAGGAATGCATGGGGATTTTGCGCGACAATCTTTCCGCTATTGAGAGAAATGTCGCAAACATCAGACAGATGCTTGCATAGCAAGAAAGGAGAAATACCATGAGCGCTAGAGGCGTATTCATCATTAGAAAGAACAATGAGGAGAAGGGATTGCGCATCCATTGCGATGCGTTCCCAACCAGGGCAGGAAGGGATGTCGTGGACATGATCAAGGGAAGCGACCTTGGCAAGATGTTCGATCTCATGGCAGAAGATCCAGGGGTGAATGATCGATGCTTTAGCCGCACTGAGCTTGAAAGCCATGTCTTGAACAATGTTCCATACAAGTTTAGGAATGAGGCAGGGTTCATCCAAGATTCCTCACAATGTGAGCATGGATATGTCGTCGACTTAGACGAGAGCAAGCTGGAGTATTACGATGGTTTCCAGGATTGTCCCGATCCTGGAAACCGCTATGGCACAGATATGTCTTGCGATGGGTTTTATCCATGCAAGATGGTCACATCGTTCTCCTTGGACTATGTAAAGAGCCATTCCACGGTGGGAGTGGTGAGCCAGATGGGCGAAGAGGAATCCTTTGAAGATCGATCATGTCTTTTGCATGAGGATTTGTTGTTGAATATCTCCGATATCATGGCATCTCTTGGTGGATGCGTGGCAGCGTTGTCTGCCGCAGGCAAGGATGTTGACTATGGTGATCTTCTCATGGACAATCTGAATGCGATTGAGAAGGACATTGCGCATGTCAAGACAATGATCGCCTAGAAACGCATAATGAAAAGGCTGTAGCATTCGCTACAGCCTTTTCGTGTGCATGGCTATACAGACTTTGTTTTGCGGCACTTGAAGCAGTTTTTGATGTTGTCAATGACTGCTTGCATATTTGAGTTCCTTGGTCAATTTCGTTGCTTCCTCGTATTTCTTGAAGAACAACATGTACAGGATGCCTGCTAGGATCGCGATAGCTGCGATGAGGCCGATGATGTTCACGTTGCCTGTGAAAAGGGAGCCAAACTGATAGATCATCAGTGATATCGCATAGGCGAAGCCACATTGATATCCAATCGCAAACCATGTCCAGCTGGCGTTGTTCATCTCCCTGCGAATAGCACCAATAGCCGCAAAGCAAGGAGCACACAACAGGTTGAACACCAGGAAGGAATAAGCTGCGACACTGGTGAAGGATTGTGCCAGGTTGGCATATGCTTCGCTTCCGCCATAGAGAATTCCCATGGTTCCCACGATATTCTCCTTGGCGATAAGGCCAGTGATGGAAGCGACTGTTGCTTGCCATGTGCCAAAGCCAAGGGGAATGAAGATCCAAGACACCAGGCTGCCAAGCCTTGCCAGGATCGAGTAGCTGAGTTCTTCTTCCTCCAACATGCCAAATCCACCTTCGCCAAAGCCAAAACGGCTCAAGAACCAAACAAGAATTGTTGAAAGGAGGATGATCGTTCCCGCTTTCTTGATGAAACTGAAGCCACGTTCCCACATAGAGCGCAAGACGTTGACCAAGGTTGGCCAATGGTAAGGAGGCAGCTCCATGACAAATGGGGCGGGATCTCCCGCAAACCTGCGGGTTTTCTTCAACATGATGCCACTGATAATGATGGAAGCCATGCCAATGAAGTAGGCACTTGTCGCAACCCAGGCAGATCCACCGAAGATCGCTCCCGCGATCATGCCGATGAACGGAACCTTTGCGCCACAAGGGATGAATGTGGTTGTGATAATGGTCATGCGACGATCACGTTCGTTTTCAATGGTGCGTGAAGCCATGATGCCAGGCACGCCACAACCAACGCCAATGAGCATAGGGATAAACGATTTTCCCGAAAGTCCGAATTTACGGAAGACACGGTCAAGAACGAAAGCAATGCGTGCCATGTATCCACAAGCCTCTAGGAATGCTAACAGGAAGAATAAGACAAACATCTGTGGGACAAATCCTAGGACTGCGCCAACGCCTGCTACAATGCCATCAAGGATCAATCCCTTGAGCCAATCCGCCACATTGATTGCGTCTAGCGCGTTTTCAACAAGCACGGGAATGCCAGGGATCCATTTGCCATAGGCAGCAGGATCAGGGGCACCGATTTCAGACTTATATCCATCTTCGACAGACAGATATTCCGCAACAGCTGCTTCAAGCTCAGCCTTGCCTGTGTCTGGGTGTTCTTCAGTTGCTAAAGTTTCCTCGTCTTGTGTGATGTATGTGATATTCGCATCGGCAGGTGTTGCGGCCAAGAGCGCATCCATGGAAGCTTCAGGGTCATCCTCGTTGATTTCAACTTCGTATGTTTCCGCAAATGCTTCGATGATTGCATCGGTATCGCCATAACGCTCGGCAGCTTCTTCATATGCAGCCGTTCCAATGCCTAAGAGATGATAACCATCGCCAAACAAACCATCGTTTGCCCAGTCTGTCGCAGGCGCGCCAACAGCGACCATGGCAATCCAATACACCATAAACATGACTAGCGCGAAGATAGGCAAGCCAAGGATCCTGCTTGTAACGATTCTATCAATCTTATCCGAGGTACTCAATGAACCGACATTCTGCTTTTTGTAGCAGGACTTGATTACATCCGCGATATATACGTACCTCTCGTTTGTGATGATACTTTCAGCATCGTCATCCAGCTCCTTCTCTGCCGCAACGATATCTGCTTCAATATGCTTTTTCGTCTCATCGGTGATCTTGAGTTGTTCCATCACCTTGTCATCGCGTTCAAACACCTTGATCGCATACCAACGTTGCTGTTCTTCAGGCATATTATGCACAACTGCTTCCTCGATGTGCGCTAACGCGTGTTCCACGGGACCTGAGAAAGTGTGCATAGGAACGGTCTTAGCACCCTTAGCGGCAGTGATTGCTGCCTCTGCAGCCTCGCTTACACCCGTTCCCTTCAGGGCAGAGATTTCCACGATAGTGCAGCCAAGGCGACTGGAAAGTTTGGCAGTGTCGATTTTATCGCCATTCTTCTTGACGATATCCATCATATTTACCGCCGCAACAACAGGAATGCCAAGCTCCACGAGCTGCGTTGTCAGGTAAAGATTACGCTCTAGATTAGTTCCATCAATGATATTCAAGATGGCATCAGGTCTTTCATTGATCAAATAGTTTCTAGCCACAACCTCTTCCAAAGTATATGGTGAAAGACTATAGATACCAGGCAAGTCCGTGATAATGACATCATCATGCTTCTTCAGCTTACCTTCCTTCTTCTCAACGGTAACACCAGGCCAGTTTCCAACAAACTGATTGGAACCTGTCAAGGCGTTAAACAAGGTTGTTTTCCCACTATTAGGGTTGCCCGTCAGGGCAATACGTATACTCATACTATTTCCTCCCACTTAGTAAAAACTAACTCATTGACATAAGAATCATTCAGATTCTACTTCAATCTTTTCGGCATCTGCCTTGCGCAAAGACAATTCATATCCGCGCACCGTGATTTCAATTGGGTCACCCAATGGGGCTACCTTGCGAACATAAATATCGATTCCTTTTGTGATCCCCATATCCATGATCCGACGCTTGATAGCGCCTTCGCCATGTACCTTTACCACCTTGGCATGGCTGCCAACCGGCACATTTCTTAGACTGTTCATTCTCTATCCTCCACTTATATCATGATCTTGCGCGCCATATCATCGTTGATAGCAACGCGTGATTCCTTGATTTTTACGATTATATTTCCGTTCATCGATGAGATCACAGTTGCTGTGGCTCCCACAACAAACCCTAGATCCTCCAAATGCTTCTTAACTTCCTGGTTTCCCCCGATCTTTCGGATTTCCGTTTCAACTCCAGGTGTGGCATAACTCAACGGTATCATTCTGTCTCTCCTTGTCCTATAGTGCATCCGCATGTTAGTTTTCTTTAACTAACGTATACAGTATAATTAGATGCATCTAACTTGTCAAGCGAAAAATACAAAAGTTGATTTGTCTGGTTTGATTGCGTATGATTCCTTGCGCATGTTTATGTGATAAGCGGTAGATCCCGCGCGACTGGAATATGGTGACGCACGCTTCTTGGGATCAAGAATCCCAAGAAGCGTGAGCAGCGCAGCAGAAGACCGAGGCAACCGCTTGCGGCGAAATATCCGTTGCCAAAAAAGAAAACGCGATGATCGACCAGAGGCGATGCAAAGTTGTGCCTGTCAACCACCCCGAATGATTATTTTTCCGCACGAATATAAATCTCGATGAAACTACGCCAGTATAATTCGCATAGTAGCGTATCGCAAAAAGCGCAGCTTTCAAGTGGGCTGCGCAATTTTCTTGATTAGATGTACGCAAAAGACTGCGGAACATAATTGAGACCAAGATCTTCAAGCATCAATGGTTCCTCATAGACGGTGACTTCGCCAAGCTGATATGCGATAGCAACTTCCCGCTTCTGGTAGTACTTCTTATAATCTCGCTTCAAGATACCGCCGAAGCCTCTTGTCTCATGCCATACGTATTCGATATCGCCTTCAATGATGTTCACCAACGCAACTTCACCAATGACCTTTTTCGTGGGAGCGGTGGCATAAATGACAATGGTATCTATACCATCACGGCAGTGAAACTTTCTAAACTCGTATTTCTTTTTGCCAGAGATGATTTTTTTTACATACTCTGGTTTAATTGATAATAACATTCTTGACATCGATTCTTGCCTCCTTCAGTATTTGCTCGAACTGAGCTCTTGAGAGCACATAACTTGTTGGGTATCCTCCGTTTGGCCAGCATCCATTTCGACTAAGCCAGTCCATGTTAACGTTATGACCTTCTCCAAAGAAACCGAAATAGAGCATCTCTATGACGTTCATGTTTGCGTCCAGGTTATACCTCGTCCAGAGATGTGCTGGATCATAGACAGATTTGTTGCCGATCCTACGCATCAAGTCATCAAAGCTCATATTGATCCGTCCTGCGACCTTAGGGCGGATAATATCAGTAATGATACAGTAAGAGGTCAGGCAGGATTTGTATCTTTTAACGCCATTCCCGTTGTGCTTGCGATAGATGAATACAGGCTGACCAATCACATATGGAACCGATGTTGCTTTCCCAACATAGATTTTGCTGAGACCATTTTCTACACTCAAGCCGACACTTTCCTGAAGGGTATTCTTCAACTCAGAGTAAGGAAACATATTATCGTGGAATGTGTCATCAATAATGATGTATCCAGCTCTATCAACTGCTGGATTGATGAATGGGAAGCACTTGAAAGGATCGGAGTAGTCCAGTTTATGGCGGTCATGGATGTAGACCCGTTCACCATTTAGATTCTTTCCAGCCACTTCAAATCCGAATTTTTCGAGAAGCATTATCAGAGTGTTGTGCTTTTCAAAGACGGTAACATATATCTCGTTTTTCCCCATTTTTTGCTATTGCCAAAGGGTGAAACCGATAGCGCCTTCTCCTATACGCCTACCCCGGTATCGGTCATCAATCTTGATTGTGCTGATTTTATACTTGGACGCACAAATATGTAGAATTCTGCATCCTCTGCCTGCTGTTATATGCGGAACGATTGTAAATATCTGTTCCAGAT
>OMYM01000421.1 GCA_900315225.1 uncultured Erysipelotrichaceae bacterium | reverse complement strand
TTTGCAAAGGGGGAATCAGAAATGAGATTGGATGAAAAATGGATTCGAAACCATCTTCCGAGGGAATTGGCCAAGCAGCCGATAGACTGCTTTTCAGGAGAGTATCTTGACGGGTTGACGGTTATGCAAGAAGGTGAACGTGGCGGAGATGATGTCGTTGTTTACCGTGCGAAAGACGAGGAAGATTTGCGATGGTGGCAGCTTGAACAGATTTGTCGCTTCATAAAAGAAACCGATCCTCCGGCACGGAAAAGCTGGAGGTATTACAGGGATCACGCAGAAGACGGCAAATGGCTCTATATAGAACACAGGAACTACGACTATGATGCCATTGAAGATCCCAGGCTTTATGGATTCGAGTGCTTTCTCCGCAATCTTCACTATGGCTTTCCACATGATCGATGGGAAAGCAAGGTACAGGAATATATTCACCTGATGAACTACTGGTACAAAGAACCGCATTGGGATTACGACCGTAGGAAGCTATGCTTCATTGAAATCAGTGATTCCAAAGAGCATGACGGGGATGGTGTCGAGGAGCCAAGGCCAGGATCCGTTATCAAAACCATTGATTAATCAGATTCCTGTTTTTGGGTAAACGAGGAACCGATTTTACTATTACAGATAAAGACTACGCAAACAGGAAAAATGAAGCTTGCCGAATCATGGTCAGGAGGCAGTAGCCAAAAAATCTATGTACTGTACCTCTCCATATCGAGCATCATCAATACACCTGCAATGTGGAGATATTGAAAACCGATCCTGGTAGAAATTGTCATGGGCGTACCTCAAGATTCTGGACAAACCAGCTGAATTTTTGGTATAATCATGCTGGCAAGGAGGCATCACACATGGTGATGGAAAGTGAACATGGATGAGAGCAAAATCACGTCCACGAACTTGGAAACGAAGACCATCGAGAGACTCTAGGAGCAAATTTCTAGGTTTGACCGCCTCTTCGCGGAAAAGGCGCAAGGGGAAAACGGCGTCCCCACAGTAAGGGAACTGGAGGAAATGTGGGGCGAAGTGCTGGACAACATCAAGGAGATTTGCGCGGCGCACATATCCGAGCGGATGAGCAACGTGGACAAGAATAATATGTCGACGATGGGACAATGGAGAACTCGCACCGATAGTTAGCGTTTCCAAACAACAAGCGTCTCAGCCTGTTTTAATGGATCAACCAGTGAAGAAAATGACTTTCAGACAGTTGGGATGGAAGTAGTGTATCATTTTTTCACTCCTGGGCAGCGTTCTGTATGGAGGCTGTCAACTTGAACGATAGCATAGAAAACGCTGATTGATCCTCGATCTTATCGAAAAAATGAGTTTGATAGCGGAAGATGACTCAGATGTCGAACAAAAAAAATGGAGTTGATTATGGATCTCTCAAAATATGAGGAAAAGTACGTTCACATAAAGTCCATATATGGAGACACCATCACGGGCTTTGCACGTTATGAAGATCGTGCGTTCTTAGAAAGTGAGCGGGGCGGAAAAGAAGATGGTCTTTTCATCAAGGACTGTTTGATTTACAATTCCCAGATCGCTTCTATCGAAGAGATCAAAGCGCATGGCACGGTTGAATTGTGGACAGAACGGATGACCCTGCGCAGATACCACCTGGAGGATGCCGAACCGCTGCATCGGCATTTGGGGACGGATCCAACGATGGCTCAATACTCGGGATGGAATCCTTACGCGACTTTGGACGCAGCGCAGGAAACCGTGCGCCAGTTTATTGCCCGTTATGATGATGAACGTTCCTATTCGTGGGTAATGGATATTGACGATATTGTGGTGAGAACCATTGGAGCCTACGATTACCGGGATGACCGTATCGAGGTCGGCTTCGGTATTGTACGGAACTGGCAAGGACGCGGGCTCGCAACGGAGGTCTTGAGGAAAGTACTGGCGTATTTGACGGAAAACGAAGACATTCCCTGTGTGACCGCTTGGTGCGCTTCTGAGAATATCGGATCGCGCAGAGTGCTTGAAAAGGCGGGAATGCGTCTTGTTCGTACCGAAAAAGACGGTCTTTCTGTTGGCGACAGGGTGTACGATAAACTGACGTATGAATACATGAGTCCATGCGGAATTTGACAAGGTGAGACGATGCCGAAAGTTACTCTTGTTCCCCTGTCCCTGGACGACCGGTTGCTTGTGTCATCCAAGGCACCCAGCAAGGATGTCGCAATGTATGAGAACAATTCGGAAACAACAAAGGACTTCTTTGTTACCATCCTCGGCTGGAAATCATGAATAAGCCGGGATAAAGGGTAATGAAAAGTCTCTGAACAGCACTGGATATGTTCATGTTGCTTTTGACGGATATTATGAGAGCCATGTGATAGTAATCGAGTGCAACCAGATTGAGATAGCGGAGTGAAGGTGATCATTGAAGAATAATCCACCGTGGCAAAGCGATGGGACCACGAGGTATTTCGATATGGATAGGCAGGAGAATCATGACTATTTGACAACCCATGGCATTCGGTATGAAGCCGTTGACAATATGGCAGGGCTGGACCTGGTGGAACATCCATATCCTGATTGCGATGCAAAAGGATGATAGGAAACGTAACTATTACCGGATTACATCCAAGGGTGATAAACGAGTAAATCCGAAGGAATTCAGGAAGACACATGTGTGTAATCATTCCTTTGCTTCTGTAGATGACCCGATGAACATTAGTCGAGCTTCCCCGATGGTCTGATCGGGGTGCATCCAAATGACAACACTGTGATCGAGAGGTAAAAACATGAACGATAAGTGGATGGATTTTGCTATACGGATACAGAGTATCGCCCAGGCGGGACTCCAGTATGGCAAGGATAAGTATGATCGGGAGCGATATGAGGAACTGAGGAAGATCGCGGCTGAAATGGTTTGTCTGAAAACGGATATTCCCATGGAGAAGGTTCAAGATCTGTTCTGCAATGAAAGTGGGTATCAAACGCCTAAAATTGATACACGGGCTGCGGTTTTTGTTAACGGGAAAATATTGCTCGTGCATGAAAATAACGGCACATGGTCTTTGCCAGGTGGTTGCTGTGATGTAGACCAGTCTGTTGCCTCCAATACGGAAAAGGAAGTCAGGAAAGAAACCGGACTTATCGTAAAAGCAGAGAGACTGATTGCCGTTCAAGACTGGAGAAAGCACAATGTCCGCAATTATGCTTATGGCGTAGTAAAAATCTTTGTGCTATGTGAATACGAAAGCGGTGAGTTTTTGGACAATATCGAGACTATCGAGACTGGTTTCTTTGATCGAGATAGCATCCCCGAAAACCTCGCTGTTGAGAAAACGACCAGGGATCAAATAATGATGTGTTTTGATGCAAATGACCGTCCAGATGCGCCAACGTTGTTTGATTGATATGATGAGGATATTGGAATACAAAGCATATGGTGAAGGCACTGTAATGCGACTTCAAATGCAGCGAGTCGTTGGTTCGAGGGTTTGTCGGAAAGATTAAGGTCTACGATGAGGTGGTTGTCGAGTTCAAACCAGGAGCAACGGTCACATAGAAGAGTGTTCTACTAGATATCGGCAAAAACGCATGATTTTTGCCGATGTGCGCGAAGGGAACCCCTGGGAGCAATGTCAAATACCTGCCTTGGTGCTTTACAGAAATATGCCCATGACGGTGCAAAAAATGGCTCAGGATCCGTTCATAGAGGGTCCGACAACTATTATCTGGGGTTTATGACGGAGGATCAAAGATGCAGATCGAGCAGGACAGAATCGTATTGGTTCCAATGACAGCCGAAAAGTATCATTCGTTCTTCTTGGAATATGAAAACGATCCTGATTTGTACTTGCCTGGACAAGAATATGTTCACTATGAATACAGCGAGGAAAAAGTAGCAAGGTATGTCCAAAGACAGAAAGATCTAAGGCGCATACCTCTTGCAATCCTGTACGATGATGAGATCGTCGGAGAGATCATCATCAAGGACATTGAACCGCATAAATGCGCAACAACGGGCATTGTCCTGAAGAATTCCCAGTATAAGCATCATGGCATTGGCACTCAAGCAGAGAGGTTGGCTGTTCAATATGTGTTTGATGATCTGGACATACCGACCCTATATGCAGATACCATCCAGACAAATACCCGCAGCCAGCATGTTTTGGAAAAAGTGGGTTTTACTCTTATTCGGGAAGACCGGGATTATAAATACTATCGAATCGACAGAGAGTGAAATATTCGTTTATTGGGATACGACGGATTCAGGTTTATGGAGGTAATCATGAAGAACGGTATAGCCTATTGCGGCGTGGATTGTTCAAAATGCAGCGATTTCATTCAGCGAAAGTGTCCCTCCTGCAAGCTAACGGAATGGAAGGACAACGACATATGCATGCCGGTTAAATGCTGTCGGGAGAAAGGAATCGATTTCTGTGCCTTCTGCAGCGTTTTCCCGTGCAAAGACATGGCCGAATTCTATGATGAATCCAACAGTCACAGGGAGGCACGCGGCAGGATGGAATCATTGAGGATGAAGGACTGACCAAAGCACACTTCACATCAAAAAAACAATCCGGTAAGCTGTCTGGTGTGCGACCTGCACTTGGAGGTTTGGGAAACGACATGAAGTTCAATCATACAAACAGAAGAGGGTTTTGGCTGGGATTGGTCGATTTCTTTACAGCG
>OMYM01000422.1 GCA_900315225.1 uncultured Erysipelotrichaceae bacterium | reverse complement strand
TGTGAGATCAATCAATTCCGATGTCCCACCACCTCTATAGTACTGCTTTTCCAAAGGTGTTTTAATGCGTTTTAAATAGTCGTAATCTCACTGTCAATGAATTCTGGCTGACCGTATATTCTGGCATTAACAGCCCTGCTTGCTTACAAGACCAGAAGATCCTTTCAAGTCCAATGCCCCAATACTCTATTACACCCGCATAATACAGCATATCCGCAATGACTGGATTATGCATTCTGGTCACAGGCAAACGACGTGCTTCTTCAACTGACCAATCCTCTGGAAGATCCGCTTGATTCTTAATGATCAACTGATTCTCATAGACTTCAATTTGAATTGGCTTTTTATATTCATACGCACTATGACACACAGCATTCGCCACTGTTTCCCTCAATGCCATCTTTGGCACGAAGCACCCATCACATCTCTTCATCTCATTCCGATACATATAGTTGACCACGCCTACAACGTCATCCACCATCCTTAACAAAGACCCGTGAACTTCTTTTGAACACACCAGCCTTCCCCCGTTGTCATAGCATTCAATTCTCACGAATGCCCCGGCATGCCAATATTCTGGATCCTTGCTGAACAACATCATTGCCGCATTTGTCAACTCCTTGTCCCTAACCAACCCAAGGCTTTCCAGCACCTCTTCCTTCGTCCCATTCAGTTTGGCAACATCAATTCTACCGATATCCTGCGCTCTTTCCTTGAAAAGCTCCAGAAGGCCATCGTCCATGTCATCGTATGTACAATTCGTAATCTCACGTCTTTCCCATATCGGTTCATATCTTGATAACAAAAATGAACCCAGCTCCATGCCATCCAACATTTGGCTTGTACTTCCACTGCGACGATAATAAACCCCCTTGTACGAAACGGCATATGGACGTTTTGGAACATCAATCTCTATGCATTCCTTCCCATCGCATGTAATCTGCTTGATGCCCACTGTAATATCCATTTCTCCCTTTATTCTATTGCGAATATCCGCAATCGCTTTCTCCACATCCGCTACACCAACCGCATTCCCATCTTCATCAAAGCCAATGTAAAGCCTTCCTCCCTGTGCATTCGCAAATGCACAAATCTTCTTCATACATGCATCCTTCCAGCTTCTCTTCCAATCTGTACTCTGATCCTTATACATGCTCAATCCCTCCTGACAACACTTAATTCGAACATACACTATATATGTATTTATAGCGCTATAAGATATTTAGTGTCTCATAGAAGCTCCCTCTATGTGACTAAAGTTCGTGAGTATAGTTTACCTTATGATTTATATATTGTCTAGTATAAAGAGACAAATTCGACATACAAGTTATTATTGTATATACTTTTAACCTAACTGTTTTTCCCTGACCACGATCATGTTATTTGTGATCAAACACATAAAAAAACCGTATCACGACCTCACTTTCCAATGAGAATCATGATACGGATTCACCCATCCTATGACCAGTTATCCATCACCATACACACGTATTGTGGGACAATCCTGCGCGCAATAAGCGCCCCTTGCTCTCAATCTCAATACTTAAAATGAACACTCAGATGCCTATTCTCCATCATCACCTTATCAAGAACCATCAAAAACCTGTATGCATAAGACGATGAACAGATTGTCCTGATGTTTTCATGGGTAAGAATAAAGTCTGTGTCTTCATTGATACCCTTCAAGCATTGTTTCAATACATCCAAGTTATTTCCCTCTTCCTCACCAAAGGGAAATAACTCTTTCATGTATTTCGCCATTTCTTTCTTGTTTCTCAATCGTTCGCCATTCAGCTCAATCTTTCTGCTCATAATAACTCCTCAAGAACACCTCTCAGTTCTTTCAAGCCACAGATAGTTTTTATCGCATAGTTGGATACGATTCGTTGATCATGGCACATCCAGATCGGATGACATTCCGCAGCCATTGCGCCATAGATATCCGTTGGGAACATATCCCCAACAAAAGCTGTTTCCTTGCCCAACAACCCCAATAGACTACATGCATGAACAAAGATCCCAGAATCTGGCTTTCCCATTCCAAAGCCCCCTTCTGTAACAACAATGTCCACATGTTCATGAAGACCAAGCGACTTTACCTTAGCCATCTGTGATTCATGCGCGCCATTGGTCACAATGCCAAGCTTGTAGTCTTTATGTAGGTCATCCAATACCTCTAGGCAAGAAGGCATCAGACGTTGATACCTATGGAAGTTATCGTACCAATACTTCGTCCAGTAGTCGATATCCAGTGTAGGAAAATGCTTATCTCTTAGCTTTTCCCACACCTCACGTTTGTTCACATAGCCATATTGATCCCAAATCATGAGTTCTTGGACAATTCTCTCTTGCGTGAGTGGGTCATAATCACACATCTGTCCTACGCAAGCACAATAACAATCATATGCGGATGCGCGACGGTCTGTAAGCGTGCCATCCATGTCGAATAGTATGCCTTTTACCATGGTATTATTATACATAAAAAGAGACTCCTTGCGAAGTCTCTTTGAACATTCTAGCGAAAATTACTCGACGATCTCTGTGATGTTGCCGGAACCAACTGTACGTCCACCTTCACGGATGGAGAACTTTGTTCCCTGCTCAACAGCGATTGGCTTCAGCAGTTCAACAGTCATTTCAACGTTGTCGCCAGGCATGCACATTTCTGTGCCCTCAGGGAGGTTGATAACGCCTGTAACGTCAGTTGTACGGAAGTAGAACTGAGGACGGTAGTTGGAAACGAACGGTGTATGACGGCCGCCTTCTTCCTTTGTCAAAACGTATACCTGAGCCTTGAACTGAGTGTGAGGTGTAACGGAACCTGGCTTTGCAAGAACCTGTCCACGCTCAATCTCATCACGGTTAACACCACGGAGCAGCGCACCAATGTTGTCACCAGCCTGAGCAAAGTCAAGCATCTTACGGAACATTTCGATACCTGTAACGACAGTCTTACGAGTTGGCTTCAAACCAACGATCTCAACGTCATCGTTCATGTTCAGCTTACCACGCTCAACACGGCCAGTAGCGACAGTTCCACGACCTGTGATTGTGAAGACATCTTCAACAGCCATCAGGAAAGGCTTGTCAAACTCATGCATAGGTGCAGGGATATACTCGTCAACAGCATCCAGCAATTCCTTGATCGGAGGGAGCCACTGCTCTTCACCCATCATTGCGCCATAAGCGGAACCACGGATAATTGGGCATTCATCGCCATCGAAGCCATACTCAGAGAGAAGTTCACGAACTTCCATTTCAACCAGGTCGATCAACTCTTCATCGTCAACCATGTCGCACTTGTTCAGGAAAACAACCATCTTCGGAACGCCGACCTGACGAGCCAGAAGAATGTGTTCACGAGTCTGAGGCATTGGTCCATCTGTTGCCGCAACAACGAGGATAGCGCCGTCCATCTGAGCAGCACCAGTGATCATGTTCTTGACATAGTCAGCGTGGCCTGGGCAGTCAACGTGTGCATAGTGCCTCTTGTTTGTCTGATACTCAACGTGAGCAGTATTGATCGTGATACCACGAGCCTTTTCCTCAGGCGCGCCGTCGATCTTGTCATAAGCCTCGAATACAGCCTTACCATCTTGTGGATGCTCTGCAAGATACTTTGTGATTGCTGCTGTCAATGTAGTCTTACCATGGTCAACGTGTCCGATAGTACCAATGTTGACATGTTCCAGGCTACGGTCAAACTTTTGCTTAGCCATAATAGATTTCCTCCTGCTTTATACTACAGCTTTCATATAATATAACAAAATACATCTGAATGCAATCATTTATTTCTCGGCAGTGCCATTTTTCGCGATAATTTCCTTCGCAATGTTCTTTGGCACTTCCTCGTAGTGATCCGTTTGCATCACATACGTGCCGCGTCCCTGCGTAAACGAGCGCAGATCAGTGACATATCCAAACATTTCGGACAGCGGAACGTAGCTTTCGATCTTGATTGCATTGCCTGTCTCTTCCTGTTGACGGATCTGGCCGCGACGCTTGACAATATCGCCCATGACGGAACCCAGATACTCTGCCGGAGCAGTTACGTCAACCCTCATGACAGGTTCGAGAATGACAGGATTGCACTTCTTCGCCGCAGCCCTTAAGGCAAGCGAAGCCGCAATCTTGTAAGCCTGTTCCGACGAGTCTACATCATGGTAGCTCCCATCGAACAGAGTCGCCTTGATATCGACTACAGGATATCCAGCAATAAGGCCATTGTTCAACGCCTCTTCCAGACCCTGTTGAGTCGGCTTAATATATTCCTTTGGCACAGAGCCACCGACTGTCGCATCGACAAACTCGAAGCCCTTTCCCTCGTTTGGCTCAAACTTGATCCAGACATGACCATACTGACCATGACCACCAGTTTGACGGACAAACTTTCCTTCGCAATCCGCTGTACCACGGATTGTCTCACGGTATGCTACCTGAGGTGCGCCAGCTGTTGCTTCAACCTTGAACTCTCTCTTCATGCGGTCAAGGATAATATCCAACTGCAACTCACCAACACCCGCGATAATCGTCTGTCCCGTTTCTTCATCCGTGTATGTACGGAATGTTGGATCCTCTTCCGCCAGCTTTGCCAATGCAACATCCATCTTCTGGCTGTCTGCCTTTGTCTTTGGCTCAACGGACATCTGGATAACCGGATCCGGGAAGACCATGGATTCAAGGATAATCGGATGATTCTCATCGCAGAGAGTATCGCCAGTCGTTGTATTCTTCAAGCCAACCGCACCAGCGATATCGCCCGCATAGACAACATCGATGTCTGCTCGGTGATTCGCATGCATTCTAACCAATCTGCCAAAACGCTCGCGCTTCTCCTTGCTGGCATTCAATACGTAGCTTCCAGCCGTCGCAATACCGGAATAGACACGGAAATATGTCAATCTTCCAACAAACGGGTCAGTCGCAACCTTGAACGCCAATGCCGCGAATGGCTCATCATCCGAAGGCTTTCTCTCCGCATCCTCTCCATCAATCCATCCTTTGATGGAAGGAACGTCTGTCGGTGCCGGCAGATAATCCACAACTGCATCCAACAACAGCTGAACACCCTTGTTCTTATACGCCGAACCGCACAACACCGGGAAGAACTCCGATGTCAAGACACCTGCGCGGATTGCCCTCTTGACCTCCTCTACGCTAGGCTCCTCGCCCTCAAGAACCTGCATCATGACATCATCGTCATAATCGGCGATCATTTCAAGCATCTCTTGATGCATCTGCGTAGCTTCATCGATGAACTGCTCTTCAATGTCCGAGACACGGATCTCCGTGCCCAGGTCATTCGCATACATCGTCTGCTTCATGGTGACCAGGTCGATGATCCCGCGGAAGCTTTGCTCCGCGCCTATCGGCATCTGGATAGCAACAGCCTTGGCTCCCAGACGATCCCCAATCGAGTGAACCGACATCTTGAAATCCGCTCCTGTCGCATCCATTTTGTTCGAGAAAACAATGCGGGGAACCTTGTACTCCGTTGCCTGACGCCACACAGTTTCTGTCTGTGGCTCAACGCCCGCCTTGGAGTCCAACACCGTGACCGCACCATCCAACACTCTCAAGGAACGTTCGACCTCAGCCGTGAAATCGACATGCCCTGGTGTGTCAATGATGTTGATCTGGCAATCCTGCCATTGGGCGGTTGTCGCTGCAGAGGTGATCGTAATGCCACGCTCCTGCTCTTGCGCCATCCAGTCCATCTGCGATGCCCCATCATGTGTTTCGCCAATCTTGTGTATCTTACCTGTGTAATATAGAATACGCTCCGTTGTCGTGGTCTTGCCCGCGTCAATATGAGCCATGATTCCAATATTACGAACCTTGTTTAACGGAAATTCTCTAGGCATTCTTAGCTCCTTTCCTAAATTGATAGAGAAGTTACCAGCCAATTACCAGCGGTAATGTGCAAATGCCTTGTTAGCCTCCGCCATCTTATGCGTGTCTTCTCTCTTCTTGACCGATGCGCCAACTCCATTCGCCGCATCGATGATCTCCGCGGCCAACCTCTTCTCCATTGTCTTTTCATGACGCAACCTAGCATAGTTGACAATCCAACGCAGACCAAGCGTAAGCTTTCTCTCCGCGCTAACTTCAACAGGCACCTGGTAGTTCGCACCACCGACACGGCGAACCTTCAATTCAAGCATAGGCATGACATTTCCCAATGCCTTCTCAAACACTTCCATCGGGTTCTGACCAGTCTGCTTTTCGATGTCCGCGAATGCATCATACAGAATCGTCTGCGCTGTGCTACGCTTGCCATCGATCATAATCTTGTTAATGAGTTTTGTGATGAGCTTGGAATTGTAAATCGGATCAGGAAGCACATCACGCTTTGCTATATAACCTTTTCTTGGCATGTTCTATACTCTCCTCTCTCGAATTACTTCTTCTTTGCCTTTGGCTTCTTTGCGCCATACAGAGAACGGCTCTGACCTCTGTCATTGACACCCGCACAATCCAATGTGCCACGGATAATGTGGTAACGGACACCAGGGAGATCCTTGACACGACCGCCTCTGATCATAACAACCGAGTGTTCCTGCAGATTGTGACCAACGCCAGGGATATACGCCGTGACTTCCAAGCCATTGCTCAAACGAACACGGGCATACTTTCTCAACGCAGAATTCGGCTTCTTCGGGGTCATTGTGCCGACACGTGTGCAGACGCCTCTCTTCTGAGGACTGCTTTGCTTAGTAGGACGCTTTTTCAACGAGTTGTATCCTCTGTTTAACGCAGGGGACTTAGACTTGTAAACTTTATCGGTGCGACCCTTGCGCACCAACTGGTTTATTGTAGGCATGTCACTTCTTCCTTTCTTGTTTATATGCACACATAACCATGTGTGCCTTTTTTACGCTTTTTATAAGGCTTTGGACACACCAAAGCCCTATAGCCTGTATACTTTACACCCAACAACAAATCTTGTCAAGCACTTTTTCAAAAAATTTTTTTACACCCAACAAGCCCACACTTCCGGGTGTTCCCTTTGGCCACCCAAATCACGATTTCATCATTTTGTCAACATTCACATATTGTTTTCCTGTATTTCTTGCTATAATGTTCACACAAGGAGGTGATTATATGGCAAAAAAACATGTGTGCGACTTTTGCCTAGCGGAACCCAAAGGATTCTTTGCCCACCATGATCGGCTGCGCGACGGGCATTATATATGCAAGAACTGCGCCAGCATCATCCAACACTACAAACTGCCCCTCGAATACGATCTATTCCAGAAACTCGTGGTGGCCGACCCTAAGATGACCGACATGATGATGGATGCCTGGCTAGAGAACAACGATGCGCAAGAAGCGCTGAATAAATACTATTTCTACCCTGGGCTTTCTCTCCACGACGAAGAAATATGCATCAACGCAATGCCTGCCTACATGATCGTCAAAAACAAGGACATTCCCTACGAAACAGCGGTAAAAGACATCCGACGCGTATCCAAGAGAACATACCACAACGTCCCCAGCGCCGAAGATAGCGTGGGAACCACGCGCGTCAATGGCATGCTATACGAAACCCAGATCGCCGTCTACTTCATGACCGAACACTTCGTAAACTGCCTCAGACCCGGATACATGATCAAGCGAAGAGAAGAAACCGACCGCATCACCATGGCAACCCCGTCACGCATATACGTGTACTACGTTGACCACGCGGACTTATTCTACCTGCGCGAGGCTTTCTTCCACAAAGCCCAGCGCGTACTCGCCAAGAAAGACCAAAACCTGATTTATTTATCCAATACGAACGAATATCTGATCACCCCAGGCGTATACGAAATACCCAATACCCTCCAGCCCGGCATATACAACGTCACAGCCGTCAATGGCTCTGGCCTACACATACGTGACGCCCTAGGACGCAGTGTCGACTTCGATGACTCCTACACCGCAATCGACCTATCCGAAGGCTCCTTCCTCGAAGTCACCGGCGAATACCGCCTCCAATGGATCGCCAGTAACAACGACTACGAGGAAAACGATGACGATGATATCCTATAGAAGGCTCCCAGGAGCCTTTTTGTTTACACCAGTATTTGACAAATATTGTTTTATATCGTATGATACTACACGCAAAACAGAGTCCCTTGCGGACTCGCTCATCGGAGGTTACAATGGAAGAAAGACAATGGCCTGGTCCCAAGGGACTCATCCCAGAACCAAAAATCAACGCCGCTAACGCAAACATCCTCGCCAGAGGCTACCTCGATTCACTGACCGTGGAAATGAGAATGATCGATGCTATAGAAGCAGATCTCACAAAAACCCTCTTCAACGAAACATTCTCCTCCCCCATCATGACACCCGCCTTCTCCCATCTCAACAAAGTTGGCAAAGGCGGGCACAAGCCAATGAACGACTATGCCCTAGCTGCCAAAGAACTTAATCTGTTGAATTGGGTAGGAATGGAACCAGATGAAGAAATCGCCGAAATCCTAGAACTCTACCCCAAGACCATCCGGATCATCAAACCCTTCATGGACAAACAGATGATCCTAGACCAGATCGACTTTGCAAAAGAACATGGTGCCCTTGGCGTAGGAATCGATATCGACCACGTCTTTGGCAAAGACGGAAACTACGACATCGTGGATGGCATCCCCCTAGGTCCTGTTACCATGGAAGATCTAAGGACATACGTATCCCATGCTAAACCACTGCCATTCATCGCCAAAGGTGTCCTCTCCACACTAGACGCAACCAAATGTGTCGAAGCGGGATGTTCTGGCATCTTTGTCTCCCACCATCATGGCAGAATCCCCTTCGGCATTCCACCCGTCGCAATCCTGCCGGATATTCGCCAGGCAATCCAAGACAAAGCTCTAATCTTCGTAGACTGTTCAATCGAGACTGGCTACGATGCTTTCAAAGCCCTCGCCCTTGGTGCAGACGCAGTAGCGGTAGGCAGAGGCATCCTCCCACCCCTTCTCAAGGATGGAACACCAGGTGTCATAACAAAAATCCAAGCCATGAACAAAGAACTCAAGGAACTCATGGGCTACACCTGCACCAAAGACACCAGTTCCTTCGATCCATCCACCATACACAAAAGCTATTAAAAAAGAAGCCATTGGCTTCTTTTTATTGGTTGAAAGCAGATTCTCCCTTTAGCCATCTACGATGGGAAACAGTACGCTTGACTGCCAATGGACGTGGTTCATCGTCAAAGGTCATCATGTTCTTTCCACCCTTGTTCCATAGCTCCACAATGTCCTCAGCGTCATCCATGAAGTCATCCGCTGGCATTAAGCCATAAAGACGGGGTGGAATGATTGTGACAGGGATATTATACAATCCTTTCTCACTATCGTCCCTCACCTTCCACTCCATGTGTGGACACACCATAGCAACATCCACTTCTCCTTGCCTAGCCACAAGCTTACTTATAGGAATAAAGATGAAAGATGCACGATCCGAAAGGTTCTTCGCCTTGACCTCTTGTTCAAGATGGGCGGCCAGGGCGGAAGAGGAGAATCCTCCCCCGCAACATATCGCAATCCTTAACATATCGTTTTCTCCTTTTCAAAGATCATATCATATGTGATGAGAAGCCGCAACCATGGCAACCATGAAAGCTCCTTGGGCAAGTGCATTCAACCATTGTTCAATCCAGTTATCCCTGACATTCGAAGCATCCAGCTTCATCGCAAAGCGAATCATCAGGAACATCCCAACGACAAACAAGACAAGGAAAACAAGCGATACCGGATTAAGCAAAGCACTCCCCAGTTTTCCCGCATCCCCCAGGAAACACCCTATGATCATCAGGACAAACCCAATGGGCATGCATATTCTCATCTGCACAAATAGTGGCCATATGTTTTTCTTCTGTAGAACCACGATGATCTTCCACACCACCTTTAACATGCCTGTCGCAAAACACACAAATCCTCCCGCAAGCACAATTCCACTCTCAGCGATTCTACCCATGAACAATGAACCAACCCCAAAGAACAACACAGGCAAGGCATCCATCAACGCCAACCCCATCGTAAAATCCTCTGGCACAACATCCTTCGTCATCTTCTTCTTTTCGCTCATATAAACCTCCCACAGGCATTATACCAGATGTAAGAAGAACATGGTATATTTTTCTTCTCTGAAACAATCACCACCATGTTATTGTTTCATTTTTCCTGTAATATCTTCTTCTATCAAAGGATTGAAACACTCGATAAACAAAGGGTTTTTCATGTATTTGAAGCACAGAAAATGAAACAATAACATGGTCAAAACTGAAACGATCATCAAGAAGAAGTCTTCATTTCATACACATCCTTAGACAAGGCAGGGTATATGTATTCTTTCTCTTCTTCCGCAAACCAGAAGCGATAGCTTGGCACAGCATATTCCCCATACATCCAATACACCAACTCACAACCCTCTGGTTCTTCGGTAAGCCAAGGTGATTCGTTACGCAATAGCTCCAACACCTCTTCCTTCCCCAGCAATGCGTATTGACCAACACACTCCAAGCTTGGCTTATACATGAGAAACCTGATGAAATGCATATGTGGATCTAGTTCGATATTACTAAGTGTATAGTTAAACAAAGATCTTGCGGTTGTTCCACTGTTATCAAACAACACGGCACTATAATCCAAAGACACAATGACGGGATCTTCTATCTGCTGCACAACAGAGAATCCTTCCAATGCTTTCATAACCATCTGTTCATCCACTTGCTCGCCATATGTCCATCCTTCATCGCTTGTCCGTATCGTCAAGCGTGAATGATTCGTACACACGATATCCCTGCCATCCGCAAACAATGCGCTTGTATACGTCTCTGCTTGATTGATTTCATAATCATCCCATCCAAGCCTATGCGCAACATCCCGTACGATTTCCTCCCTTTCCTCTGCCACCAAGCCACAGGAGGAAAGCAGATTTCCCTCTTCATCAAACGACAGATATAGATCCTTGAACACAGGAAGAATATCCGCTTCAATCCCACTCCCATCATAATGCAAACCACGCTGTCCATGCGAACCATTGTTATCGGTTGCTTGATAGAGAACAATCTTCTCATCATGAACCGTCTCGCTTTCCGCCATCGCAAATACATCTAGCTGCACATCCACTGGCGCAATGTCTATTTCTTGTTGCACATCCGAAACACGGGGATACACAACCAACCCCACCAACAACATGCTTGCAAATGCTAATGGAAGCACCCATCTTGTTAATGTATTTCTTGTGGCTTCTCTTGCGCCAATGGCTTCTGCCAACAATTCTTCATCAATATAGCCAACTGCTCTATTCAACTGTTCGTTCTTCATTTTTCCCATACCCCTTCTTTTTCCAAAAACTCCTTGAGTTTCTTTCTCATGCGAAACAATGTGACTTTTGCGCTGACTTCCGAAACACCAGCATGCCTTGCGGCTTCCTTCAAATCATCGTAAAAGAAATACCGGCATATGAACAATACCCTTTGTTCTTTCCTGCATGTCTTTAAAAAACGTGTGATCGCTTCTCCCGTTACCATGGCATCGAAGTTCTCTTGTACATCATTCTTCCCAAGACAGTCATTCAACTCTTCCAAAGCCACCGCATATGTCTGTCCTTGTCTTTTGTATGTAGCATTGGAGTGGTATCTGTCTATGGCATCATTCCGTATGATCTTGCACAAATAGGCACACAGGTTCCTCGGCCATAGCGTTGGCATAGAATGCCACGCCTTGAGATATGTATCATTGAGACACTCGCGTACATCCTCATAGTTATTGAGTATCCTGTATGCTATCGAAGCAAGTATCTTGTGAAATCTTACTTCCGTCTCTTTGATGGCATTCTCATCCCTGTTCCAGTACAACTGGATAATCTCGTCATCTTTCATCTGGCTACCTCCATTAGTATAAACTGTTTTTCTTGCCAGCGGTTACATGAAGTCCAAAGATTTCCATATGAAAACAAGGAGATCCTTCGATCTCCTTGTTATAGTCATTGGTTCCAATGAAAGGTATCTATCGCATGTTGGATAATCTGTTCAAGTATGTCATTGTAGGATTTCTGGTTGTTCCCTATTTGCAAGAATACGCATCCTTTCCTATCCTTGGAACGTATCATCAAACAGTATTGCCTTGCGCCAGATTCGTCCTCAGCGGTACATAATACCGCAGGCTGTTCATCCACCTGTAGTGTCTGTATCTCTGCATCCTTGTAGGATGAAATACGCGCTGCAGCATTTTGAATGCCTGTCTCCCATATGGCATCCTCGTCCAACGATGCAGCATCGGAAACATTACTGACAAGCTCCCAGGAGCTATCTTCCGTGTAAAGCTTCAGGACATAGAAAGCCGTAATATCCCTTGAGACTGTTCCTGTCTCCATGCGTGGCGTTTGCATTTCTTCCCCTAGCAATGTGGTTGTCTCTTCCGCAAATGCCAATTCCTCTTCCCTTTCTGGAAGCTCCATGTAGAATGCATCGGAAAAGAATTCTTCCTCGACATAGGTGAGTTTGTTATCGACGGTCGTGCATGCGCACAAGCACATGGTTGCGATAGCGAATAGTTTCTTCATTCCCATAATCTTCTTTCCTCGATTTCTTTCATGATTTCGTTATATACCTCAACGCGTTTCTTTGGCCTAAGGAATATTCCGTCTTCATCATAGAGAAGAACAGCATCCGTCATTACTTCCCCGTATGTATAATCTCTCATTTCCCTAAGATATGCATAGTTTCCCTGTTCATACTTGGCAATATCTCCACATAGTGGGTAATATTCATCCTCTCTCATTGGGTCATCCACTTTCTGTAGAAACAAGAGATACGTATGTTCCATTAACATGGGGAGGTACCCATGCACAGCCAAAATGCCTGTGGGGTGATACTCCACTGGTTCATAATATGTGACATTGTCCTTGACATCCCCTTTGATGCATTTGATAATCGTAAGACGAGTACGTATGCTCCTGCCAACCCATGTTCCCTCATCGCCACGCCTGGCAATCACAACAGCATCGGAAAGTTCCATCAGTTCATCCAGTGTTCTATCTTCGTTGTCAAAGAAGTGTTGAAATCCCTCGGACATGATGTAGTGAGAATCGGGCATCTGGAAGATGGAAGGAAATTGGGTGTATGTGGATTTTACATATGCAGCAAATATTGCGGAAACCAGGAATACAACCCCTAGGGCAATTACCAGTCTTTTTTTCTTCATCCAAATACCGCCTGTTTGTCCTGGATATAGACATATTGGTCGGTGATTGCCTGGAAATCCTCGATATTGTGCGTCGCCAGGATAATGTATTTTCCTCTATCTCTTTCCGAGACAATCAATTGATTTAGCAATTGAACAGCCTGGTCATCCAAGGCATTGGATGGCTCATCCAGTAACAAGATATCAGGATCTTCCATGAATGCCTGGGCAATCGCAAGCTTC
>OMYM01000423.1 GCA_900315225.1 uncultured Erysipelotrichaceae bacterium | reverse complement strand
TTGCATCTTGTCTTGGAGAGATTCATTCTTTTCTTCACTTTTACGACGTAATTCACGGGAAGTTGTCAGCCATCGTAATGCTCTTTCAGCTGTCTGGCGGGAGGTTGGCAGGGAAAGGGTGAAGATGCCATGGGGTGACACTGTGCAGAATATTTCTTCGTATATGTCTTGTCTTACCGCTAGAAGGATGACGGATTGGCTGTGGGTTATGGTGTCGATCGCAAGACGGGTGGCTGCTCCATCGGCGTGTTGGGAGTTGATGATGACGAGATCGTAGCTTTTTTCTGCTAATTCTCTTTTCCCCTCACTGATGGATGACACGGTTTTTACTGTTTCGTAGGCGGGATCTTTTAGGATATCACGGAGGGAGTCGGTAAAGCGTTGTGCATTTGAAATAAGCAACACGCTGTATGTTCTTTCATCATAAGGCATGTGGTCCTCCTTGGTGTTATCGGCAGTATTCCTTCAATACGGCCGGAGGTACGTGTGCTTTGACAAAGTCGGAGGAACGGGCAAGGGTTTCTGCTTCTTGTCTTGTTGATGGCAGGGGTTGGAAACGGGATGTTGTTTCTTGGTCGGCGGTAAACAGATTGATGTTTGTCTCGGGGATGGGGAGTATTTTGTTTTGTAGTCCTTCCATGGCTGCGTATATTAACAATGCGAAACAGAGATAGGGGTTTGTGGATGGATCGGGGGAACGTAGTTCTGCCCGCATATGAGACGGGTCTGAGGCGGGGATGCGAATGAGTTGGGATCGGTTTGCTCGCGACCAGGAGATATATTTAGGGGCTTTGTCAATGCCAAATCTTTGATAGGATTCTTCTTGGGGATTCAAGAAGAGAGTGATCTCGGGGATTCTTTGAAGAATGCCACCGATCATGTACATGAGATCTTCTTCTGTTCCATTGGAAAGGGATATGTTGATGTGCAGTCCATTTCCTGGGGCATTCTTCAGTGGCTTGGGGGAGAAATCGGCGTATAGGCCATTGCGCATGGCACAGGTCTTGACAACGGTGCGGAAGGTGAGGGCTTGGTCGGCGGCGGTCAGGGCATCGGCGCAACGGAAGTCGATTTCGTTTTGTCCAGGTCCTTCTTCGTGGTGGGAACGTTCGGGGTAGATGTCCATTTGTTCCAGCATCAGGCATATTTCACGGCGGATGTTTTCCCCTTTGTCTTCGGGCGCAATGTCCATATATCCAGCGTGGTCGTAGGGGGTGTTGGTGGGTTCTCCTTGTTCATCGAGGGTGAACAGGTAGAATTCTTGTTCGGTACCAAAATCAAATGAATAACCTGCTTCTGCGGCGTCTTGGACAGCTTGTTTTAACATGCGTCTTGTATCGCTTTCCAAGGGTATTCCTTCGGGACAAACGATGTCGCAGAACATACGGACGACTTTACCGTGTTCAGGTCGCCAGGGAAGTTGGACAAGGGTGTCTGCTTCTGGTCGTAGCAGAAGGTCGCAACGGGAGCTGGAACAGAAGCCTCTGATGGCTGAGCCGTCAATAGCAATGCCATAGTCGAATGCTCTTTTTAACTCATCGGGCATGATGGATATGTTCTTCTGTCTTCCAGTCACATCGCAGAATGCCAGACGAATGAATTTAACGTCGTCTTCCATGACGTATTGTAGGACTTCTTCTTTTTTGTATTTCATGGATACCTCTTTCTAGTTTGCGACATACATTTGGCGGTAAGGATTCTTGCTGTCGGGGGTGACAAGGGTGAAGTCATGGTTCATGATTTGATCGAGATCGTAATTGAATATCGAACAGTATTCTTCCAATAATATTTGTAGTTCTGCCTTGTCTTCTTCAGATACTGGTTTAGCGGTGACTTGATCGGGGAAGTTGATGTCGGTGCATTTGGAGCGTAAGAACATTCTTCCTCCATGCATTCCAGTGCATGGGAAGTAGCCAAGAATGCGATGGGATGGGCTTAGGCCTAGGACGATGATTGTTCCTCCTGCTTGATATTCGCCTAGGAAGCTACCGGCACTGCCACCGATGATCATGAGGGGTTGTTTGCTTTGGTATGCTTTCATGTGGATGCCGGCACGGTATCCGGCATTGCCTTTGACATAGATCTTGCCTCCCCGCATTGCGTATCCAGCCGCATCGCCGATATTGCCATGGATGATGATTTTTCCATCGTTCATAGTATCTCCCACAGCGTCTTGTCCATTGCCTTTGACAGTGATGTTGGCACCATTCAGGTATGCGCCTAGGGCGTTGCCAGGGATGCCTTCAATTATAATCGACTGATCTTTCATACCTGCACCGATGAAGCGTTGGCCAAGCACATTGGTCAATGTGACATCTTGATTGGGACGAATATGTTCATTCACGATACGGTAGTTCATGTCTTTGACATCGATAATCATACCAAGCCTCCGAATTTCTTTCTTCTGACTTCTTCTTTAAACGCATATGAGGTAGAAAGCCTTGTTAACATTGTGAAATCAATGGTTTCCAGGGGGATGTGATCACGGATCAGGGAGGTGTAGATGCCTGCTCGTTCGGTGTTGTTGATCAGGATAAAGCCATTGAGATAGCCATCTTTGATGTAGAAACGCTTTAATGCATTTTCTTCTTTCTGTTCAATCATGTCCCCGACATATGTTCCAGCGCTTAATGCGTGGGTTCCCCAGAAGCCAATGGCGTTCATGGGAATGGCATTGGTGAATGCTTTGTCATTGTTTGCCATATTCATGCCTGCGGTTTCTCCCTGTAGGTATGCGTTGGGCATGATCGCAAGGACACGGTGATTGTTGAATGTAATGTCGTAGCCTTCGCTACAGTCTCCTGCAGCATATATGTCTTCAATTGATGTACACATGTGATCATCTATGATAATGCCTCGATTGATGGATCCACCGATATCCTTGATCAGGGATGTGTTTGCTCTGACACCTACGGCGAGAACGAGGACATCGAAGGAAATTGTTTCGCCATTCTTCATGTGAGCTAGGTTTTCTTCGAAGCTTACAACGCTGTTGTTGAGCAGGAAATGGATGCCATGGTCTTCCATGGTTTTCTGCATCATGGAGGCACATTGGTGGTCGAGGATGCTGGAGAGGACACGGTCGGCGAGATCTGTCACGGTGATGGAGGATACTCTTTCCACAATGCCTTCGGCGCATTTTAAGCCAATGAGGCCAGCTCCTACAATCAACACTCTACTGCTAGGAGAGAGGGCTTGTTCTAAGGCAAGCGCATCATCAAGAGTCATGAAGCTGTATTTCTCTTTGACGTTTTCCAGTCCTGCAAAGGGTGGAATGAATGGGGAGGATCCAGTGCATATGCATGCCTTGTCGTATGGGATGGTGTTTCCATCAGACAGGGAGATGATCTTGGTGCTAGGATCGATGGATGTTGCGGTGGCGTAAATTACGTGAACGTTGTTACGTTGATAGAATTGACTGTCACGGTAGCCGATATTGTCAAGTTTGGCTTTTCCTTCCAGGTAATAGGAGATCAAAGGTCGGCAATAGGCTGGGTGGAGTTCTTTTGAGACGATGGTGATGGGGGTATCCTTGTCGGTCTTGCGGATGCCTTCGATGACACCGATAGACGCAATGGAATTGCCGATGATGACATAAGGGTTCATGCTATGACACCTCTTTCTTCATAGACGATTGCATGGTTGGGACAGCCTGTGACGCATGCAGGTTGGCCGCATTTGTTTTCTAGGCATAGTTCGCATTTTTGCATGATGCCTTTTTCGTTGGGGGCTAATGCGCCATATGGGCATACCAGTACACATGTCAAGCAGCCAACACATCTATCTTGATCGACCTTGATGACATCGTCTTGGATAGACAATGCGTGGGCGATACAGCTTTTGACGCAGATAGGATCTTGGCAATGGCGACATGACACAGCGAAGGTAATCTTGTCATCCCCTTCGACATGGATGCGTGGGAAGATCTTTTTTCCCTTGAGGTCGGCCATTTCCAATAGATTTGAATTGGCGAAAGCACAATTGTATTCGCAAAGATGGCAACCAAGGCACCATTCTTCATTGACATATACTCGTTTCATAGTCTATCTTTCTCCTGCATGATAGATGCCAAGGATTGAGAGTTCTTTGTCGGTCAATCCTACGCCTCTTAACATGAATCTGTTTCCCTTGAGGGATTCAATAGCATTGATTCCCATGCCTCCCATGAGTTCCATGATTTCGTGTTTCCAAGCGGTCATCAGGTTGATGAGTCGCTGGGAACCTATTTCAGGATTTAAACGGCGGACAAGGTCTTCTCTTTGTGCCGCAATTCCCCAATTGCATTTGCCGCTTTGGCATGTTCGACAAAGGTGGCATCCTAGTGCTAATAAAGCGGCTGTGGCGATGTAGCACGCATCTGCCCCAAGGGCGATTGCCTTGACGACATCCGATGCACTGCGGATGGAACCACCTACGACAAGGGAGACATTGCTACGGATACCCTCGTCTCTAAGACGTTGGTCGACTGCCGCAAGAGCGAGTTCAATCGGTATGCCAACGTTATCTCGGATACGGGTGGGGGCGGCACCAGTGCCGCCACGGAAACCATCGATGGCGATGATATCGGCACCACTTCTAGCGATGCCAGAAGCAATGGCTGCGATGTTGTGGACAGCTGCAACCTTGACGATGACTGGCTTTTTGTATTCCGTTGCTTCTTTGAGGGAATAAATCAACTGGCGAAGATCTTCGATGGAATAGATATCGTGGTGTGGGGCTGGCGAGATTGCGTCGGAGCCCTCAGGGATCATACGAGTGCTTGACACATCCTTGGTGATCTTGGCGCCAGGAAGATGACCGCCAATGCCAGGCTTTGCGCCTTGTCCCATCTTGATTTCAATGGCGGCACCTGCCTGGAGGTAGTCTTCATGGACACCAAAGCGTCCAGAAGCGACTTGGACAATCGTATTAGGACCATAGACATAGAAGTCTTCGTGGAGACCTCCTTCACCGGTATTGTACAGAATACCTAGCTGAGAAGCGGCTTTTGCCAGTGAAGCATGGGCGTTGTAGCTGATGGAGCCATAGCTCATGGCAGAGAACATGACAGGCATGGATAGCTCGATCTGGGGTGGGAGTTTGGTGATCAGCCTGCCATTTTCATCACGCTCAATATGATCAGGCTTGCGCCCAAGGAATACCTTTGTCTCCATTGGTTCCCGCAGGGGGTCAATGGGTGGGTTGGTTACCTGGGAAGCGTTGATCAGTATCTTGTCCCAATATACTGGGAAAGGCTGGGGGTTGCCCATGGAGGATAACAAGACACCACCACTTTCCGCTTGTTTATATATTTCCCGAATCGTGTCGTTTTTCCAGTTGGCGTTTTCCCGTAGGACACAATCGCTTTTGACAATCTTCAATGCTCTTGTCGGGCATAGTGAAACACATCTTTGGCAATTGACACATTTGCTTTCATCCGAAAGCATGATTCCTTTTTCGGGGTGGTAGTAGTGTACTTCATTGGCGCATTGTCGTTCGCATACACGGCATGCAATGCATCTTGCATCATTGCGGATGACTTCGAATTCTGGATATACAAGCATCAGTAACAACCCTCCTTTACTTTTACGATGACGGGTTCGCCACCGTATGGCGCATATATGTTTTCGGCGTTTGGCTCCATGGCACGGATGGCAGCTTCTTCCGAGGCAATGAACACCATGTCGTCTTTTTCTCCAACGACCATAGAACGTAACTTTAAGCGGTCGTTGAGAGCCATGAGACCTCCCGTAAAGCCCAACACAATGGAGAATGGACCCGTGATAAGAAGAGAGGAGAAGACGGTTCTTAAGAATGTGTATTTCTCTTTCTCTTCTTGTGACTTTGTGTTGATCGTTGACCAGAATGGTGCAGCGATCACATTGGCTGCTTCTTCCAGGGTCAATGATTGACCACGAAGGAGGTAGTCCATGATGTATGTGATGACTTCCGTGTCTGTTTGCAGGGTGCATTTATAGCCGAACATTTCGATGTAGCGACGGTTTGCGTCATAGGACGATATTTCCCCGTTATGAACAATCGAATAGTCCAGGAGGGTGAATGGATGAGCGCCACCCCACCATCCTGGGGTGTTTGTCGGGTAGCGCCCATGGGCTGTCCAGGCATAGCCTCGGTAGTTTTCTAGTTGATAGAAAACGCCTACGTCTTCGGGAAAACCAACGGCCTTGAATGTCCCCATGTTCTTGCCGGAAGAGAATACATATGCGCCATCGAGCTTGGTGTTGATTTCCATTACGGCGCGCGCCACATATTCCTTCTCATCCACCTGCATGGACGCTAACATGGATTTCAGCGGATCGACAAAGTAGCGCCAGATGATTGGCTCATCGGTAATCGCGGGTATTTTACGGGTGGGAATGAGTTCTCCTTTTACGACTTCGAATCGCTCTTTCAGAAACTCCTCGCATTTTTTGCGTGTAGCGCGGGAATCGAAAAACAGGTGCAGGGCATAATAGTCTTTGTATTCGGGGTATATCCCATAGCCGGCAAAGCCACCGCCTAGACCATTGGATCGATCATGCATGGGCTTCATTGCCTCATAGATCGTCTTGCCTGACATGCGTTTTCCTTCGCGGGAGATCATCGCCGCAATGGCGCACCCGGAGGGGATGCGTATCTGGCCTTCAGTTTTCATAAACGTCTTCGCTCCTTTACATAAAATAAAGCAAAGGCGCTCACGCAGAGGGTTTGATCCCTGTTGTGTGAACGCCTTTGCTCACGGGAAATATATACACCCATCAAGCCATTCTGTCAATGAAAAAGTTTTCCTTTCGTGAAAAAATTTCTGAAAAGGTATTGACAAATCTTTTTAAGAGAGTAGAATCTTTTCTCGTAAAGGCAAAGGGGTCTTACGCTTAGCGCGAAAGACCCCTTTGCCTTTCTTTGTTTCAGAAGGAGAAGGAAGTATGAAAACTGTATCTGATTATTTCGGAAGTCTTGTATTCGATGACCGCGTGATGAAAGCTGTCTTGTCGGCGAAGGTGTATGCGTCTTTGAAGCATACGATTGATGAGGGAACGCCTCTGGATATTGGTGTTGCTAACGCGGTAGCGTCAGCTATGAAAGATTGGGCTATTGCGCATGGCGCAACACATTATACACATTGGTTCCAACCGCTAACGGGTGTGACGGCGGAAAAGCATGACAGCTTTATTACTCCTTCACCTGATGGTGGCGTCATTATGGAGTTCTCTGGCAAAGAGTTGATCAAGGGTGAACCAGATGCTTCTTCTTTCCCAAGCGGGGGCTTGAGAGCGACATTTGAGGCGCGTGGATATACAGCGTGGGATCCTACTTCCTATGCGTTTATCAAGGGGAAGGTATTGTGCATACCTACGGCATTCTGTTCCTATGGGGGACATGCCTTGGACAAGAAGACACCACTGTTGCGTTCCATGGAGGCACTTAACCGCCAGTCATTGCGTATTTTGAAACTCTTTGGGGTGGATAACGCGAAGTATGTACGTTCTTCCGTAGGTCCAGAACAGGAGTATTTCCTGATTACGAAAGAGATGTATGACGCTCGTCCAGATCTTCGTTTTACCGGTAGGACACTGTTTGGGGCGAAACCTCCCAAGGGACAGGAGATGGATGATCATTACTTTGGTGTGATTAAGCCAAAGGTTGCGGCTTTCATGGAAGAGCTGAATGAAGAATTGTGGAAGCTTGGGATATTGGCTAAGACGGAACATAACGAAGTGGCACCTGCCCAGCATGAACTTGCGCCAATCTACACCACGACAAATATCGCCACCGACCACAACCAGCTGATGATGGAAATCATGCAAAAGGTGGCGGGAAGACATGGTCTTGTTTGCCTCTTGCATGAAAAACCATTTGAAGGTGTCAATGGCAGTGGCAAGCATAACAACTGGTCATTGTCCACCGATACAGGTGTAAATCTGCTTTCACCTGGTGAAACACCATATGAGAATGCCCAGTTCCTGTTGTTCTTGTGCGCTGTGATCAAGGCGGTGGATGATTACCAGGATCTGTTGCGTATTTCTGTCGCAACGGCAGGAAATGACCATAGACTGGGTGCCAATGAGGCTCCACCAGCTGTTGTGTCCATGTTCCTTGGGGATGAACTCAATGCTGTTCTGGAAGCGATTGAAACAGGTGAGCCATACAAGGGAACCGAAAGAACGGTCATGAAGCTTGGCGTAGATGTGTTGCCAAAGTTTACCAGAGATACGACAGATCGTAACAGAACATCGCCATTTGCATTTACCGGGAATAAGTTTGAATTCCGCATGCTGGGATCTTCCAATTCCATTGCCTGTGCGAATATCATGTTGAACAGCGCCGTGGCAGAAAGCCTGAAAGTGTATGCGGATAGATTGGAAGAGGCAGAAGACTTCGAAACAGCCCTGCATGAGATGATCCAAAAGACCATCCGTGATCATAAGCGTATTATCTTCAATGGCAATGGGTATGACGATGCCTGGATCAAGGAAGCAACCGAAGTAAGAGGCTTGATGAACCTCAAGACGACACCAGATGCCTTTGCACATTTCATGGATGCGAAAAACGTAGCCATGTTAACGGGGCAGAAGGTGTTCACCAAGGAAGAGATGCGTTCTCGCTATGAGATCATGCTGGAGAATTACTGCAAGACGGTGATCATTGAGGCAAATACGATGGTTCGTATTGCCAGAAAGAACATAGCGCCTGCGATTGAGTTGTATCTGGGTGATGTCGCCAAGGCTGCCAATGCGAAACGAGCATTGGCACCTGATCTACCATGTGTATATGAAACACGTATCATCCAGAAACTCTCCCAGTATACCGATCAGATTGTACTGAATGCGGATGCCTTGGAAGAAGCAGTAGAAGGAATTTCTGTGGCGAAGGATATCGGTGAAGAGTCTTTCATGATCAAGGACACGGTATTGCCTAAGATGGACGCATTACGTCAGGTTGTCGACCTTGCGGAAGTCATTACCGCAAAGACATACTGGCCATTCCCAAGCTATGGGGATATTCTGTTTAGCGTGAAGTAAAGGAGAGACTATGGGGATAGAATCGGTTATACAAGAGATTGTTACGACAGAGGTATTCGGGGTTTGGTTCTTGATTGGGGCAGCCCTGGTATTCTTCATGCAGGCAGGGTTTGCAATGGTGGAGACAGGCTTTACAAGAGCGAAGAATGCAGGAAATATCATCATGAAGAATCTGATGGATTTCTGCATTGGAACAGTGGTGTTCGTTCTTCTAGGGTTTTCTCTGATGATGGCAGAGGATTATGTACTTGGCTTCATCGGGGTGCCAAACTTGATGATACTGACGGATTTTGGTGCTTTTCTAAAGAGTGGAAACGCTCCTTCGTTTGTCTTTAACCTCGTCTTTTGTGCCACTGCCGCAACGATTGTTTCAGGATCCATGGCGGAGAGAACAAAGTTCATATCCTACTGCATATATTCAGCTGCTATTTCTTTGTTTGTCTATCCCATCGAAGCTGGCTGGGTTTGGAATCCCCAAGGCTGGTTGGTAAACATGGGCTTCCATGATTTTGCTGGATCGGCCGCAATCCACTCGGTGGGTGGAATTACCGCATTGATTGGAGCGATCATGGTCGGTCCAAGACTGGGGAAATATGTGAAGGACACCAATAACAATGTCACCAAGGTGAATGCCATCCCAGGGCATTCCATTCCCCTTGGCGCATTGGGATGCTTCATCCTGTGGTTTGGCTGGTATGGCTTTAATGGCGCTGCTGCATGGGACAGTAATTCCCTGGCATCGATCTTTGTGACGACAACGATTGCTCCAGCAGTCGCAACATGCACAACAATGATCTACACATGGGTCAAGAATGGCAAGCCAGATGTGTCTATGTGTTTGAATGGTTCATTGGCTGGACTGGTAGGAATAACCGCTGGTTGTGATGCGATGAATGCTGTGGGATCAGTCATTGTTGGCTTGGTATCAGGTATCTTGGTTGTTGTTGTCGTTGAAATGTTGGATCTGAAGTTTCATATCGATGATCCTGTCGGGGCTGTTGGCGTTCATTTCGCTAATGGTGTATGGGGGACATTGGCGGTTGGCTTGTTGGCAGATCCAGCTGCTCCAGCGGGATTGAATGGTCTTCTATATACGGGAAGCCTACGGTTATTTGGGGTACAGTTAATCGGTATTGGGGCGATTCTTCTATGGACTGCCGCAATGATGTTCTGTGTCTTCAAGATGATCGAAAAGACCATTGGATTGCGAGTATCGCAAGAAGAGGAAATACGTGGTCTTGATAGCACGGAACATGGCTTGATCAATGCCTATGCCAACTTTGTACAGACAGTGGAAGAGTTGGACTATGGTTACCATGAAGCAACGGTTGTTAGTGGCGATGTCCCCATCGCAGAAGCAGTTGAAGTAAAAAAAGTGCCTTCGTTTGACGATGGATCACCCAAGATTACAAAGATTGAAATTGTCTGTCGGGAAGCAAGGTTTGAGAAACTGAAGAACGCGATGATGGATATCGGTATTACGGGAATGACCGTATCGCATGTACTTGGTTGTGGCATCCAAAAGGGACAGCCAGAGTACTACAGAGGTGTACAGGTTGAGACAAACCTGTTGCCTAAGATACAAGTGGAAATCGTTGTTGCGAAGATCCCTGTCCGTAATGTCATCGAGACGGCGAAAAAAGTCCTGTATACGGGACATATCGGCGATGGCAAGATATTTGTCTATGATGTGGAGAATGTCGTCAAGGTGAGGACAGGAGAAGAGGGATACGAAGCTCTACAAGATGTAGAGTGATATGTGAAAAGGAGAGACAGACATGTGTTCAATCATGACATATTGCGGTGAATGCGATCTAGAAGCATTCACCGAAGCATTGATGAAAACCAAGTCCAGAGGACCAGATGACACAAGAATCGTGGATATAGGAAAAGGGTTGATGGGATTCAATCGACTAGCAATCATGGGACTCCATGACGAAGGCATGCAGCCGTTTGAAAGAAACGGATCATACTGCGTATGCAATGGCGAACTGTATGGCTTTGCGAAAGAGAAGAAGCATTTGGAAGAACTAGGCTATACATTTGCGAGTGGAAGCGATTGTGAGATCATTCTCCCCATGTATTTCGAATACGGAACAGATATGTTCAACCGGATGGATGCCGAGTTTGCTTGTGTGATATATGACGCAAGGAATGAATCATTCCTTGCGGCGAGAGATCCCATTGGCATTCGTCCGTTGTATTACGGATACGACCACGGTAATATCGTCTTTGCTTCTGAAGCAAAAAACCTCATTGGCATGGTGGAAGAGATCAAGGCATTCCCACCAGGATACTATTGGTCAAATGGAACATTTGTCTGTTATTGCGACATTGCGCATGACTATGCATGCCACAATGACGCAATGGATACTGTCTTCCAGAAGATCCATGATCTTCTGGAAGACGGTGTTAAAAAGCGTCTTGTGGCAGACGCAAAGGTTGGCTTTCTTCTTTCGGGTGGACTTGATTCATCGCTTGTATGTGCAATTGCCCAGAAATACTCCGATCAACCAATCAAAACCTTCGCCATAGGCATGGATGTGGATGCGATAGATTTGAAATATGCCAAATGTGCAGCAGATTACATCGGTGCCGATCATACCGAGGTATACATGACAAAAGAGGAAGTCATAGAACATCTTGATGAACTCATTGCCCTGCTTGGCACATATGACATTACGACAATACGAGCAAGCATGGGAATGTATCTGGTGTGCAAGGCAATCCATGAAACAACCGATATCAGAGTGCTGTTAACGGGGGAAATATCGGATGAACTGTTCGGATATAAGTATACTGACTTTGCACCAGATGCTAAAAGCTTCCAGCAAGAAGCGGAAAAGAGAATCTCTGAGCTACATATGTATGATGTCCTTCGGGCAGACAGATGCATATCGGTGAATTCCCTGGAAGCACGAGTTCCCTTTGGCGATATAGCGTTTGTCAAATATGTCATGGGCATCGATCCAGTGATGAAGATGAACACATATGGCAAGGGAAAATACTTGTTGCGAAAAGCATTTGAGGATGGTTATCTACCAGATGAGATACTATGGCGTGAAAAAGCAGCGTTCTCTGATGCCGTAGGACATTCGATGGTAGATGACTTGAAAGAATACGCTGAATCACTGTATAGTGATTCAGCATTCGAAGAGAAACGGAAACAGTACACATATGCCATGCCGTTTACCAAAGAATCCCTGTTGTACAGGGAAATCTTTGAAAAGCACTATCCAGGACAAGCAAAGATGGTTGTTGACTTCTGGATGCCTAACCGACAATGGAAAGGTTGTAATGTGAATGACCCATCTGCCAGGGTATTGGCGAATTACGGTGATTCAGGAAAGTGAGGCAACTATGCATTTTACAAAGATGGAAGGTCTTGGGAATGATTATCTGTATGTTTACGGAGAAGTTCCAGAAGATATCAAAGATCTCTCGATCAAGCTATCGGAACGTCATTTTGGCGCAGGATCAGATGGAATGATCTACATCAATGCTTCTAAAAAAGCCGATTTTTCCATGCGTATATTCAACGCCGATGGCTCAGAAGCCAAGATGTGTGGCAATGGCATTCGTTGCGTAGGAAAATATGTGTATGAAAGAGGATACACCGATAAAACGGTGTTGAGTATAGAAACACAATCAGGCACCAAGACACTATGCCTTCATGTGACAAACGGAGTTGTAGAGTCTGTTACCGTGGATATGGGAAGAGCAATCGTCCAAGAAGACATTGACCTTGGCATGCATAATTTGATTGCTACACCTGTATCTACGGGTAATCCCCATGCAGTAATCTTTACCAACGATGTAGAAAACATTCCCCTTTCTATCATTGGTCCACAAGTGGAACACCATAAGGTGTTCACAGGTGGGGTAAATTGCGAGTTTGTGCAAGTCTTGGGAGAAAGAGAATTACGCATGAGGGTGTGGGAAAGAGGCAGTGGCATCACAATGGCATGTGGCACTGGAGCCAGTGCAAGCACTGCTGTCGCTGTAACAAAGGGCTATTGTCCATACGACACACCAATCAAGGTACACCTTGATGGAGGCACATTGACGATTACGGTAGATCGGCAATGCAATGTGATGATGGAAGGACCATGTTCCTTCGTCTATGAAGGAGAAACGCTATGATAAAGCCTAACATGCACTATGCCGAACTCAAAGACGCATACCTATTCTACAATATCGCCCAAAAGACAAAGCGATATCTGGAAGAACACCCAGGACAACGTCTTCTTAGACTTGGCATTGGCGATGTGTCGCTTCCATTATGCCCTGCCGTCATCAAGGCATTGCATGAAGCAGTCGAAGACCAATCCCAACAAGAACGTTTCCATGGCTATATGCCAGAGCCTGGGGCACCGTTCCTGCGTCATGACGTAGCAGAATATTACCGCAAGAGAAACATTGACATAACAGATGATGAAGTGTTTATCTCTTCTGGTGCTTCAGATGAATTGGGCGATATACTTGATCTCTTCGATAGTAATGGTAGTTCCTTGATCATGGAACCAGCATATCCAGCATATGTGGATGCGAATGTGATTGAGGGAAGAAGGATCATCCACGTTCCTTCTTCCCGAGAAAACAGCTTCATCCCAATGCCAGATGAACCAGCTGACTTGATCTATCTTTGTTCTCCCAACAATCCAACAGGTGCCGTATTTACCAAGGAACAGTTGAAGGTTTGGGTAGACTTCGCCAATGAACATGATTCCGTGATTTTGTTCGACGCTGCCTATGAAGCGTTCATAGAAGACCCATCATTGCCAAGATCTATCTTTGAGATCGATGGCGCACGTACATGTGCCATAGAAATATGCTCGCTATCGAAGACAGCTGGTTTCACTGGAACAAGACTTGGCTATACCATCATACCCACCCAACTGGAAAGATATGATATGTCTTTGCATGATATGTGGATACGCAACAGAACAACAAAGACCAACGGTATATCGTATATCCTACAGAAAGGCGGGGCAGCGGTATTCAGCGAGGAAGGACAAAGACAAATACAAGAAAACCTACATGTGTACAAGAATAACGCAAAGGTAATCATGAAAGCCCTTGACGAAGCAGACATCTGGTATACCGGAGGAAAGAACGCTCCTTACATCTGGATGGAATGTCCAAACAACATGGACAGCTGGACATTCTTCGACACATTGTTAAATGAAATACAAGTGGTAGGAACACCAGGAAGTGGCTTTGGATCATGTGGTGAAAAATACTTTCGCTTCTCTTCTTTCGGGAATCCCGAAGATACACAAGAAGCAGCCACAAGACTTGCGACTTTATTGAAACGACTATAATCCTAACTATTGTTGGGATTTTGACATAACTTTATAGGAACAACGCAACAGGACAAAAGGGCTGTATCGATATAGATACAGCCCTTTTGAGGATATCACTGATTGTTGAAAGCAAACCATTATGCATGGCATATACTTAGAGGTATACTCAGATGCACAATTAGCTGGAATTCTGCATTGTCTGCCTGCTGTTATATGCGGAAGCCGTGTAGAAATCCGTTCCGGATTTCTGAGGCTTCTGGTATAAAATCAGTTGGAATTCTGCAACTGCGCTTCAGGTATAGTAGTGATGTTCCATCGTAGACAGTAATGACTCGATTGATTCTTTTGATTATGCTGTCAATGATGATGGGGCGAGTGTGTGTCCTGCTTTGTGGATTATCCTGAACGCTGCTTCTGAAAATTAAAGCTTATCTTTTAAGGAAATACGAAAGTGAACGAGAGTACTCTTGAATGGAGCAAGAAAAGCAATTCTTATCAAAGTATTAACACAGTGAATGTGATATAATAAGCGTAGGAGGTTGATGTAGGTGAAAAGCTTTAATACAACAGGCGTATGCTTGTCAAGCATGCATTATATGGTTGATCTTTCCAGTCGTGTTGATGAGATAAAGTCAATGGTTGACAAAGGAAAGTACTTTATAATGAATCGACCGAGACAGTATGGGAAAACCACAACTTTACTAGCATTAAAGAAAAGGCTTGAAAGTGAATATTCCGTTCTGTCGCTAGACTTCCAGGGGATAGGAGAAGCTGGCTTTTCAACCGAGGAAAAGTTTGTGCAGGAGTTCTGTCGGTTGGTTCTTATACTCAGATGCACAATTAGCTGGAATTCTGCATTGTCTGCCTGCTGTTATATGCGGAACGATTGTAAATATCCGTTCCAGATATTTGATCGTTCCAGTATAATAGAAAGCAAGCTATTTTACCCATTTCAACAGATGCCTTGGATTTTCTCGTTATGTGTGAGGGAAGCAAAGAGCCATGGGTGCGTTTTGGGAAATTGTTTAATGTATTGACCAATATGTGTGAAACCTCCAACAAAAGAATCGTGTTAATCATTGATGAGGTTGATAGTGCATCAAATAATCAGGTTTTTTTTTACTTTTTATCTCAGCTGAGGGATCGGTATATCGCTAGATATACCGAAGGTATTTCAACGTTTCATGCGGTGATCCTTGCGGGCGTATCCGATTTGAAGCGTTTGAACAGCCCTTGGAACATCGCTGACGATTTTCTCATTGACATGAGCCTGTCGGAAGCGGGCATCAAGGGTATGCTGGATGAGTATGAGGACGATCATCATACGGGCATGGACACGACATCAATCGCTGCCAAAATCCGTGATGACACCAATGGCTATCCTTTCCTTGTCAGTCGCATCTGTCGCATGATCGATGAACGTCTGGTTCCAGGGGAATTTTCCTCGCTGCATGATGCTTGGACGCTCGAAGGGGTCGAGATGGCTGTCAAGCTTGTCGTGTCCGAGAAAAACACCTTGTTCGATTCGCTTATGGGAAAGCTGGAGGATTATCCAGTGATGAAGCAGGAGTTGAAGAGGGTACTGTTCCAGGGAGAGACGATGGACTACCGACCAGATGACATCCCGCAAGAGCAGCTTTTGATGTATGGCTTTGTCAAGAATCGGGGTGGCACAGTATTGGTGGATAACCGAATCTTTGAGATGCGGCTCTACAGGTACTATGCAAGCGAGAGTGTGTTCGCCAAGGAAATGCGTGAAGAGGCGCTTGAATACAAGCCAATGTTCATCAAGGATGGCATCCTTGATGTCCCTCTGATCATGAAGAGATTCATCAAGACGCAGGAAATGATGGTTAACATGGCGGATAATGATGCGAGGAGGAAGTTCATTGAGGAAGAAGGAAGGGAGAAGTTCCTGACGTATATTGCACCAATACTGAATGGCGTTGGGACTTTTAGCATCGAGGAGAGAACCCGAAACAAGAGGCGAATGGACGTTGTCATTCACTACCGAGGGCAAAGATACATCATTGAACTAAAGATTTGGCGTGGTGAGCGCTACAATTCCAATGGAGAGAAACAGATCAGCGATTACCTTGATTCTTTCGGGCTCACAGTCGGGTACATGCTCAGCTTCCTGCAAAAGAAGAAACCATGCATGGACATTGTGCATGTTAACGGGAAGTTGCTTTACGAAGGAATTGTGTAAATGCGTTTCATATGAGGCGCAATGACGATTGCGAACAAGAAGAAAACGCTTACATTATTTCTTTGTTAAAAGATATCTTGTAAAAGTCTATGGGCGATGGTAAAATAACCTGCGTTATGTATGAAAGAGAGGGTTGTTCCTTATGGGAAATACCGATAGAAAGTATAGGCTTCTAGTTATTAATCCAGGTTCTACTTCGACGAAGGTTAGTTTATTCGAAAACGAAGAGTGCATATTTGAGAAGAGTTTGTTTCATGATGCTCCTGTGTTGTTACAGTATCCGCATGTGAATGATCAGGTTCCTTTCCGTTATCAGGTGATTATGGATATGTTGAAGGAAGAGAAACAGGATCCTGAGAAGATTGATGTGTTTGTCGGCAGGGGTGGCAGTGCATACACGCAACCAGGTGGCGTAACCAAGATTGACGAACGTCTGTATGACGATACAACGGCTGCTGTAGGCGGAAGTGAGCATCCTGCTAAGCTTGGTGTCATGTTAGCATGGAAGTTTGCCCAGGAGTTCCACAAAGACGCATACACGTTGAATCCAACGAATGTGGATGAGTATGGTGATTATGCCCGTTTGACAGGGATCAAAGGTGTATACAGAGTATCGCATTCACACGTATTGAACCAAAAGGCTGTGGCGGAATACCACGCCAAGAAGATGGGCAAGAAGTATGAAGAGTGCAACTTCATTGTAGCACATATAGACGGTGGAATAACAGTGTCTGCGCATGAGAAAGGACGCATGGTAGACGGCAATATGGGAGCAGATGGGGAAGGTGCCTTTACCCCGACAAGGATTGGCTCTGTGCCTGTCTTGAGCCTCTTGGACTACATTGAAGAACACTCCGTGGCAGAAGTCAGGCTAATGTGTTCCCGTGCCGGGGGATTTGTCAGCCTGTTTGGAACATCCAACTCCGACACGATTCACCAGATGAAGGAAGAAAATGATCCCAAGGCTTCCCTTGTATGGAATACGATGATATACCAGATATGCAAGATGATTGGCGAGATGAGTGCAGTTCTTTGTGGCAAGGTGGATGGCATTCTGTTGACGGGTGGATTGATGCGTTTTGCGGATATTGCGGAAGGAATAGAGAAACGATGTGGATGGATTGCGCCAATAACTGTGTATCCAGGGGAGATGGAGCAAGAAGCATTGGCATATGGTGCCTTGAAGGTATTACGAGGTGAAGAAGAAGCGATGGTCTATAGTGGAAAGCCAGTATGGTCTGGCTTTCCGTATATGAATTCATAGTTTTGCGATGGGTTTTCTTTGCATTCGTAGACAAACCTTTATATAACTTCAGGGAAAAGGAGGAATCATTTGTGAAAGCAATCAATAAATCTTGCGACAGTTTCCGGAAACTCAGGGAAAGCGATAGTTACTATATTGACAAGACATTGATTCTGAAAGAATACCTACAGAACGCATCGGATACGGCAGTTCTATTTGCCCGCCCGCGCAGGTTCGGGAAATCCCTTACTATGACAATGTTCCGGGACTTCCTGGACATCCGCCAAAACAGCAAGGACATATTCAAGGGGCTGAAGGTCATGGATTACCCGGATATTGTGGACAACTACATGAACCAGTATCCCGTTGTGTTTCTTTCGCTAAAGGAAGTGTTTGGAAACAACTTCAATGATGTTTTTCGCAATTTCCAGATTGCCATATCTAATATTTGCATAGAAATGAATGATCTGCTTGAAAGCGATAAGATCATCGGTTCGACCAAGAGGTTTTTTGAAAGGCTCATGGACAGGATGGCAGAACAACCCGATACAGAACAATCCCTTGCCTTGCTTTGCCAGATGCTCAAGCAACGCTATGGAAAGCCTGCCTATGTCATCATTGACGAATACGACGTCCCCATGGCAAAGGCCTTGGGGAAAGAGCATTACGACAGGACACGGGACATGATTGAACATATGCTCAGCCATGTATGCAAGACCAATGACAATGTCAAGGCGGTCATTCTTTCGGGATGCCTGTACACGGTGAAGAACAGCGCCTACACGGGTGTGAACAACATTGTTCCCTATTCGGTGTTGTCTTCCAAGTATGCAACGTATATTGGGTTTACGGATGACGATGTAAGGAAGCTGCTGGGGGATGCGGGACTTGAGGATCGTTTCGATACGGTCGAAGAGTGGTATGACGGTTATCTCTTTGGCCGTGACAAAATGTATTGCCCATGGGATGTGCTTCGCTATGTCGGTTCTCTTTTGGATGGGACATACAGTGAGAGGTTGGGACCAAAGAGTTATTGGGTGAATACATCGGAAGTCTCCTTGGACATCATTCGTGGCTTCCTGGGCAAGACACCGGGTGTAAACGAAAGCTTCGAGCAACTACTGGCAGGCGGAACGATTGATTGCACGATCGACGAGAACTTGCCTTATCATGCAATTCATGAAGGCGGAGAAAACCTGTGGTCCGCATTGGTGGAAACGGGATACCTCACGAAGACGGTCGAGGAAGAAATGCCTTTGATGCCATTGAAAATACCCAAAAGATCCATTGAGGTTGCATTCTGGAAAGAAGTATGGAACTTCTTCAGGGACAAGGTGGACAACGCATATGTCAGAGATCTGGTGAATGCCCTTTGGGCAAGTGAGACCAAGAGAGCCCAGGATGCCTTGAACCAGATCCTAGAAGCAACCCTTTCCTTCTACCATGAGTATCAAGAGTACAGCTACCATCTAATATTGGATGGTTTCTACACAGGCATGGGCTAC
>OMYM01000424.1 GCA_900315225.1 uncultured Erysipelotrichaceae bacterium | reverse complement strand
CAAGAATCTCTTGGTGAGATATTTGAAGAATCTTGGTAGGAATCTTAAGGCTACCGGGATGTATTTCTTCCTTGGAATAGTGCTTTCGGCACTATTCCAAAGATATGTGCCACAAGATCTTGTGACACATATCTTTGGAGGGAATGAAGCATGGGGCATACTTATGGCAGCCACAGTGGGCGTGCCATTGTATGCTTGCGGGGGAGGAACCATCCCCTTGTTACAAGGATGGTTGATGGATGGCATGAGCATGGGTTCTGCTGTTGCGTTCATGATTGCGGGACCTGCTACTAAGATTACTAATCTAGGCGCATTAAAGATTGTCTTTGGCAAGAGAAGATTCCTGCTGTATGTGTTGTTTGTCATGATTTTTTCGCTTGCCTGTGGCATGATTGTTAATGTGTTGGTATAATATAACATGAAAAATACGACATAATGGAAGAGGAGGAAAAACACTATGTCTGATAAACTGAATATTGCTTTCATAGGTAATGGGAAAAGCACTAACCGTTACCATGCGCCATTCATCCTGACTCGTCCCGACACGATGCGCATAGTCAAGATCTATGCAAGGAACCTGAATAAGACAGATTGGGCTAGGATTGATGGTGTCGAATACACAGACCATTTAGAGGCTGTCTTGGAGGATCCAGAGATTGATGTAGTAGTAATCACATTGCCTCATCATGTGCATTACACGTACACCAAAATGGCTCTAGAGGCAGGAAAAAACTGTGTCTGTGAGAAACCGTTCATGCCTACCAAGAAAGAGGCAGAAGAACTCTTCTCCTTAGCAAGAGACAAAGGTGTCATGTTACAGTGTTATCAAAACAGACGCTTTGACTCTGACTTCTTGACTGTGCAGAAGGTCATAGAGTCAGGCAAACTGGGGGATCTTCTTGAACTGGAAATGCATTTCGACTATTATCGTCCAGAGATTCCTGAAAGCATCACCCAATACCATCCAGAGTTTAGTTATCTATACGGTCATGGCTGCCATACCCTTGACCAAGTGATATCATACTTTGGCAAGCCTGACCGTATTCATTACGATGTCAGACAACTGTTGGGAGAGGGAAGGATGAATGACTACTTTGATCTTGACCTATACTATGGGATACTGAAAGTATCCGTCAAGTCATCCTACTTCCGTATCAAGTCAAGACCATCTTTTGTTGTATACGGAAAGAAGGGCATGTTCGAGAAATACGACAAAGACAGACAAGAAGCAGATCTAAAGAAATTCTATCTCCCGATGGGACATTCCGACTTTGGCATGGATGCGCCAGAAAACTATGGCACGCTGACATATTACGATGATAACGGATACCATGAAGAGAAAGTGCCTACCGTCAAAGGAGACTATGGCTACTACTATGACGCGCTATATGCTACAATCAAGGAAGGAAAACCACAACTGGTAACCCCTGAACAGACGATTCTCCAGATGGAAATCCTTGAAGAGGGCGTTAAAGACCTCAAGTAACAATGCGCACAGGCACTGCCTGTGCGCTATTTATGCTTTTGGCATCTTCACTGCGTTCCTCTCGCTCAAAATAACATGAAAAGAATAAAAGAAAAACTATAAGTGTTGTAAAGCATGAAGAAAATGAATATAATACTACTGGCAAAGATGCGAACACACATCTTTGCCTATGCAGGTTAAAGATGAAAGGTAGGCTAACGCACAGATGAAAGTAAGAATGAGAGACTATGCGATTATATGCGATATCTACGAAGGAATGGCGCTAGAAGACATAGAGAAGAAATACAAGCTTGTTAGAAACACAATACAATCATGCGTGAACAAGATTGAAGATCATTACGATATCGAATTATTTACCCTAGAAAATGACCAATACACACCTCTGCCAATGGCAGATAAAATGTACCCATGCTTTAAGAGCGTTGTGACAGAATTTGGTGAAAGAATAAAAGAAATAAAAAAATCCCGAAAGAGGAAACATTGATTTCAGGAATCAAGTTATGAAGAACAAGATATTCCCGTATTATCAAGCAGTACCAGAGATATTCATATACCAAGCAGTATCTAAGTTTGTTTTGGGAGTCTTGCTAGGATTATTGCATGCAATGGCAATGTGGGCATTAAAAAGCACAGGAAGAGTTGCTATCAGCAGTGGAGACTATAAGTTTATCTTTGGCACATGGCAAGGAGCAGTACTCATCATGCTGGGAATATGCACGGTGTTTGTGTATGTTGCACTGGACTTGAACATGAAGATCATACTCTCTTCCAAGCTACTGAACAAAGAACAGATATTCATTCGACAGATCCTAAAGGAATCATTCTTCTCTTTAAAGAAGATGCTGAGTATAAACGGGATAGGGGTTGTCTTATATGTGACACTGCTGGCACCGATTCTTGGCGTGGGTGTGTCTGTTTCATTGACCAAAGGACTGTATATACCGACATTCATAAGTTCTGTGATCAATGCCACACCTTTGTACAACATATTGTACTCTGTGTTTGCATTGGTATTTACTTTCATTGGACTAGCGAATATCTTTGTCCTTCATTCGGTCGCATTGGATCATTTGTCAGTAAAAGAAGCACAGGCACAATCAAAGGGGCTGATGAAGAAGCATTGGAAGAATTATCTCAAAGAGAATTTCCTGTATTCATTAACAATCATGCTAGGGATAGGAATAATCGTAGCATTTGTGTTGGTAGTGTTGTTTGCCATGAAGCAGGTAATGATACTCAATGCGTCCATTGGAAGGTTTACGACCTTGTTAGCATGCATAGTGCTATCCATTGCCATCTCGTTTCTTGGACTCATGATAACACCCTTTTATCTCATGAAAATGACCCAGTTGTACTATTCGTACAAGGAACAAAAGAAAGAGTTCTATGAGGTGAGGAAACGCAGAAAACATCCTTTTATCAAGGCTGCTGTGTTGGTTGTCTTGGTGATTTCGATTCTTTCGGCTGCCTTGGTCACGCGATATTTTGATGAGGTGTTTTCGGATAAGGGCAATGTGGAAATCATCGCCCATAGGGGTGGTGGAATCGAAGGCGCAGAGAACACTGTGGCTGGCTTATTGCGTGCTTATGAACTTGGCGCAAAGGGAAGTGAAATCGACATACAAAGGACATTGGATGGTGCATATGTCGTTAACCATGACACAAATTTCCAACGCACTGCCAATGTGAATAAAACACCAGGAGAGATGACGCTTGAGGAAGTGAAGGAATTATCGGTGGATGGAGAACCTGTCGCTACTCTTGAGGAAATGCTTTCCGCCAGCAAGGATAGATTGATCCTGTTTGTGGAACTCAAGGGAAGTAGCGCTGATCGACAGATGGCAGAAGATGCCATCATGTTGATCAAGGAATACGGCATGGAAAGCCAGGCGGTATTGATATCACTGAAATACGACTTGATCGACTACATAGAAACCACATATCCAGAGATGTTAACGGGATATCTTACATTTGTATCATTTGGGGATACAGCTGGATTGAATTGCGATTATCTTGGTTTGGAGGAAGAGTCTGCGACATCGGATGCGATAGACGCAATCCACCAACAAGGGAAGAAAGCGATTGTGTGGACTGCTAATGAAAGAGGATCACAAAAACACTTTCTGTTGTCACAGGCTGATTACTTGATCACAGACAATGTGGAGCAAGCAATGGAAGTGATGCAAGAGATCAAAGAAAGAGATGACTTCACCAAGATCATTGACACAGTCTTGTCGGAATAAAGAAGGAGGGACTATGGAGTATCATAACATCGTCATTGATGACCAAGACAATGGATTTCCTATCCTTGAATGTGAATTACCAGAAGGATATGGGTATATTGGAAACGTATCCGTTGTTTCGTTTGAACATGGAAAACAACTGAAGTTTGATGGACAAGTCAGAAACCATGATCAATCCTTGATCATGGGATTCCAGTCAGGTGAGATGTATGCCTGCACGAAGGTAGGAAGAAGTCATAACAGTGGCAGGGATGAAGATAACAATATCTGTGTTCAGAGAATGTTTAGTGTAGAGGAACAGGCAGATGCGTTTATCTCTTCTTTGCTGGGTACACGTTCTAGTGCGCTTCATCGATTGGAACTTCCCCAAAGATTGAAACAAACACAGTATGCAATGCATAATGACTTCATGGACAGGATCCAACAATCCTATCAACTAGCAACTGCTATCAACCAACAAAGACTGATGCCTGTATCTCTTGGACTAGAAATATCAGGTTATTTGGCTGATGGAACGATATCGCTATATCGTCATGGCGAAGGTTTGGCTGCCATTGCGTTTATGCGCAATGGCTATGAAAGCGCCCTTGTACAAGGACGCAATGGCATATACGAAAATCTACAGAACGTCCCCTTTGGCAATGCCCAGGTTCCCTATGGTGCCGTTACAGCAAGCGCATTGTGGGGTGTTCCTGTCGCATTCTGGATGATCTCCAAGGAAGGAACAGAAGAAGACTTTAATGTGTTTGTACACATGATAGAAACCATGCGTCTGACAAAAGAACTGAAGGACTATGATAACCAGTTGTTTGAAACAAACAACCAACAAGCATATCAAGTTGCCATGAGCAGCATCATGCAAAACAACATCCTATGGCAAAATGCCTTTGCCCAGCAACAAGCATCATGGGCAGCCAGTGATCGCCTTCGTGATTCCTTGTCCCATGACCTAGACAGCTGGAGACAGGCAAATAACGCCCGTACACAAGCATCCGACATGCGGTTTAGAACATCTCCCACCATGGGCGAAACAAGCGATGACCGCATCCAAAGACTACGCCACGAGGCAACGATGGGTGTGGATACATACGACAGAGAAGATGGAACAACCGTAGAATACTCCACCCAGGCAACCCGTGTATTTGAGAATAACCTCGATAATACCATTCACTTTGGTACCGAGCATTACTACGATGATTATGTTCCCGATGGATGGCATGAGTTGCACAGAAAGAAGTAATCAGAATCTTCTACTGCCAGAATACCGTTCATCCGTAACATCATACACATGAATGTCATGTTCCCTAGCCCATAACATAATGTAATGTTGATGGAGATCTCTGTAGCGATACAACGTATCGCTACAGTGGTCTCCATATCTTTTCCCTAGCTCTATGAAGCTAGGGAAAGACTTGTAGTACAAGTCATCGAGATACTCGATGTCTTGTACTACAGACAATGCATTGCGTCTTTCCAACTCATCAATGTTGTCAAGACGCAATGAAACAAGAATCATACGCTGACTCTCCTGCAAAGGATTCTTGATCCACTCGCTTTCTGTTCGATAAATCTTATCATTAAGCAACATGCGTGATTCTTGCGATAAGAGAGAAAGATCGCTTCGCCTAAGACGAATCCCCTCAAGAGTTCTTCCTCTTCCCTCCTCATGGGGAATGAAGAGGGATATACATTTACATCCTGTATGATACAACAGATCTACCAGATCATCGATCTGTGTGATATTCTCTCTTGTTAAAGGGATGCGTGTGGTAAAAGGAATACGGGAAGCTTTCATCATTCGTAACAATAATTCAAAGTCTTTCGCTCTTCCCGCAAAGCGATCATGATACTCTTTCAGACCATACACTGTGAAGCTAAGTTGTTCCACTCCTTCTTCCACCAGCATTTCCATCAGTGCATGGCATTCTTCTTCATTCCTCATCCGCATGCCATCGCACTGAAGAAAATGGGCAGTAGGACTTCCTAGCCTACGTAATGTACGTAACGCATTTCGAAGATCATGATGTTCCATGGAATAGCCAAAAGAGAAACTACACTTGATCCCTTGATCCCGTAGTTCATTCAGATATCTCTCGGCGGTATGGATGGCACGCGACCATGGCGCACCCTCCACCACACCATTCCATGACAACAGACAATACCTGCAATGATTGTGACATGGGACACACAAGCTTTGTATCATCACAGATGTAGTCTTCATAATGAATTCCTTCCGTGTATCATTTCTCAAAAACGAGTAAGATCCAGCTTTATCTTTCCGTTATGATAGGCACGGTGACATTCTGGACATAATGTTACCATATTTTGGACAGAAGGCTCTCCCCCTTCACTGTACAGCATAATATGATGTCCATGATTGCCACGGTATTGGCGAAGGCAAAAGAAACACATATACGCATCAGCTTTCTTTCCTTCTCGTTGTGCCCGAAGATGTTCGTTACTTCTTTTTTGTGCCATTTCCCCCTCCGCGAAGTCCTAGAGCTTTTTGAATCCTGCCAGGCAATTCCGTTGT
>OMYM01000425.1 GCA_900315225.1 uncultured Erysipelotrichaceae bacterium | reverse complement strand
TTTTGATACCTTGGACGAGATGACGAAGAAGGATATACTTGGGACAGATTCTCCCCATATCATCCACTACACAGGTAATACGAAGCCGTGGATGACATGGTATTATCCCTACCCTTACAACAAGGAATGGCACAAATACAAGAGGAAGTCTCCCTGGTGGTACATGATGGACAAACTGCCGAAGGGTACTCCCCTCAAGGACTTCATCAAAAGATATTTCCTCTGGCCGTTGGGAATAATGGTCCACGGGCCGAGGTCGGTTTTTCATGAATAAGCCCTCTCCCTGGCATGAGAGTAAAGGCCTGCGGTTTATGTGTCGGCATGTCTTACGCATGACAGTACTTGTTTTTACATAGTTTTTTATACATCTCACATGGATTCGTTCATTATCCTTTATAAAGCCGATCTTTCGCGCTACGATTATGGCAAAGTCAAATTGTATCTGAAGGTCTTTCATTTTCTACATAGAAAGGCGCAGACAAGGAAAAATCCTATATCAAAGACCATATATAAGATGCTGTTTCGCATTCATTCCAGAAGACATGGGATTGAGATTCCGACATGCTGTAAGATAGGTAAAGGGTTTTATTTAGGTCACGCATATAATATTACAATCAATGGAGCTGCCATAATTGGAGAGAATTGTAATATTCACAAAGGAGCAACAATCGGAGTAGAGAGTCGAGGGAAGAGAATAGGCTCTCCAACCATAGGCAACAAGGTCTGGATTGGGACAAATGCGGTCGTGGTGGGCAGAATTGTAGTTGGTGATGATGTTATGATTGCCCCAGGGGCATTTGTCAATTGCGATATCCCTTCACATTCCATTGTCATTGGAAACCCCTGCGTCATCAAGCATCATGATTATGCCACAGAAGGTTACATTTAGTTTTTTATTAGGATTGAATGCTCTTTAACTCCATAGAATTCGCTATCTTCCTACCGGTAGTGTTTCTGCTTTACTGGTTCGTGTTTAACAAGAGCCTCAAACTGCAGAACTTATTCGTGGTGGTGGCTTCATACATCTTCTACGGATGGTGGGACTGGAGGTTCTTAATACTAATCGCTTTCACTTCTGCATGCAGTTTTGAGGCTGGTATACTGATTAACGGGTATCGTGACAACCAGAAAAAAGCCAAAGCGGTCAATGTAGTTAATATCGTTGTCAATCTTCTGATTCTCGGAGTTTTCAAGTACTATGACTTCTTTGCATCATCCTTTTCGGATGTGTTTCTAGGGGGACGAGATGAAAGACTCCTTCTGCATCTGATCTTGCCTGTCGGCATCAGTTTCTATACGTTCCAAGCACTTAGTTACAGCATCGATGTCTGGAGAGGAAAGATCGAACCGACAAGGGACATTATCCAATTCTTTGCATATGTAAGTTTCTTCCCACAACTTGTGGCCGGTCCTATCGAGAGGGCAACAAATCTGCTTCCCCAGTTTGGTAGACCACGTCAGTTTGAATATGAAGCCGGGGTGGATGGGATGAGACAGATACTCTGGGGACTCTTCAAAAAAATGGTCGTGGCAGACAATTGTGCCATCTATGTCGATAGAGTGTTCGCTACTTATCAAACACAAAGTGGAAGTACTCTCCTACTTGCTGCAGTGTTTTTTGCATTCCAGATATACGGGGATTTCTCCGGATACTCAGACATCGCAATTGGAACGGCAAAATTATTCGGTATCAAACTCATGAGGAACTTCAACGTCCCATATTTCAGCCGAGATATCGCAGAGTTTTGGAGACGATGGCACATCTCGCTCACCACGTGGTTTAGAGACTATGTTTATATTCCACTTGGCGGAAGCCGATGTTCAAAGGCGAGAATTATCCGAAACACTTTCGTCATATTCCTTTTGAGCGGTTTCTGGCACGGAGCCAATTGGACTTTCATTGTATGGGGGGCGTACCATGCGTTGTTATTCCTTCCATTGATTTTGCTTGGAAAGAACCGACGTTATAGAGATACTATCGCGGAAGGACGGCTGTTCCCTTCTCTTAAAGAAACTGGGCAGGTTTTGTTGACTTTCATACTCGTTGTTATAGGATGGATTGTTTTCAGAGCAGAGACTTTAAGTATCGCATGGTTATATATTTGCCGCATGTTTTCAACTAGTCTGCTATCGTTACCATATTTGTATATTGGGTCCAAGAGAATAATACTGTTTGTTCTTCTCATGCTGATTATTGAATGGTGTTTTAGGGGGAAAGAATACCCACTAAAGTATGAAGAGAAGACACCAGAGTGGGCCAGATGCATTGTAGGTTTTATACTTGTCCTAATAATTCTGGAATTCTCAGCAAACAGTCAGTCATTCATTTATTTCCAGTTTTGATCATGTCCGGTTTCATTAAAAGATTATTGTGGTTTTTTCTGATTCCTATTTCCGGACTAGTTATCCTGTACTTCGTTTCTGACCCTTATCGGACTCTGAAACCGTTCTCATTGGATTATTTTGATACAACAAATAGGGATTATCTTTCATCTGAGCTTTTTATAACGAACTATCCGGCATATCATTATGATTCTTTCATTTTCGGTAGTTCAAGAGGATGTGGGATCAATACCTATCATTGGGCGAAATACCTGCCAGAAGGGTCTAAACAATTCTTGTTTCAGGCATGGAATGAGACTCTTACCGGAATAGAGCAAAAGATATCCTATATTGACAGTCATGGATATGAATTAAACAATGCCCTAGTTTTATTGGACATTCCGGGATCATTCCAAGACAAGCAATTACCTACTGAAGCTTTGGCGATTAAGGATCCGATGATTTCACTCCAACCGCGATGGAAGTATCAAATGTTTTTATTGTACAATTTCGTACAGAAACCGTCACAATGGATCAAAGCTGTTCGCTCAATCACAAACAAATCCACACCCAATATCACATTTGACACCGTTTCTAATGATTGGGACATCAATAATCAATATGCAGACCTATCAGTAGCTCCCGCGAAAGATAGCCTTTGTGATCTTAGCAACAAGGCAAAGACTGACTTTCTTCATGATTTGGATTTATCTGACGATGCAATAAGCACAAGCGAACCTCTCATCAATGACAAGTTGAAAGTGCAGCTCGAGCATATCAGGGAGATCTTCGGGCGGAATCAAACAGACTACAGAATAGTGATCACGCCTGGTTTTTGTTATTCGTTTAGTTCTATTTCTCCATTAGACTTAACAATCTTGGAATCTGTTTTTGGCAAGAATAGAGTATTTGACTACTCATCAAAAAATGAATTGAATTCGGATTTTAACAATTACACCGATCCCAATCATTTCGGCTCATATGTCGGATGGCATATCATTGATGGGATTTATAATAAGAAGAAC
>OMYM01000426.1 GCA_900315225.1 uncultured Erysipelotrichaceae bacterium | reverse complement strand
ACCGATTCTAGATCTTTACTGGATGGAGGAGTAGAGTTCAATAGCACTTCTTCATCGTAACGAAAAAACGATCTCAAGCTGGAATTAAAAGAAGCACCGTTAATTCCCAGAAAGTCAATTTCGCATGAATGAAATGAATTGAAAATATCACCTTGGAATAGTACGACAAGGTCGCACAGAGTGGTGGATATTACGCTCTTCCCAAAATGTGAATTATCGCTTCCTGGAATTGCGATGGAGCTGAAAAATAATGGAGCGATTGTAAATACCTGGAACAGGTATTTACAATCGCTCCGCATATAACAGCTGCAGGCATTGGTAAATTCCACGTAATTACATCGCTAAATATAACAACCATGCCTCAACCAAGCAACTCTTCAAAAATACACCTCGTTCGACCCGCTTTCAGCGGGATTAAAGTTACATATTCTTATACTTGCCTCTATCCTCCTTCGAATCCATGATCTAGTTTTGCGGCTTTTATCCTTCGACCCCTGTCGGATGATTAAAGATTAGAAGATTTAAGATTAAAGATTGATCCTCAAAGCGGGCCGCACGCCGACGCGGTCAATATTGACAAAGTCGCCGAGGGCGAGGACACCGCCATCGTCGAGGACGTAGGCAGCGAAGTTACTACGGTAACCGGGGGAGCGAAGCCACCACTGAACTGATGATTGCAGTCTTTCTATATACCTATCCACACTCTCTTGAGCATCTGGATATTCTTCCCCATATCCTCTCGCCCTCTTTTCCAGTTTCGTTTCAGCATATTCAGTAGGTTTGCCTATCCTACTTTCATCTTTGCCAAAATACCTTGATGCCTCATTGATACTCAGAAGAAACACATCATCTAGTGTATCATTGCCTGGATCAGTATGACTAGGCACAATCATGGATCTTTCTGTTTCTGTGAAAGCTTCCGTTAAGAACTGTCCATTCAACCATGCCCGCAAGGAACATTCTTCCCACGTTATCTCAACAAATTTCTCATGATACGGTTCAGCGTCTATGACATATCTTGTGATGAGCAGAACCATATTGGTATTTTCATCTTTGTCTAAGACAATCCATTCTATCGGCTCCATATCATCTTCGCTATGAAGGTGCCATCTACCAAAGGTCATGACCTTTCCCCTTTTGATCTCTTCTTTCTTCACTTCCATCGGTATGGCATTGCCATATGCCTCTATCTTGGTGAAAAGGTACTCTAGTACATGCATGTGACCGATGTCCTTCTTATAATCTTGGGGATAGATGATGTAGGACAAAGATCCCTTTTCCGCTTCCTTGAGTGGAGAATTGAAATCATACCGCCTTGGCACACGCTCCTCCCCCTTCTCAAAATCATACATGTATAGGAATGTCGTATCTTTGATCGTTTTGTTTTCCACTACTGCTGTAAAGAACGGTTGCTTGTCAACGCTTGTCGTCTTTAGGCAACTTGGCATGTATTGCCCAAAGAATTCCTTTCTTGCCTCCTGCATGTTCTCTCCCAATAACGAATGGACCTTCTCTGGGTGGCAGTGCTTTAAAAGCAAGAGATAGAAGTACAACAGCCTTGCCTTGATGGGATAGTCTTTCAACTGGTATTTGTTTAGATAGTAAAACGATGAACAAATGCCCTTCATCTCCCTTGGGGTCAGGTTGAAATCCTGGCACATCTTATAGTAGTCAGTCTCATTGTCCAGTATTTCGTATTCTTCAGCAAACTTGTGGAACAGTTTTTCATCCGATCCCTTTGGCAAGAGGGAATAGTAATCGAAGAAACGTTCGAGATATCCTATCGCATCAAAGGCATTGCCGTAGACGGTCTTAACACAGTGTTGTAGCTGTTTGATGTCTAATGCAAAGATGAAGACAATGCCTTTGACATTGAACAGGTGCTTAACGATCTCCAATAGCTTGATCGCAAATGTCGGTTTGCATCGATCCAGTTCATCAACGATAATGATGATCTTCTCTTGCGACATTTGCTTGATGGAGTCTCGCAACAACTTCTTGACTTCATCGATCTTGTCGGACAGTTTTTCCCTGTCCTTGATGATGCTTAAACCATCGTTCTTAGCCTGTAACATACGTTGGTATGTATCCCATACGGTATCAGCAGCTTTCTTATACTTTTCTTGGTCTACGCATATGGTGTCCAATACCATTTTGGCGAAAGGAACGATTGGGTCATCGTAGAAGTCGTTTTCCCATGCGTCAAAGTATGCTACTTCGTCTTTCTTGTATTTGTTATCTGTTATGAACTTTACGGCTGTTTCGTTTCCGTTGGCTTGGTAATCTTCGCCATGAAGAAGGTTAAAGAACATCTCCATGAACTTGGTCTTCCCTGATCCCCATGATCCCGAGATTGCCATGATGAACGCCTCGTTATCAAGATGATTGAGCTTGATCGTATATTCTAACTCACGTTCTTGTTCCTGTGGTTGTTGAAGATTTGAATCAGAAGAAGCTTCTAAAAATCTTATGGGATCATCTAGGAACTCATCAATCTGCTCATCATTTCTGCTATGCCGAATCAGATCTGAATCAATGGAATCTTCCTCCACGATCTCACCAATGTCCACTTCGTCAATGACATCATATGGTTGTTTTGGCGCATAGTCTGCTATGATCTTGAACAATGTCAGGGCATATTCTCCTCTGTCCAAGCAATCTCCCTTTAGGGTTATATCCATTTCCTACCTCCACATTCATTGAAGATTACGCAACGATCATCTTTTCCATGACTTTCGCATTCAGTTTCTTAATCCAGTCTACCACAAAGACAGCAAGCACGACATACGCGATTTTGAAGCCTAATAACAACAATGTCCGCTGATTACCATTTAGCGAAAGATAATCCGACAATGGTTCCGAATGAACATACATGGGAAATACGTCCAGTTCAAATAGATGCGCGCAGAGTATCACAAGACTGTTTTTGCCAAAAAACAGCAGTATATGTTTTGCCAGATATAATCTCTCGCTGATTTTTATCGATAGCCAAATGATGACAGTAGAAGCGGAAATGCCAGCAAAGAAATCAAGCCATCCATTGCCAAAGTAATTATGCACAAGCGCAACTCCCTTGTAATACTGTATATCGAAGGCAGCGAGCAGAAACATGCCGATCAGGCACACAGGTCCAATCTTCTCCATCGTAACTCCATTTTTGCGACATTCATAGCCAACCAGCAGATATAGCGATGCTAACATGCCTGCCTGGATATTCCAAGGCAACCATACGTTTGTCTTATCAAACGATGCCCAACCAACGTAAGCAATCGATGCGATGATCACCTGGTAGTACTTCCTTTCAACGAAGTGATTTACAATCACCAGAGCGAAGAACAATGCTAATAGATACCATGTTGCGCCAAGTTGAACCACATCGAATGGTTCTGGCCATCTTTCCCCTGCACCATATAGAGAAGCACGAACCCAATAACCAATGGAATCTTTTTGCGGCAATCCGTAATATGTTGCCTTGAGGAGATCGTAGCCCGCAATACAAAGACAGGTGACCAAATAAGGTATAAGTAGTCTTTTTGCCTTTGCCTTCGCAAACGAAGTATCATCTTTCTTCTTCAAGAAGTATCCTGCGATCAGATAGAAGACAGGAATATGATACACAAAGACAATCTGGTCAATCCACGGGATAAGCATATGTCCCATGATAATACTGATGATACCGATTCCTTTGGCGACATCCGGCCATTCCAGCCGTTTGTCGTCACGTTTACTTGCCTTTTCCTCAGCCACCTTCTTCCTTACCCATTGCCTGACACGGCAGAAGACAACTGTTGCTAAAAGAATTAGAACCAGGCGCAAGAAGTATGCCGCAGCCCAGCCAAATGACAAAGATACGCCATCCCAACTGACCACATCCATCTCCAGGCAATGGATCCCCAAAATAATCACGGATGTACGTCCAATCCAGGCAAAGAAACTGGATACGTATGGAAGCTTTTCAATTGCTTTAGAAGCCGCAAAAACCAGAACACAACCAGCCATGGCACAGACAAATGACAAGGCTGCCAGTGGGTAGCTTCTGGCAACCAGATCAATTTGTCCTCCCTTGATTAGAAGAACCAGCCATACTGCTGCCGAAAGCAACAGTCCAACGATCTTCTTTCCCTTGCTTGCATTGAATGTCCTAAGAAAATCACCAAAGGCAACAAATACGGTGGAAGCCAGCGCCACATCAAATGACCATGGCAAAAAACCAAATTCAATACTGCAAGTACCCCCTCCGGTCGATAATGCCAGCAAGATTATGCCCTGGACAATACGCGGCATCCTGGCGCAACAAGAACGTATGATGACATACAGAAGAACCGAAACCGACAAGCATCCAGCAAACGATACGAATCCCACCGCATGGTATTTGGTGAACAGTGTCGTAATACCAGACATGTTGAAAAGGGTATCGTTGAAGGAAGCATATAGTGCATTTCCAGCAGCCGACACATCTGGTGAAAGAACCATGGCCGCCAATCCCTGAAGCAGACGCACGACCAAATAAGGCACAAACAATGCCTTCAGGTATTTCATAAACGTTTTCCAAACATCATATTCTTCCACACAATACCCGCATATGACCATGAATAAAGGCATGTGAAAGGAAAAGATGATTGTCTTCAATTGCCATGGGATTGATATATGTCCTAGAATGACAAGTACAACAGCCAATCCTTTGCATATGTCCAGCCATACCCTGTTATCTAGTTCTTGTTTAATAAGTTCAGTTTTCATTTCTAGTCTCCGTTTCTCAAAATGCACGCGTGGGAAATGCCACCATCATGTTGAAGAGTCTATCACACTTCCACTTGACCGCCGTCCGCAATACCTTTGCGCCTCTACTTACTATCGAAACCATATCCTTGTCCTCCAATCCTTTGCCAAGTGCAACAGTATACAGGACAACGTGTTGATTTTCCAGTTTTATTATCAAAAAAGTTTTGAAATCTATGTATGCACCTGCCAAGTCTGGATTTTGTGAGCCTTTCCTAGGATATTCACGAAGAATTCAAAGAACTCATGTATTTCCCGCCCGCTAGCCTTTCACAATCGCAAGCGTTGCCTCATTTTCCAAAAACCCCCAATTCTTTCAAAAAGATTGCTATCAATGGCACATTTTCGTAACCGTGCATTTAACAACGGTGCAACGAAAAAGGGACTTTCGTCCCTTTT
>OMYM01000428.1 GCA_900315225.1 uncultured Erysipelotrichaceae bacterium | reverse complement strand
TCCAAGGCCGATGCGTTCAATGCGCTTGCGACATGGGAAGAAAAGTATGCGTTTATTGAAAACGGCTTGACCAAAGAGTCCATGGCAGTATTCGCAATCCTGCCGCAGACAATCCAACAGCAATTGTTCCTGGAAAGAGACCCACATGGAAACGTTCAGGTTTCCCTGATTGAATCCGAGAAGCTGTTCTCCGCTCTTGTAAAGGCAAAGCTGGACGAGAGAAAGGCAGCAGGCACATACAAGGGCAAGTTCAATGCGCTGCATCATTTCTTTGGCTATGAGGGAAGATGCGCATTCCCGTCCAACTTCGACGCTGACTACTGCTACTCCCTTGGCTACAATGCATTCATGTTGATTCAGTATGGATACAATGGATATCTGTCCAAGATTGCCAACCTTTCCAAGCCTGCCGATGAGTGGGTTGCCGGAGGAATGCCGATCACCAAGATGATGAACATGGAGAGAAGACATGGCGAAGACAAGCCTGTCATCAAGAAAGCTCTTGTCGAGCTTGATGGCAAGCCATTCAAGTTCTTCGAGGCAAACAGAGATGCGTGGGCTGTCGAGACAGCATTCACATATCCTGGCGCAATCCAGTATTATGGACCATCTGAGGTTTGCGACCTTACCACAAGGACGCTTGCATTGGAAAAGGGCGAATAACAAATTCTCAAAGAGGCGGAAACGCCTCTTTTTTTGCATCCCTTGAAATGTCAAACAAGCAACTTGATTTAAAAGCTGCTTGTTGCTTGCCTGGGGCTGTGCCATTTGTTGACTTATTTCATATTTGCAAAATAATCGACTAATTGTCCCATGGTGACATTTCCGTCTTTCATCATTGCTAGTAAATCGGCTTTAGCATCAGGTCTTCCTTCAGCATATGCCCTAATGAATTCCTTGAAAAATCTCTCGGCATATTCCTTATGAAATTTCTCATGGAATTGCTCAACAAATTCCTCGGTAAATTCTTCGATAAATTCCTCGACAGATCCTCCGGTATATTCCTTGTCAAATCCATCGGCAAATTCCTCAACAAATCCCCTGATACATTCCTCAACAAATCCATCGGCAAATTCCGCGTCAAATGCCTCAACAAATTCCGCAGCAAATCCCTTGGAGAATTCCTCGGCAAATCCCTCGGCATATCCTTTTGTGTATCCCTTGACACACACCTCGTCAAGGTATTCCGGGGTATATTTCTTGAGTTCCTCCAGTATGTCTTTCATCGTTTGTATCCTCCTCACTGTATTGTTCAAATGATTTATGATTGTATGCGACGTATTCATAGGCGCGGCCTAGCAGCACTCCCATTTCTTGGTGTTCGTGGCGCCTGGGTTATTGGTTTGCGGGTAGAATGTGTTTTGGCGTTCTAGAACTTTACGCCTTTGCTTAAGATGCGATAGCATGTATGTTTTCTTTGGTCGATTGGTTTATCAATGTTATTCAGAACGAAAACGACAACACAACTATATTATAATATATGTCTAACATGATTTCAACTATAATATATTAGGGCAGGTATAATTTTCTTGCGCGAGTATAAAACTGATGCCTCATGCCAGGCTGTCTCGTTTCGAATTCTGTTTTGCAAGATCAAAAAAAGCAGCAGTTCACTGCTGCCAGTTGCTTGCTTGAGGTTGCACCATAAGAAATGCATTTGCAATAGCAAGAATCCTTGCGCTATATCATTCTTGCAAGATAATCGATCATTCCTTGCTGGGTGAAATCCCCGCCTGTGACTAATGCCTGCAGTTCGGCAATGGTTTCAGCTCTTCCTTCGGCTCTTCCTTTGACCAGCCCTTCGGCTCTTCCTTCGACCAATCCTTCAGCTTTCCCTTCGCCCTTGCCAGCATAATAGGCATTAAAACAAGCTTCGTCAATGTATGTCTCGGTGTATTTCTTGAACTCTTCTAACATTTTTTTATCCTCCTCGCTGTAGTTGTCAAATGATTCGCGATTGTTGGTGATGAATTCATAGCTTACTGCCTGAATGCATTTCCATGTTTCTGTATCAGGGGTGCCAAGATTCCTGATTTGCCGGTAAAATTTCCTGTAGTCATCTGGTGTTGCGTTTTTGCCAAGAATGCGTAAGCACGCATATTCATCGCCTACCAGTTCATTAAGCAGCACGATATGGGTCGGTACATAACCGTATCCGATTACATTATACACTCCGTTCCCCATTTTTTCAATTTTCACGTTATGAAAGGTTCTGAACCCGGGCTGGTCTTTTCCCATAAGTGACTCGTGGATTTTGAAGCCAGTGATGACTATTCTGATGTCTTGTTCGGAATGGTTCTCCTTATACAGCTCATCCTCAACGATTTCTTGATAGCCGGATGCCTGTACCAAGGCGGAAGAGTCGATAGAGCTTGACTTCGACTTGAACTCGTTGATGGTCAGCTTGCCGGTAATTTGGTGTGGGAACAATTCTGGCTGGTCTTCGGTCTGGATGATCACTGCATCGATTCTTTTCGCTGCTTCCAAAAGGTTTACTTCTGTTCCGATCAAGCAGGGAATGCCATTGATTTTTCGATAGAGCTTCAACCCTTTTTCATAGCGTTCATGATGGTTGTTCCGTGGAAACGAGACTATTTCGGAAGTATTTTCTTGTGCTTCGGGAAGCTTGTCTTGCGACAATGGTTTCTTGCTGGCTGTGGCTGTGCTTTTCTTTCTTGGCATTCGCATCTCCTTTCTATCCAATCTACGGAACTTTTTTGTTCGTCCACTATTCCTATTGCCTGCCGGATTCCAATACCCACAAAAAAAAGAAAAAGCTTTTGCTATATACAAAATAATATTTTTATGAATAAATTATCACGATATGTTATGCTCGGATACACAATTGAGTAGCATTTGTGCCTAATGGTTAGTTTGGCTTTCCTCTGAAGCCAATAAACTTTCACATAATTCTCACATAACTGACACATAAAAATCACACGAAAGATGTATCATAATCTTGTCGGAAGACAATTAGACAATTTCCCTCCGAATAATTGACTGAATTGAAGAAAGACCTATGCCAGAGGGTCTTTTTTCATGTGGTTTTGCTTTTTGGCGAAAATCATCATGGAATTAGATTGCATTCTGCTATAATATCGTGGTGATGGCTAAAAGGCATCGCATATAGATAAATACTATAAGGAGGAGAGAAATCATGGCTGAGGAAATCAAGGCGATGACGGTGGATGAGGAGAATAACCGGAATTTCATCTACAACGCAATCAAGGAAGATATTGCTCCTGGCGGGCAGTTTGAGGGCATGACGGTGCATACGAGGTTCCCTCCAGAGCCTAATGGATACCTGCATATTGGTCACTGCAAGGCGCTGTGCATTGACTTTGGCATGGCGGAGAAGTTTGGCGGGCTGTGCAATCTTCGCATGGACGACACCAATCCGGCAAAGGAAGACACGGAGTATGTCGATGCGATTGAACAGGATATTCATTGGCTGGGATTTGACTGGGGAGATAGGTTCTACTATGGCTCCGATTATTTTGAGCAAGACTATGAGTATGCCGTGGAGTTGATAAAAAAGGGATTGGCGTATGTGTGTGAACTGACGCCAGACCAGATGCGTGAATATAGGGGCGATCTATCGACACCGGCTAGGTCTCCTTTCCGCGATAGGCCGATCGAGGAGAGTCTGGCGCTGTTTGAGAAAATGAAAAATGGCGAGGTGGAAGAAGGCAAGATGACATTGCGCGCGAAGATCGACCTTGCCAGCGGGAATTTCAACATGAGGGATCCTGTGATCTATAGGATTCGCCATATCAAGCATCATAGGCATGGAACAAAGTGGTGCATCTACCCGATGTATGACTTTGCCCATCCGATCCAGGATGCCTTGGAAGGGATTACCCACTCTTTGTGTTCCTTGGAGTATGAAGACCATCGCCCGTTGTACAATTGGGTTGTTGACAATGTTTCGATTCCTGCGCACAAGCCGCGCCAGATTGAGTTTGCCCGCCTTGGCATTGACCATACGGTCATGAGCAAGAGGAAGCTAAGGAAGCTTGTCGAGGAAGGATATGTGTCGGGTTGGGATGATCCTAGGATGCCTACGTTGTGCGGCTTGCGCAGAAGAGGGTATACTGCTAGGTCCATTCGTAGTTTCTGCGATTCGATTGGCGTTGCGAAGAATTCCAATGTCATTGAGTTTGCGGAATTGGAAAGATGCCTGAGGGATGACCTGAACAAGACGGCGGAAAGGACAATGGCGGTCTTGCGTCCCGTCAAGCTGACGGTTGTCAATTATCCAGAGGGCAAGTCGGAAGTTTTTGAAGTTGAAAACAACCCTACGGATCCTTCGCAGGGAACGCATGAGATTACGTTCAGCCGTCATTTGTGGATCGAGGAAGATGATTTCCTCGAGGCGCCTGTTCCTAAGTATAAGAGAATGTATCCTGGCAATGAGGTTCGTCTCAAGGGCGCGTATCTTGCGACATGCACGGGTTGCGTCAAGGATGACAATGGCAAGGTCATCGAGGTTCTTTGCGAATATGACCCGAATTCCAGGGGTGGTGATCCAGCGGATGGACGTAAGGTAAAAGGCGCTACAATCCATTGGGTCGATTGTGAGAACTGCATTGATGCTGAGGTTCGTCTCTACGATAATCTATTCTCAGATCCAAGCCCGGATGCGGCGGACAAGGATTTCTTGGCTTGCCTCAATCCTGAAAGCCTGCAGGTTCTTCATGGGTGCAAGGTCGAGCGTTCCATGCTTGATGTGGCCAAGGCATTTGATGCCGAGGAGAATAAGACGGGGGAAAATGCGCCAACATTCCAGTTCATGCGCGTAGGATTCTTCTGCCTTGACAACAAGGACAGCAGTTGCGAGCATCTGGTGTTCAATAGAAGTGTTTCCTTGAAGGATAGCTTCAAGAAAGGAAAGAAGTAAGACATTGGGCGTCCCGCAAGGACGCCCAATTTGATCAGGTTCATTTCAAACACAAATGGTATTGATACTTTTTGCGGCCATGTTACTGTAGCCTTGGGCAGGGTTTACTGCGAGAGAAAGAAAGGGAGGCATTGCTATGGTCGATATTGACAACTTGAATGAACTTGAAAGAAGACTTGCTTTTGCCAGAGAGGCATTGGCGCTTGGAAAAGGTGGCGTCACAAAGGTGATGAACAAGTATCACACCTCCCGTTGCACAGTGATGCGCGGTATTCGAGAACTTGAGGTTGGCATTACCAGTGGCGAAGGATACCGCCGCAAGAGCGGGGGTGGAAGAAAGAAGACGGAGGATGTCTATCCTTGGCTCTTGGACGAGATCCGTGCGATGATAGAACGAGAAAGAATGAAGAAGGAATGGAGCCGCGTGTCGTATGCAAAGATCAGGCTGATGCTTCATGACGAACATGGGGTGGACTTGAGTGTATTGACCATATCTCGCTTGATGGAGAGATATGGCATTGTCAACCATTGGTAGAATGCAATGTTTTCATTGTCGCGAAAACATTTTCATGATCTTGAAAAAGAATTGATGTGCGTTGCTGTAATGTGATAGAGTATCCGTTGTTAAACGACTTTTGTAAGTCTAGAAAGAGGGATGCATGGAAAAAATCAGAATGGCAACGCCGCTGGTTGAAATCGATGGCGATGAAATGACCAGGGTATTGTGGCAAATGATCAAGGATGAGTTGATCGCTCCATATGTCGATTTAAACACGGAATACTATGATCTTGGATTGAAGAACAGAGACAATACAGACGATCAGGTGACGGTGGATGCAGCGAATGCAATCAAGCGCCTTGGCGTAGGCGTGAAGTGCGCTACGATCACTCCCAACGCAGCGAGGATCAAGGAATACGACCTGAAGACTTCATATCCAAGCCCAAATGCTACGCTGAGGGCAATCCTGGATGGAACGGTATTTCGCGCGCCGATCCTTGTCAAGGGGATTGAACCGTGCGTGAAGAATTGGAAGAAGCCGATAACCATTGCCAGGCATGCGTATGGCGATATCTACAAGAATGTAGAGATGCGTGTTCCTGGCAAGGGTGTCGCAAAGCTTGTGTTTGAGGGCATCGATGGAACCGTGGAAGAGAAGACCATCATGGAATTCGAGGGTCCAGGCATTGTGCAGGGGATCCACAACCTTGATTCGTCCATTGAGAAGTATGCGAGGGCTTGCTTTGTCTATGCGCTTGCTAACAAGCAGGATCTTTGGTTTGCAAGCAAGGACACGATTTCCAAGACATATGATGGGCGCTTTAGGGATATCTTCCAGAAAATCTACGAGGAAGACTTCAAGGAAAAGTTTGCGGAAGCAGGGATTTCCTACTTTTATACACTGATTGACGATGCGGTTGCGCGCATCATGAAGTGCGAAGGCGGAATTCTTTGGGCATGCAAGAACTATGATGGAGATGTATTCTCGGATATGCTGAGTTCGGCGTTTGGCTCGCTTGCCATGATGACATCGGTGTTGGTTTCACCGGATGGTTGCTTCGAATACGAGGCGGCGCACGGTACGGTGCAGAAGCATTACTATAAGCATCTGAAAGGCGAAACGACAAGCACCAATTCAGTCGCAACGATATTCGCCTGGACGGGTGCGCTTGCCAAGCGCGGGGAACTGGATTCCAACGAAGAACTGACCTGTTTTGCGAAGAAGTTAGAAAAAGCAACGATCAATACGATTGAAAGCGGAAAAATGACGGGAGACTTGGCGCGTATCACAAATCTGGAAAACGTTGAGACGCTCGATAGCCTTGGGTTCATCCAGGCAATCCGTAAGACGCTTGACGCAATGATGTAGAGTCGCTTGATGGGTGTATTCAAAGACATTGAAGAAGCGCGTGCATTCTTCAAGGGCGATCATTTTGCGACACTGAATGGCGCGATGATCAAGGAATTGGACGATGATGCGTGTGTTTGCGCCATGGCGTTGAACGATGGACATAGAAATGCCAGGGGTGGCGTCATGGGAGGCGCGATCTTTATGTTGGCGGATTTTGCGTTTGCTGTTTTAGCGAACAACCGTCATCGCTACACTGTCTCGGAATCCGTAACGGTACATTTCCTGCATGGCGCAAAAGGGAATGTTTTGTTTGCCAAGGCATCGTGTCGCAAGGATGGCAGGACAACCTGCATCTACAATGTGGATGCCTACGATGACATGGGTACGGATGTTGCGGTGTTTACAATCATAGGTCATAAGCTGTAAAGACATGAAAAAGGCCGATTCGGATGAATCGGCTTTTTATATCAGGAATTGTATTGTTTCTCGACAAGGCGCTCGCCGCAATAGATTTCCCTGAGCTTTGGTTTGTCGATCTTGCCGGTGGGGTTGCGGATGACATCAGCGAAAATGATTTTGCGCGGACGCTTGTAGCGAGGCAAGTCAACGCAGAATTGGTTGACCTCTTGCTCAGTCAAGGTCATGCCTTCCCTGACTTGGATGATCGCGGCAGCGATTTCGCCAAGGCGTGGGTCAGGCAAGCCAATGACCGCTACATCGTGGATTCGCGGATGAGATGCCAGGAAACTTTCGATCTGCACAGGATAAAGATTTTCGCCACCGGAGATAATGACGTCTTTCTTTCTATCAACCAGATAGATGAAGCCATCCTCGTCTTCGCGCGCCATGTCGCCAGTGTGCAGCCAGCCGTTTTCCAAGACTTCGGCGGTAGCCTCTGGGTTATGGTAGTACTCGACCATGACGCCTTTTCCCTTGACGCACAATTCGCCGACATCGCCTTTGGTGACGGGAACGTTGTTTTCATCGACGATCTTGGTTTTCCAGTTGTATCCAGGCACGCCAATCGCGCCAACCTTGTGGGAATTATTGATGCCAAGGTGTACGCAGCCAGGTCCCGTTGACTCGGAAAGACCATAGTTTGTGTCGTATTTGTGGTTCGGGAAGTATTCGAACCATCTCTTGATCAAGCTAGGTGGCACAGGCTGAGCGCCAATGTGCATGAGTCGCCATTGGTCAAGCTCATAGTCTTCCTTGCGCAGCTTGCCAGAGTCCAATGCCGCAAGAATGTCTTGCGCCCAAGGGACAAGCAGCCATACGATGGTGCATCTTTCGTTCGATACCGCAGAGAGGATCGATTCCGGGGAATTTCCCTTTAGGATGACAGCGCGCGACCCAGTGTACAGGGAGCCAAACCAATGCATCTTGGCGCCGGTATGGTAGAGGGGTGGAATACAAAGGAAATTGTCCATGCGCGTTGTTTCGTGGTGGATCGCTTCCATTTGGGCGGATTGCGAGAGAGCTTCATGAAGGAGCAGGATTGGCTTGGGGAAGCCGGTTGTTCCGGATGAGAAGTAGATCGCTGCCTGGTTTGTGTCTTCCACAAGGACGAGTGGTGCGATAGAAGACGAATTAGAGGATTGGCGGAAGTAGTCCTCGGCATAAGAAGGTGTCTGGTCTCCCACATAGTACAGCAAAATCGTTTTCTTGATCTTGTCGGCGATTTCCTCGATGCGCCCAATAAACTCGGGTCCATAGAAGAGAACATCGGAGTCAGAAGCCTTGAGGCAATAGTCGATTTCCTCGGAGGTGAAACGGAAGTTTAGCGGGACGGCTATCGCGCCTGCCTTGAGGATGCCGAAATAAATCGGAAGCCACTCCAGACAATTCATGAGGAGAATCGCGCATTTCTGGCCAGGCTTGATTCCTCTGTCGATCAACATGTTGGCGACACGGTTGGCTTTTTCGTCAAAGACGTGCCAGGTGATTTGCCTGCGGTAGAACGAAGTGGAAGTGGGCTGGATCAGCTCGTATTCCTTCCAGGTGACGCGTTGTTCTTCCTTTAGTTCTGGGTTGATTTCCACAAGGGCGACATCGTCGCCGTAAAGCTTGCTGTTTCTCTCAAGGAGATCTGTAATAGGCATAGTAGATTGTTTCCTTTCCAATATTACTTATAGCTTTCCGCCAATTTCTTAAAGGCGGGCAGGGATCGCTTGATCATGTCCGTTGAAACGCAATAGGCGATCCTGACAAAGCCAGGAGTGCCAAAGCTGTCGGCTGGGACAAGAAGAAGGTTGTATTCGCGCGCTTTGAGCGAGAATGCGTTTGCGTCTGGCTCGGGCGACTTGACGAAGAGATAGAATGCGCCATCGGGGTGAATGCAGGTGAAGCCATATTCAGTCAATGCATTAAACAACAGGTCGCGCTTTTCGCGGTATTCCTCGATATCCGATACCATTCCCGTGCATCTTTCAATGACATGCTGCATCAGGCTTGGAGCGCATACATATCCAAGCGCGCGCCCAGCCCCGCACACTGCGGCGTAGATGTCGCTGGAATCTGTGATCTCGCCAGGGACAAGAATGTATCCAAGTCTCTCGCCCGGAAGCGCTAGGGACTTGGAGTATGAGTAGCATACGATGGTGTCGCGGTAGTATTTGGTCACAAAGGGAACCTTGATGCCATCGTAGACAAGCTCTCTGTATGGCTCGTCGGTAATCAGGTAGATCGCGTGGCCAAATTCCTGTTCCTTGGCGGAAAGCAGCGTGGCAAGCCTTTGTATTGTTTCCTCAGTGTAGACGACACCGGAAGGATTGTTCGGGGAATTTACGATCACCGCCTTGGTGCGGGGCGTTATCGCTGGCTCTAGCTTGGCGAAATCGATCTGGAAGCTGTCCATGTCCGAGGGAACCTCGACAAGGCGCGCGCCGGTTGTTTCGGCGAACACCTTGTATTCAGGGAAATATGGGGTGAAGGCAATGACCTCGTCGCACGGGGCATGCAAGGCAGTCAAAACGATCTTCAACGATGCGGCGGCACCGCATGTGACATAGATATTCTCCTTTTTAAAGGATGTGTCAAAGCGCTTGTTCAGATCATCGACAATGGCTTGCCTGCATTTGGCGTCGCCTTGTGCGGACGTGTATCCATGGAGATACATGTCGTCGCGCGTGTTCAATAGCTCGATAATCGTTTCGTTGACAGCCCGAGGCGATGCGACATTGGGGTTGCCAAGGCTGAAGTCATAGACATTCTCTTCGCCGATTTCGGCCTTTTTTTGTAGGCCAAACTCGAAGAGATCCCTGATGACAGAACGGTTCTGCCCATAGTTTTTCATTGTTTCGTTAATCATCGTTATGTTCCTCCCGTTTGCGTTGATCCATGCGCCTGAACGTAATGTCGATGCCGCTTTGGCTGTTTTGAAGCAGGCGATTGACTCGGCTGATCGTCGTGGTCGAGGCCTGGGTGATCGTCGAGATCTCCTTGTAGGTCTTTCCCTCGTGGAGCAAGGCGGCGACATGATAGCGCTGGGAAATGGACAATAGTTCATTTGGCGTGCATATGTCGGCGAAAAACATCCTGCATTCTTCCGGCGTATCGAGACAGAGCACGGCGTCGTAAAACCTTGAAACAGCTTCTGATGTTAGATCCTTTTTCATTGTATCCTCCGTTGCATGGTTTTTTCGTAAGTGATCAAGCTGCATTATTTTATCACGCTAAAGCGCTAAACACAAGAAGAAATAATACAAGGATGAAAAAAGTGATTGTATTGTGTTTCTACGAACGAAGAAAAATTCGAAAAAAATATGCTTGCAAAATTTTCGGGATGGATGTATACTCTATTGCGTTGGCGCTTTAGAGCAATAAAGCGAAGCGCCCATGAAGTGAAAGGGGATAAAATTATGTTTATCAAGATTCTGATGCTGGTGGTATTCTTTACCATCATGATCGGCGTAGGTTTCTACTGCCGTAGGACATCCACGGATGTCAATGGGTTTGTGTTGGGCGGACGGTCGGTTGGACCGTGGCTGACGGCGTTTGCGTTTGGAACTTCGTATTTTTCGGCCGTTGTATTTGTGGGTTATGCAGGGCAGTTTGGCTGGAAGTACGGCATCGCCGCTACATGGGCCGGCATCGGCAATGCTTTGATCGGCTCCTTGCTTGCATGGGTAATCCTTGGCAGAAGGACGCGCATTATGTCCCAGCATTTGGATTCCAGGACAATGCCGCAGTTCTTTGAAAGCCGCTTTGGCTCCAGGGCGCTCAAGATCGCTGCATCCGCCATTACATTCATATTCCTGATTCCATACACAGCTTCACTGTACAATGGTCTTTCCAGGCTCTTTGGCATGGCGTTCAACATTGACTACTCCATTTGCGTCATTGTCATGGCCATATTGACCGGGGTGTATGTCATTGCGGGGGGATACATGGCGACAGCCATCAACGATTTCATCCAGGGGATTATCATGTTGTTTGGCATTACAGCGGTTGTTGTATCCGTATTAAATAGCAAGGGTGGTTTCCTGATGGCATTGGATGGTCTGGGAAGGGTGGTCGACGAGACGGTTTCGACCACGCCTGGCGTGTTTAACTCCTTCTTTGGACCAGATCCAGTGAATCTGCTGGGTGTTGTCATCCTGACTTCGCTGGGAACCTGGGGCTTGCCGCAGATGGTGCAGAAATTCTACGCGATCAAGAGCGAAAAATCGATCTCGACGGGAACCATTGTCTCGACGTTCTTCGCGTTCGTCGTGGCAGGTGGCTGCTACTTCCTTGGTGGATTTGGCCGTTTGTTCTCTGACTCCATCGACATCGCCGCAAATGGCTACGATTCCGTCATTCCCACCATGTTGTCGGGCTTGCCGGATACATTGATTGCGATCGTTGTCATCTTGGTTCTTTCCGCATCCATGTCGACGCTTTCTTCACTTGTTCTGACATCCAGCTCGACATTGACGCTTGACTTGATCAAGGATGAGTTTGTCAAGGATATGGATGAGAAAAAACAGGTGCTTGTGATGCGTTGGCTGATCGTTGTGTTCATTTTAATCTCGGTTGTCCTTGCGATTATCCAGTACCGTTCCAACGTTACGTTCATTGCGCAGCTGATGGGTGTTTCCTGGGGCGCAATGGCGGGAGCATTCTTGGCGCCATTCCTGTATGGATTGTACTGGAAAGGTGTTTCCAAGGCATCCGTATGGTGCAGCTTTATCTTCTCCTCCGTGGTCATGATGGCGAATATCTTTGTGAGAAGCAGTTTCCCAACGCTTTTGCAATCGCCGATCAATGCAGGTGCCTTCTGCATGATCGCAGGACTGATTGTCGTTCCGATTGTTTCGATGTTTACGCCAAAGCCAGACCAAAAGGTTGTCGAGGATGCCTTTGCGTGCTATGAGGAAAAGGTTCTTGTGGCGCAAAGAGAAGCACTTGGCGACAAAAACGATTGACGTATTCGTACATTGTCATAATGCAACGGCCATGCTGGTGCTTGAAGAGAATTCAAGGCTGGCGTGGCCGAAAACGGTTTCATTATCGAAACGCGATCAAAGCAAAATATTATTTGATACATAAAGCTTTACGTTACTTTGGCACGCTAAAGCAAACAAGTGTTGATTTATTCCAACCGATTATATACAATAGCAAATCAAGGAGGTTCTTGTGATGGAAAATGAGAACAAGGGAAACAGGCAGCTGATGCTTGGCAACAAGGCTGTTGCCAGGGGCCTCTATGAGGCCGGTGTCTGTTTCATATCAAGCTATCCAGGCACCCCGTCCACAGAGATCACAGAGGAAGCGGCAAAATATGATGAGATCTACTGCGAATGGGCGCCAAATGAAAAAGTCGCCATGGAGTCCGCTTTCGGGGCTAGTCTGGCGGGAAGGCGTGCGTTTTGTGCGCAGAAGCATGTCGGATTGAATGTTGCGGCGGATCCGTTGTACACGATGTCGTATACGGGCGTAAACGCTGGCTTGGTCATTGGCGTGGCCGATGATGCAGGAATGCATTCCTCGCAAAACGAGCAGGACAGCCGCCATCATGCTTTGGCCGCAAAGGTGCCGATGCTGGAGCCTTCGGATGCGTCCGAGGCGCTGGCGTTTGCCAAGCTTGCCTATGAGATTTCCGAGGATTTTGATACTCCAGTGTTGCTCAAGATGTGCACCAGGGTCGCGCATTCGCAATCCATTGTCGAGCCAGGGGAAAGAGTCGTTCCGCTCAAGGAATACGAAAAGAATATTGCGAAATATGTCATGATGCCGGGAAATGCGATCAAGCGCCATCCATTCGTTGAGGAACGGACAGCAAAGCTGGTCGCCTATGCAGAGACATCCCCGCTCAACCGAATTGAGCAGGGGACAAGCGATGCGCTTGGCATCATCACCCATTCCACGTCCTACCAATACGTCAAGGAGGTGTTTGGCGAGGAAGCATGGGTCTTGAAGCTTGGCATGACCAATCCATTGCCGATAGAGTTGATCAAGGAATTCGCTTCGCATGTAAAGACAGTGGCGGTCGTCGAGGAACTGGATCCGATCATAGAAAACCATGTGCGCGCTCTTGGCATAGATTGCATTGGCAAGGATAGGCTTCCAATGTGCGGGGAATTCTCGCAGAACATGATCGCCCAGGCGTTTGACAAGGATATCGACAATGGCGTTGCGCTAGAGGAAAATATCCCGGCGCGTCCGCCGGTCATGTGTGCGGGATGTCCGCATAGAGGGTTGTTTTATACATTGAAGAAAAACAATTGCACGGTTCTTGGCGATATTGGCTGCTACACGCTTGGCGCGGTGCAACCGCTTGGGGCGATTGAATTGACGCTGTGCATGGGGGCATCCATTGGCGCTTTGCACGGCTTCAACAAGATGCTTGGCGAAGCGAGCGAACACAAGACGGTGGCGGTCATCGGCGATTCCACATTCATGCATTCCGGCATGACAGGTCTTGCTAATGTGGCGTACAACCAATCAAACTCGGTTGTCATTATCCTTGATAACTCAATCACGGGAATGACGGGGCACCAGCAGAATCCTACGACGGGATACAACATCAAAAACGAGCCTGCGGGCAAGATCGACCTTGAGGCATTGTGCAAAGCGATGGGATTCGAGCGCGTGCGTGTCGTTGATCCATACGACTTGGCGCAATGTGATGCGGCGCTTAAGGAAGAACTGAAGGTGGAAGGTCCTTCCGTCATCATATCAAGAAGACCTTGCGCGTTGTTGAAGTATGTCAAGCACAAGGCTCCGCTGAAGGTAAATACCGATAAGTGCATTGGCTGCAAGTCTTGCATGCGCATTGGGTGCCCTGCGGTATCGATCAAGAACGGCAAGGCGCGGGTTGATGCAACGTTGTGCGTTGGCTGTGGCGTGTGCAGCCAGATGTGCAGGTTTGGCGCATTCGAGTCAAGCGCCAAGGAGGCATGAGCATGAAGACAAAGAATATTATGATCGTTGGCGTTGGTGGTCAGGGAACGCTGGTTGCTTCCAAGCTCCTTGGTCATCTATTGATGGGGCAAGGTTACGATGTCAAGGTTTCCGAGGTGCATGGCATGAGCCAGCGCGGAGGAAGCGTTGTTACATATGTGAGATACGGGGACAAGGTATATTCCCCGGTCATCGACAAGGGACAGGCGGACTTCATTGTTTCCTTTGAAGCACTGGAAGCCGCGCGCTGGCTGCCATTTCTGAAAAAAGACGGTGTCTTGGTGACTAACACGCAGGAGATTGATCCGATGCCGGTGGTGACGGGTGCTGCGGCTTATCCCGAGGATGTCATTGGCAAGATCAAGGCGCTTGGTGTCAAGGTGGATGCCTTGGATTGCCTCGCCTTGGCGGAAGAAGCGGGTTCCGCGCGCGCCATTAACATTGTGCTGATGGGTAGGTTGTCGCATTACTTTGACTTGCCTGACGAGGCGTGGATGGCTTCCCTTGAGGCAAATGTGCCTGCCCGCTTCATTGAATTGAATAAAAAGGCGTTCATGCTTGGCAAGAATGCATAGGCTTTAGTTATAGAAAGGTTTGTTTTTATGGAAAGGTATTATCAGCCGGAAATCGAGTGTGCGCCGCGCGAGGAGATCGTTGCGATTCAAAACGAGAAACTTGTGCGGCAAGTGAGGCATGTATGGGACAATGTACCCTACTACAGGAAAAAAATGGAAGAGAAGGGATTGACTCCAGACGACATCCAGTCGATCGATGATCTGAAGAAGCTTCCGTTTTTGTCAAAGTTTGACCTGCGAGATGCATACCCGTATGGACTGCTTGGCGTTGACCTGAAGGATTGTGTAAGGATCCAATCCACTTCAGGGACAACGGGAAAACGCGTTGTAGCATTCTACACGCAACATGACATCGACTTGTGGGAAGAGTGCTGCGCTAGGGCGATTACAGCCGCTGGAGGGACAAACGAAGACGTATGCCAGGTATCCTATGGCTATGGCTTGTTCACGGGTGGTCCTGGCTTGAACGGTGGTTCGCACAAGGTCGGTTGTTTGACTGTTCCGACAAGCTCGGGAAACACCGATAGGCAGATCATGTTCATCATGGATCTCTCGGCGACAATCCTTTGTTGCACACCAAGCTATGCGGCATATCTTGCGGAAAGATTGAACGAAATGGGCTATGGACCAGATGACATTCCCCTCAAGGCTGGTATTTTTGGCGCCGAGGCATGGAGCGAGGAAATGCGCCAGGACATCCAGAACAAGCTTGGCATCAAGGCGTATGACATCTATGGCTTGACAGAGCTTTCAGGACCTGGTGTTTCCTTCGAGTGTTCCGCGCAAAGCGGCATGCACATCAACGAAGACCATTTCCTGGCGGAGATCGTTGATCCCGATACCCTTGAGGTATTGCCGGAAGGCAGCGAGGGAGAGCTTGTCTTCACTTCGCTTGACAAAGAAGCATTCCCTTTGTTGAGATACCGCACACGCGACATCTGTCGCTTGACAAGGGAAAAATGCCCTTGCGGAAGAACCCATGTAAAGATGGCGAAGCCAAGAGGAAGAAGCGATGACATGTTGATCATCAGAGGTGTCAATGTCTTCCCAAGCCAGATCGAGACAGTTCTCTTGAACCTTGGCTATGCGGCGAACTACCTGATTATCGTTGACCGTGTCAATAACACGGACACATTCGAGGTACAGGTTGAAATGACGCCAGAGATGTTCACGGACAACGTAGGTGAAGTCAGCGAGAAACAGAGACAGCTCGTCGATGCTCTCAAGAGCATGCTGGGCATACGTGCGAAAGTCACGCTGGTTGCGCCGAAGACGATTACAAGAAGCGAAGGAAAGGCAGTTCGCGTCATTGACAGGAGAAAGATTTAATCGGAGGATGCCATGAGTATTAAGCAGATTTCTGTATTTCTTGAGAACAAGCCGGGGACGCTGCAGAAGATGACATCGGTTCTGGCAGCCAGCCAGATCGATATGCGCGCTCTCTCATTGGCCGAGACAAAGGACTTTGGCATTGCCAGAATCATTGTCGACGATGTGCTTTACGCAATGAATGTCCTGAAGGACAACAACTTCATTGCCAGCTTGACATCAGTCCTTGCTGTGCCGGTAGCAAACGAGCCAGGTGGGCTTGACAAGCTTTTGCAAATATTCGCCCAGGAAGAAGTCAACATCGAATACATGTATTCCTTCTTTGGCGCAAAGAGAAACGACACGGCATACATGGTTTTCCGTACTTCAAACACAAAGGCTTCCGAGGCAAAGCTAAAGAGCAAAGGACTCAGGGTCTTGACGCAAGAAGAAATCGCGGAGATCTAATGATTTTCAGGGAGAGACTCATTGAGTCTCTTTTTTTGCCCTCGTCAAAAACATGATGTTGAAAAAAATAAAATAGGCGATATCCTAGGCTTGCGGGGGAGGTAACGCCATGAATCAGAAAGAAGCAAGGAAAAGGAGGAAATTGTTGGCAAGCGAGGCGATCGTCGGTGGCAGGGGCGGGATCAGCGAGGTTGCTAAAAAACACGGGGCATCCCGCAATACCATCCGCCGAGGCATTGAGGAAATGCGCGCTGAGAATGTCTATTTGCCATGCAGGGGACGGCGCAAGAGATGCGATGAAGAATACCCTTGGCTTGGTGAAGCAATGGAATTCATTGTGTCCAGGGAACAAATACGCTTGCGGGAAGACGTGATGCCGGATGGAAGAACACGATGCGTCAGCGGAAGGTTGATCCAGGCGGCGCTAGGGGAAGAATATGGGATTCATTTGGCGGTTTCAACGATTATTGCATTAGCAAATAGAAACGGCATTGACAGGAATATTTGATATTTGCAAAGTGTGTCCGTCCTAAATATGAGAAAATAGACAAGAGAGGTAAGGACATGAAGTTTTACGAGTATGGCAACCGCAATGACCCTGTCGTTGTCTTGATCCATGGCATTGGCATGGATGTGCTCCAGTCTTTTGCAAAGGTGATCGACGACTTGCACAAGGACTATCATGTCGTTGCGGTTGCGCTGGATGGCTATGATGGCGAAAAAGCCGGCTTTTCGTCGATCAGGGAAGAAGCGCGGCAGATTGCCAGCTACCTGCGGCAAGGGCATGGAGGCAAGGTCGAGGCAATCCTAGGATGCGACTTGGGCGGTGCAGTTACGTTGGATTTGGCGTTGCGAGAACTCATCGAGGCAAGGACATTGATCTTGAATGGTGGATATATAAAGCCGAAGAAAGGCGCGGTAGTATATTCAAAGATCTATGCCTATCTGTATGATGCACTGATGTATGGCAGCGACCGTTTTTTGACGGGACTGGTGATACGCATAAAGCTGGGATATGACCTTCAAAGGGAAAATTTGTGCCGCTCGGCAAAATTCAAGACAATCGAAAACAGCATATGCGCTTTCATGCAGTATGAACTGCCGGAGAATGTCGAGGGCTTGCGTGCCAGCGAGGTATTCTATATTTATGGAACGAAAGAAAAGAGCTATGTCGAAGGCATGCGTGCGATGAAATCGATGTGTCCAAGCTTGCGTCGGGTGAAGACGGGCGCGTTTAGCCACAATGAGCTGATGGTGACGCAACCAGATGTATACGCTAGGCTTGTGCGCAGGATACTGAACGAGAACAAAGATACCGACCTGAAAAAGGTCGGGGCAAATGGGAATGACGGGGGAAAGAACGATGGCAGGAATGACGGTGTTGCTTGAAAAAGACAAGGAACGGTTTTTACAAAGGGTTTCGTCTTTGAAAGAGGCGAGCGCGGTGATGAAGGAAGCATCCGATCAGCTGGGGCGAATGCTGTATGCTTTCAACGAAGAGGAATCACAAGAGTTTCTCCAGCAATGCGCCTATGGTCTTGTGCAAGCTGCGAAAGCCTCAGTGGGGTTTCTGGATTGCTTTGAGGATGCAACGGTATGGAAGACTTCCGTTGAAAAACGCGAAAGAAGCAAATCGTGGATTCCTTTGGCGATTGTGGCGGCAGGACTCTGTATGACAGGGCTGTTGTTGGTGAGGGGCATTGGGCTTATTACCTTGGCGATGGTTGCGGCAGGATGCCTCCTTGCATTTGTGGCAGGGGTGCGCTTTACGGCTGTTCCCAAGGGAGGCCAAGAAACCCGCACGGAAGTCAATCTCAGCGGGCAAAGGGTATATCGTTGCCTGTATGGCATGGCGGTAGCCATGGACAGTGTGCTTGACGAGCTTCAGACGCAGGCAACGATAGAGAAAAGAAGACGCCTTGACGCTAAGGAAGGACTCATGGATATGGGGCTGGTGGAGATGTTTGCGTCCTTGTTGGATGAAATCTACGCGATGGACGCATCGGAAAGCAAGGATGCGATGTTGTCGGCGATACGATATTACCTGCACAAGGGCAATGTCGAGCTTTTGGAGTATAACAAGGATGATGCGCGCAAGTTTGATGTTTTGCCTGGAAGGGGCGGAACAATGCGCCCGGCGATTGTACAGGAAGGAAAGCTTTTGAAGAAAGGGCTTGCTTCAGGAGGCCGATGATGGATTGGTTTTATGGGTTTGATCTAGGCGATGCGGAAAGCGCGGTCGCCAGGCTGGAAAAGGACAGCAGGGACTTGCCGGAAGTTCTCGAGATACGCGAAGAGAAAAGCATTATAACAGCCTACGCGTTGCTCAAGAACGGGGATGTGCTGATTGGGGAAGGCGCTTGCTATGATCCGGATGCACTGGAGAGAAAAATACGCTTTAAGAGCAAGTTTTTGACGGATGAATCCGTGGTGCGCGATGTCAAGAGCTTCGCTGGGGCATTGCTTGGGGAATTGTACCTGAGTGGTGATTTGATCAAGGGTCTGGAAAATTGTTTCTACGTTGGCTGTCCAGCGGGCTGGAGCAATATCGTGCGCGAGGACTACCGCTTGATTTTTGAAAAGCTTGGCTATCCTCCGGTGAAGGTCATCTCCGAATCGCGCGCGGCATTGGTTTCAGCGTGCCAGTCCAAATACCTTCAGGTTGGCTACGATATTCTTTCCCGCCCGGTGCTTGTCGTGGATATCGGTTCCTCGACAACCGATTTTGCCTATATCATGTCGGGCAAGGAAGTTGAGCTGCAGACGGGAGGCGAGGTGTTTTTGGGAGGCGGCGTCATGGACGAGATTCTGCTTGGGGAATCAATCAAGAATTCCCCTGACGCAAAGAGAATACATGGGATATTCAGCGAAAGCGAGTCATGGCGAAGCTATTGTGAATTTGCGGCAAGACGCGTCAAGGAACAGTATTTTTCCGACCCGGACTTTTGGCAAGACAAACTGTGCACAAAGACAATCTTGATCCGGGAAGGGATGGTGCCTGCACGGTTGACATTGAAAGTCGATGAACATGTTGCGAATGAAATGCTGAACCAGAAAGTCGAAAGGCTTGGGAACAAGTCGTTCCACGAGGTTTTCTCGGAAAGCCTGAAAGAAGCCAGGGATGCAATCGGAGGAAAGCAGCCGGAACTGTTATTCTTGACTGGCGGTGTGTCAAAAATGAAAGAAATCCGCCACTGGTGCGCTGAAGTGTTTCCCGAGGCAGTCATTGTGTCCAGCAGCGAGCCAGAGTTTTCAGTCGCAAGGGGATTGGCTTATTGCGGCAAGATCGATGAAGAGCTACGATTGTTCAAGGAAGACATTGATCGCTTGATCAGCTCGACTGTTGTCGAGAAAATAGTGGCAGACCACAGCGAGGAATTATATCGCGCGGCGATCGATACATTGATCGAGCCGATCATTCGCAACACGGCAGTGCCAGTGATCTCTCGCTGGCGCAACGGGGAGATTGAAAAGCTCAATGAAATCGATAGCGTGCTTGCCAAGGAAATCGATGCATACATGCATACGGATGAAGCGCGCACGCTTCTTGCCCGTCCCGTTGGAAATTGGCTTAAGACGATTGCTTATTCCCTTGAGGAACATACCATGCCGATATGCGCAAGGCACAATGTTCCATATAGCGCGCTAAACCTAAACTCGTATTTGTCGGTCAACGATTTTGACGTGCAAGTAGATGCGAAACAACTGTTGCCGGTGGAGGAATTGACATGGTTGGTCGATGCACTTGTATCTATATTGATTGGCTTCTTGTGCGGGGGAAGCGGGGTCGCATTGATCGCGAATGGCCTGCCAGGAATTTTGGCAGGCGCGGTACTTTCCATGCTAGTGTTGCTTTTGGGCAAGGAAAAAATGCAGGTTTGGGCGCAAAACATGAGCATTCCGCATCCCGTGCGCAAGCTGTTTCCAATGTCAATGGTTGAAAACCGCATCGACAAAATGGCCATGGAAGCAAAGGCTAAGATGTTCGAAAAGCTTGAGGAAGGGAAGAATGACGAGATTACCGAGCGGCTTGTCAGAGAGATTTCCCAGCAGATTGAAAGCTGCCTGACGAAAATGGCAGAGGTTGTCGAGATACCGATTGGATAAAGAAAAAACCCGGTTGATCCGGGTTTTTTAGTGCGGATAACAGGAATCGAACCTGCACTCCGAAGAACTAGATCCTAAATCTAGCGCGTCTGCCAGTTCCGCCATATCCGCATTACTCTGGTATTATAGCAGAGATAAAATAAAATGCAATAAGAAAACCGATGATTGGATCATCGGTTTTCATTTTTAGCACACAAACTGTAGATAATACGGGAATTGCTTGAGCCACCAAGGCCAATCGTGCGCGACATCATATCCCCAGAAGTCAACCCACGCTGGAATATCCTTGTATCCAAAAAGCTCCTTCATGCGCGCGGAATCTTCTTGCATCGGGTGTTCCCACGCGCCCCTGCCACAGCAGATGATAATCTGGCGTTCGCGGTACATTTGTACATATGGATGGTTGTACGCCATGCCGTTGATGTAGTCGACCGGGGAATTGTTGTATACAAGGTCATCCGAATAGTCCTTGAAGAAAAGCTTTGCGTCGTATGCGCCGGACATAGCGATGCACCCTGCGAAGATGTCGGGGCGGCGCAGGAGGAAATTCACCGCGTGGCTAGCGCCCATGGAGCAGCCGGTCGTATAGATTCCTGCAGCCCTTTGCCCATTTGAATTGGTGTTGATCTCGAAGATGCGCGGGCACAGCTCATCGACGATATAGTGAAAATACTTCTCTTGTTGCTCGATGCGGTTGCGGTTATCCCAGTCATTGACGCGCGACCAAGAATTCTGGTCGTTGGAATCACAGCAGAACAGCTGTAGTTTTCCTTCGTCAATGTATTTCGAAGCTGCCGCCACCATGCCTCTGTCCTCAAAATCGAAGAAGCGTCCATCCTGGCAAGGGAAGACAAGCATTGGCTTCCCAGCGTGGCCATACGACTTCCATTCCATGTCCCTGCCAAGGTTAGGACTGTATTCCTTGAAATATTCCGTCTTCATTGCGCACCATTTTCCTTTTCGTAGACAAACGCGAAGAAACGGTTGATTTCTTCCATTGTCTTGGCTCTGGCCACAAAATACTCGTTGCCCATGGCTTCGCCAAGAAGATCGGGCATTCTGCCGTGCATGGTGATATATTGACCAAAGCGCATGTAGATTTCGGTAGCGTTGTGCTTGTAGCTCAAGTGATCCCTTCTGCCTGCGTATGCGGCGAAATATGGGCGATCTGTGTCATATAGTCCTTCGTTGTACATGGCCATGTTGGCATAGATCTGGTATACATTGATGTCATTGGCATAGTTCATCATGTCGGGCGTCCAGCCTCCCGGAGGACGCATGTTGACTTCCAGGCCAACGAGATCGCCCTTTTTGCCAAGTCCTTCCTTGTCTTGGGCAAGGCGGAAATACTCGGTGTGGAAGAATCTGCCCTTGATGTTGAAAGAATGGATCACGGCTTCGCCCATTTTATCGAGATCCTCGGGAATCACGCGCTCCGACCAATAGAAGCATTCATCCTTTTCGTTGACGATGTCCATGACTGGCTCGGGGAAGGTGTGGCTTGTCTTGAAGATAATATTGTTGTCCTGGTCGGTGATGCCATCGAAGGATACAAGGTGTCCAGGGACATACTCTTCCATGATGTATTGCGTTTTGAGGTTTTGGTTGTAGAAGTCGACAAGACCCTCGTCATCGTTGATCTTCCAGGTGGCGTTGGCACCAACGCCATTGTCCGGCTTGACAACGACTGGATAGCCTACTTTCTCAATGAACTTGCGTCCTTCTTCCAATGTTGTGGTCAAGTGATAGCGCGCGACAGGAACGCCAGCCTTTTCATAGAACGCCTTCATTTGCGATTTTAGCTTGTAGCGCTTGACATCATCGGTCTTGTCGCCGGAGACAATATTGAAATCCGTGCGGAGCCTTGCATCCTGCTCCAGCCAGAATTCATTGTTTGATTCCAGCCAGTCGATCTTTCCATGGTTATGGGCGAACCACGCAACGGCGCGGTAAACCTCATCGTAGTTCATGAGTGAACCGACTTGGTAATATTCCGTGCAGGCAGCCTTGAGCTCATCGGGCAGCGATTCCCAGCTGTCTTCCCCAATGCAAAGCGATGTGCCGCCGATAGCTTTCCACGCTTTCGGGAATTGATAGTAGTTCGGCGGGAATGTCGGTGAGATAAATACAAAATTCTTGCTCATAAAGTGCCTCTTTCCTTTTTGAAACATTGGTATTCTACCATGTAAAGAGGCTTGAATGAAAAAGAATCTTGGAATTTTTGGGAATGTTTTCAGAAAGAATCGTGTACAATGGTTGACAAGGAGGCGATATGTCAACAAAGCTAGACCAGGCAAGGCAGCGCATCGATGAGATCGATGCCGCGATTACGCAATTGTTTGAGACGAGGTTTGAATTGCTGCGCGACATCATTGAATACAAGATAGAAAACAGGATCCCAATACTGGACGCTTCCCGCGAGGAAAAGATCATTGGGAGAAACATCGCTCTTTTGAAAGACGATGACATTGAGCCATACTTCGAGGATTTCTATCGACATATGATCGATTTGTCAAAGAGCTTCCAGAAAGCGATTCTGGATGAAAAATGACGCGCAGCGCATGCATAAAAAAACGGAAACATTCGTTTCCGTTTTTTGTTGCTAGAGATTCCGACAGTCAGTGATCTTTCTCTTGACGCCATTCAGGATGACATAGCCTTCGTTTGGCTCTTCATGGACTATGTAGCGTGGGTGTTCGCCATCGATGGTCGCATGATGATGACCGTATTTAGTCTCGCATGTCATGTCGTCGTTGCGTGGGACAATGTGTCCATCGCTGCTGCGGGAATTATTCCTGTTGTCTTTGCTATGCATGCGGCTGCGTCTTAGCGAAAAGCCGATGAAAACCCATACGGCTATCAGGAATAGGGCAAACGGTGTTGCGCTCATCAATCTTTCTTGAGTGTTTCAGAGACACTTGCCGCCAGTGCCGCGATTCCCTGGATCTCGGAAGGAATGATGATCTTGGTGGCCTGTCCATTTGCTGCCGCCTCGAATGCCTCGAGGCTCTTGAGGCGGAGGACCGCTTCATCGGCACCAGCTTCTTTCATGGCCTTAAGGCCGTCTGCCGTTGCCTGATGAATTGCCCTGATGGCTGCCGCCTTACCTTCTGCTTCCTTGATTTCTTTTTCTTTCTGCGCTTCCGCTGCCAAGATTGTTGCTTGCTTTGCGGCCTCGGCTTGCAGGACTGCCGATTCCTTTTGACCTTCTGCCGTCAGGATCATCGCCTGCTTTTCACCTTCTGCGGTCAAAATGGCAGCTCTCTTTTCACGCTCTGCCTTCATCTGCTTCTCCATGGATTCACGGATGGCTGCGGGAGGCTGGATATTCTTAAGCTCGACTCTGGTGACCTTGATGCCCCATGGATCGGTTGCCTTGTCGATTGTCTTTAGCATTTCGGAGTTGATTGCCTCGCGGGAAGTGAGGGTTGCGTCAAGCTCCATGTCGCCAATGATGTTTCTAAGGGTTGTCGCCGTCAGGTTCTCCATTGCCATGATCGGGTTTTCAACGCCATACGCATACAGTCTTGGATCAAAGATCTTGAAGTACACGACAGAGTCTATTTGCATTGTTACGTTGTCCTTTGTGATGACCGGTTGCGGCGCAAAGTCTGCGACTTGTTCCTTTAACAGTGCCTTGCGCGCAATCCTGTCGATAAATGGGATTTTCAGGTGCATTCCTGCATTCCATGTCGACTGGTATCTTCCTAGTCGCTCAATGACATAGGCGCTTTCCTGGGGAACAACGATAATATTCGTGAAAATAAGCAACAGGACGATGGCTATCACCAATAACGTAATGATTAGCTGTGGCATTCTTTATTCCTCCGTTTCTTTCTTGATTGCTTCAGGAATGTGTCGGCCGCTCTTGTTGTGGGCTATGACGCATTCGGCAAGCAGGAACTCTATCTGGCCATTGACCGAGCGGAAATCCGCTTGGGCAAAACGCGTCAGCTTTTCGTACAATTCGCCTGAAAGGCGCAAGGGATTTGTTTCTTTGCGGCCATTAGTACAGCGTTGAGGCGTTGACTACCGGTTGTGCATCGTGGTTGCCGCAAAGGACAACCAGCAGATTCGACGCCATCGCAGCCTTTCTTTCTTCATCCAGCGAAATCGTACCGTTTTCCTGCCGTCTCTCAAGAGCCATTTCAACCATTCCCACTGTTCCATCCACAATCATTTTCCTAGCATCTATGATAGCGCTCGCCTGCTGCCTTTGCAACAGGATGGCAACGGATACTTCCCCGCCACTCGCATATCTAGAGATCTTTCTTTACGCACGGCACCAGACGCTAAGAACATCTTTTCATGCATCAAAGGTACATCGACATTCTCTGACTTCTATTTGATATAGGTTTTTCGCATCCTTGTCTTCCGACGATGTAAAATCAATCGTTTTGTTTCAAGCGTCATCTTCCTTGGTTCTTTCATCCTTCTTCATGGATGACCCCGCGGCAAGGCCGATGACCATGCCAATCGATAGGCCGAGTCCAACATTCATGTGCATGGCCGTTGCCATGGCAACGCCAATGCACATGCCAAGAGACATGCCTTCCGTGCCATAGTCTTCTTTCTTTTCGATTTTCTTTTCGATGTTTTTCTTGTGGCTTGCGGATCTTGCGAAAAAGATGGCAAGCACCAGTCCTACAGCAATCCATGGCATCGCCGCCATGACTCCGTCATACAGTCCATTCATAGTATCTCCTTCAATCTATTTCACATACTGATCTTTCGTTCACTTGTTATTCCTGACAAAACAACGATAATATTCGTGAAAATAAGCAACAGGACGATGGCTATCACCAATAACGTAGTGATTAGCTGTGGCATTCTTTATTCTTCTGTCTCTTTCTTGATTGCTTCAGGAATATGTCGGCCGCTCTTTTTGTGGGCTTTGACGCATTCGGTAAGCAGGAACTCTATCTGGCCATTGACCGAGCGGAAATCCGCTTCGGCCCAACGCGCCAGCTCTTCGTACAATTCGCCTGAAAGGCGCAAGGGGATTTGTTTCTTTGCGGCCATTAGTACAGCGTTGAGGTGTTGACTACCGGTTGTGCGTCGTGGTTGCCGCAAAGGACAACCAGCAGATTCGACACCATCGCAGCCTTTCTTTCTTCATCAAGCGAAATCGTATCGTTTTCCTGCAGTCTCTCAAGAGCCATTTCAACCATCCCCACGGCTCCATCCACAATCATTTTCCTAGCATCGATGATGGCGCTCGCCTGCTGCCTTTGCAACATGACGGCAGCTATTTCCGGGGCATACGCCAGATAGGTGATTTTTGCGCCAATGATCTCGATTCCCGCGTTTTCCACGTTTTGCTGTATCTCGTCCTTGATGCGTTGCGCAACGATCGTTGACGACCCGCGCAGGCTTCCGTCGTCGGACACGCCATCGCCGGTCGTGTCGATGTTTGGCGCTACATCATATGGGTAGAGCCTGACGATATCGCGCAGAGCCGTGTCGCACATAAGAGAAAGGTATTCCTTGTAGTTGTCGACGTTGAATACTGCCTTGGCGGTATCGATGATGCGCCAGGTCACGGCAATGCCGATCTCCACGGGATTGCCAAGGACATCGTTGATCTTTTGCTTGTTGTTGTTCAGCGTCATGATCTTGAGGGAAAGCTTCTTTGAGTATGAAGCCATCGCGGCTTGCACTTGCTCGGGCGTGACTTCGCGCGTGTTGGTTTTTACGTCCCCGCTTTGCGACAGGCGGGTTTGCGCCGCCGGGTTGATCGCCGTGCAGAAGGGGTTGACGAAGAAGAAGCCTTGTCCCTTCAATGTGCCATAGTACTGGCCAAACAATGTCAGCACCAATGCTTCTTGCGGCTTCAGGACCTTTAGCCCCATGAAGGGAATCCAGCCGATGAATAGGTAGAGCGCCGATGGAATGACAAGCCACGATCCTGTGGCGGCGCATACAATGGTCGACATTGCGGCAAGGATATACGCCGCAATCGCCGCCAGCAGGACAAGCATGCCATTGCTCTGTCCCCTAAGTTCCTTTTCTTTCATATCTTTTCCTCGCTTTCATACCGCTATGATATCACAATGATATCTTTTTGCAACCTATGTTTCTTAAGAAATTCTAATGATTGGATGAAAAAAGTTCTTGGCATTGACCGAGAAAGCAAAATAGAGTGGTAGAATAATGCAATTGAAAGGAGCACGACGTATGAATGAAGAAATTATCGCCCGGATAGCATCCGAGCTTAAGATTTCCCCAGATCAAGTGAAGAACACCTTGGCTATGCTGGAGGAAGGAAACACGGTTCCGTTTATCGCCCGGTATAGAAAAGACCAGACAAAGGGGCTGGATGAAGAGCAGATCCTGTTTATCCAGAAACAGTACGATTACCAAAACAAGTTGGCGGAAAGGAAAGAGAATGTCCTGAAGCTGATCGAGGAGCAAGGGAAGCTGACAGAGGAGATCAAAAAGTCTGTCATGGATTGCGAAAAGCTTTCCCAGGTAGAGGATATCTACCGTCCATACGCCCAGAAAAAGAAGACCAGGGCCGCCAATGCGATCAATGCAGGCCTACAGCCTTTGGCGGACTGGATGCTTTCGCTTCCCACCGAGGGTTCCCTGGAGGAGCAGGCGGCGGCGTATATCAATGAAACGATCAAGGATGTGCCATCTGCCATCCAAGGCGCAAAGGATATCATCGCCGAAGTTGTCAGCGACAACGCCAAGCAGAGATGGTCGTTCAAGGATACGATCAATGTGGCAGGTGTCCTTGTCACCAAGCTGAAGAAGGATGCGCAGGACGAAAAGAAAGTCTACGAGATGTACTATGACCGCAGCGAAAAGGTGAGCCAGGTGGCAGACCACCGCATCATGGCGATTGATCGCGCTGAGAAAGAAAAGGTCATCTCCGTGTCTTTTGAATATGATGCAGACCATCTCAAGGAAGAGGCATACAAGGCATTGACCCATGGACAAAAATCGATTGTCGACGAGGAATTGAAGGATGCCGCATACGATGGATGCACAAGGTTGTTGTTTCCGTCCATTGAGCGCGAGATTCGCAGCGACCTGAGCGAAAGGGCGCATGAAAAGTCGATTGAGATTTTCTCTACAAACCTGGAGAAGCTATTGTTGCAAGCGCCGCTCAAGGGCAGGACAGTCCTTGGCTTTGACCCTGGCTTCTACAATGGATGCAAGCTTGCGGTCATCGACGAGACTGGCAAGATGCTGGAGGTCGACAAGATCTATCCATTTAAAAAGAGCGGGGCAAGCGTTGATGCGGATAAGAAGAAGTTACTGTCAATGATCCGCAAGCATGGCGTAGAGATCATTGCTATTGGCAATGGCACGGCATCCCGTGAGAGCGAGAAGCTGGTTGCGGAATTGATCAAGGAAGAGAATCTGAATGTCTCATATGCCATCGTTTCCGAGGCAGGTGCGTCCGTGTGGAGCGCGCAAGAAGCCGCAAGGGCGGAGTTCCCTGACCTTGCCGTAGAGGAAAGATCGGCGGTTTCCATTGGCAGAAGGCTTTTGGACCCGTTGGCGGAACTTATCAAGATCGATCCGAAGTCCATTGGGGTTGGCCAATATCAGCACGATTTGCCGCAAAAGGCATTGTCGCAACGCCTTGACGAAGTTGTCATGAAGTGTGTCAACCGTACTGGTGCAGATGTCAACACTGCTTCCCAGGAGCTTTTGACGCATATTTCCGGTCTGAATTCGGCGGTTGCCAAGGAGATCGTCAACTACAGGAACGAAAACGGAAGATTTACCAACCGTGAACAATTGCGCAAGGTAAAGAAGCTTGGTCCCAAGGCATTCCAGCAGTGCGCGGGATTCTTGCGCATTACCGATGGCGACGAGCCGCTTGACGAGACTTCCATACACCCAGAGAGCTATGTGCTTGCCAAGGCATTGATGGAAGCTTGCGGGATTACTCGCCTGGGTGAAGCGGATGCGGTGTTCCCTAAGGAAAAGACAGACCAGCTTGGCGTTGATCCATTCACGCTGAACGATATCGAGGAAGCCATTCGCCAGCCGTTGCGCGATTACCGTGAGCAGTTCGAAGGCGCTTTGTTGCGAAGCGATGTCTTGGAAATCTCCGACTTGCATGTTGGCGACAAGCTTTCTGGAACAGTCAGGAATGTTGTTGACTTCGGTGCCTTTGTCGATATTGGCCTGCATGAGGATGGACTGGTGCATTCTACCAGGATGACGATGCGCCGCAATGCAATTCCATATGAAGTTGTTTCTGTTGGCGATATTGTGGATGTCTGGGTGTACGAGATAGACGAGGCGAGGGGAAGGGTTTCCTTGAGCCTGTTGCCAAAGGAGCAACTTGAGAAAAGGGATGCCCAGCCTAAGCGCAACAATGGCGCAAAGGGGCGCAAGAAGAATCAAAAGCCAAAGAAGGAGCAGGTTACCATGGATGATGCCATGGCAAAGCTGATGGCAAGGTTTGGCAAATAAAAAAACGGGGAATGGTTCCCCGTTTTTATTTGCCCGTGAGGCTATTGGAGGCGTGCCGCAAGCCCAAAGAGCGCTTGCTCGAAATTCACGCCGTATTCGTTGTGGTTTTCCTCTAAGAGCGTAAGGCGAATGGATTCCTTGACAAAGTCACAGGCAATCTCCATTGCCTCAAGGAATGGCTTGCCAAGGGCGGATGCGCCAAGGAAAACGCTTGCCCAAATATCTCCTGTGCCATGGAAGTGCTGTGGTTCCTCGTCGTTGAAATAGCACAGGTATTCATCTTTTTCACTGTCGTAGGCATATGCGCCAAGTTTTCCATTCTCGAAGGAAACCCCAGTGATCACTGCTCTTTTTGCGCCGATGTCCGTCAGTTGCCGCAAGACGCTACGGCAATATTCTTCATCGTAGTTTTCGCGGTAGGGAATATCCAGCAAGAACGATGCCTCGGTCATGTTCGGGCAAATCACATCTGCCTTTGCGCAAAGGTCGCGCATGGCGCGGGCAAATTGCGGCGTGAAGCCAGGATACAGCTTGCCATTGTCGGCCATGCATGGGTCAACCAGCTTCAAGACCCCTTTGCCGAAACGCTCGAAGAAAGAAGCGGCCAAGGAGAGTTGCTCAAACGATCCCAGATATCCAGTGTACAATGCGTCGAACTTGAACCCTTCCTTTTCCCAGTGATCCATGATCGGCTCGATCTGGGAAGTCAAGTCAAGGAAGGTGAATCCCTTGAACATCGTATGGGTGGAAAGAACGGCTGTAGGCATGATTGCGGTCTCTATGCCCATGGCGCTGATGATAGGCAATGCCACTGTCAAGGAGCATTTTCCTACGCAGGAGATATCCTGCATTGTTGCTATGCGTTTCATATCACGAACCTCTTTTCTAGCGAGACTAATTATAACTTTTTGGGTTATAATGGCTATATCCAGTTTGATGATAAAAAACAAGACCAGAAAGGAGAGGCTATGTTCGACGAATGGCCTATCGTGGAGTATGACGGAATTTGCCTAAAAAAGGTAGCGCGTGAAGATGCGCCGCTCATGGAGGATCTGTTTGAGCATCCTCTTTCAGGGCGTGATTGCCTGCGCATGCAAAAGGCGTTTGAAATCCGTTTTCTTGAGCACGCTTGCATGGTCCTTGGCATCTATGAGGCAGGTCTTTTCAAGGGTGTGATCGAGGCGTATTCCATTGCGGATGGGTATTGCGAGATTGGCTATCGCGTAAAGCCTGCCTATCAGTCGCAAGGGATTGCTACGCGCGCGGTGTTGTTGATGTGCGGTCTTTTGTTGAGGCTAGGAATGAAGGTCAAGGCGCATTGCCTGAAAGATAACGAGGCTTCCCGTAAAGTGCTCGTTGCCAACGGCTTTCGCCCTACCGGCAACGATGGCGGCACGGAGTATGAACTGTGTCTTGCGCTGGATGATTCAGGGGAGGAAGAATGAACAGGGAATTATTTAAGCAAGGATATACCCAGAACCGCGAGCTATCGTGGCTTCATTTCGACGACAGGTGCCTCAATGAGGCAAAGGACAAGAACGTCCCGCTGTTGGAACGATTGAAGTTTGTTTCAATATATACGTCCAACCTCCATGAGTTTTTCATGGTCAGGATGGGCAGTCTTTTTGACATGATGAACGCCAACTACACGCATATCGACCATAAGAGCGGCAAGACGGCCAAGGAACAATTGGATGTCATCTACCCTGCCTGCAAGCGGGGAATGAAAAAGCGCGATGAGATACTGGACGATTTGAACAAGAAACTGGCGAAGGAAGGCATCGAGGACGTGGCGATCAAGGATTGCTCAAAGGGCGAGCTGAAGATGCTGAAGAAGAAATTCAAGCGTGAGATGGCGCCAGTCATGGCGCCGCAGATCGTCGATACACACCACCCATTCCCGAATCTGCTGAGTGGCCAGACATATATCGCCGCAAGGGTGCGCGACAAAAACAAGAGCGCCTATGCCTTTTTGCCGGTGCCTGCATCCCTTGATGGCATTGTGGTTTTGCAAAACGACGACAAGCTGCGCTTTGTGCATGTCGAGGATGTCGTTGTGCATTTCTTCAGCGACCTGTACCCCGATGTCAAGATCGATGAGATTCTCAAGCTCAGGGTTTCCCGCAGCGCGTATGTAGACCCGCAAGACGAAGCTTTCGATGATATTCCCGACTATCGCAAGAAGATGTTGAAGGTGCTCAAGGAAAGAAAGAAGATGAACGTTACCACGGTCGTCCTTTCGCAAAAACCCAGCGATCATTTCAGCAAATACCTGTCTGGTCATCTGAAGGTCACCAAGCAAGCGATGTTTGTCACGCATAGCCCGATGAACATGAAGTATGCCTTTGGCTTGGGCGGGCTGGTGTCTGATGAAAAGAAGAGCATGCTGCTATATGAGCCATACGAGCCAAGGCTTTCCACCGCATTTGACTATGGCAAGAGCCTTTTTGAGCAGGTGAGGCAGAAAGATGTGCTTCTCAGCTATCCATATGAATCCATGGAACCATTTTTGCTTCTGTTGAGGGAAGCCGCCAACGACCCGGATGTTGTTTCCATCAAGATTACCATTTATCGTCTGGCGGAAAGAGCGCGCTTAGTCAACTATCTTTGCGCGGCAGCGGAAAATGGCAAGGAAGTGGATGTGTTGATCGAACTCAAGGCGAGGTTTGATGAACAAAATAACATCGATTATTCCGAAATGCTGGAAGATTCCGGCTGCAACGTCATCTATGGCTTTGAAAAATACAAAGTACACTCGAAGGTCTGCCTGATCACCAAGGTTTCCCAAGGCAACGTTTCCCAGGTTGCGCTTGTTGCGACCGGCAATTTCAACGAGTCCACAGCAAAACAATACACCGATCTTGCGTATCTCACGGCAAACCCTGACATTCTGGAAGACGCAACGGAGTTTTTCCGCAACATGCAGGTGGGAAAGCTGGATGGAACCTACGGGACATTGCTGGTGGCGCCGGTTTCATTAAAGAACGCCATTCTCGGGATGATGGACGAAGAGATAGCCAAGGGTGAAAACGGAATGATCTTCGCCAAGATCAATGCCTTGACGGACGAAGAAATCATCGCCAAGCTCAAGGATGCTTCTTGCGCCGGGGTAAAGGTCACGCTGTTGGTGCGAGGGATATCATGCCTTTTGCCAGGGGTTGCAGGAAAGACGGAGAACATCCATGTCTACCAGATTGTCGGAAGATACCTTGAGCATTCGAGGATCTATATGTTTGGCAAGGGAAGCGATGAGAAGATCTACATTTCCTCGGCGGATTTCATGACCCGCAACACCGAAAAGCGCGTCGAGGTGGCATGCCCTGTCATTGATCCAGATGCCAGAGCCAAGATCAAGGAATATGTAAAAATCTATTTGAAGGATAACTCAAAGATGCGGGAGCTAGGTCCTAGTGGAAGATACCATAAGGTGCGCAAGCAAGACAACCCTTTCTCGGCGCAAGATGAATTCATGCGTATTACACAAGGGAGTACGCAGGAAATCTCTTCGCCAAGGCACAAGGCAACATCCGCATTCAAGAGCGAGATATAGGAGGAATTATGTTCAAGGTTACGATTTCATGCCCAGGGCAAGAAACGCAGATCATGCTGGAACACGAGGAGAAGATATCCTCGTTGCTTAGATATCTTGACCCAAAATACGCCATTATGGCCGCAAGGAAAGACAACCATGCGATTTCGATGGATGATATCGTCGATGGCGAATGCCGCATTGATTTCCTGGATATCCGGGACAATTACGCAAACATGGCGTACCAGACATCTTTGACGCTCCTGTATTGCCGTGCGATTCACGATATCCTTGGGGAAGAGATGAAGGTTGCAGTCGCAAACAGTCTTTCCCGCGGCCTGTTTACAACGATCAAGACAACGGTCACCAATGAGCTCGCAGACGAGATCGAGAACAGGATGAAGGAACTATGCAAATCGGACGAAAAAATTGAGACAGACGGGGGAAAGGCGCGCATGGGCAATGAACTCCACAATGTATCCGTCCATCTGGTTCCCTCGGCATCCTGGCTTGGCAACTTTGAGGTAAAGCGTTATCGCAACGGCATGTTGTTGCGGTTTGCCCATCCCTCAAAGCCAGACGAAATCCCCGTTTATGAAGAACAAAAGATGATGTACGATGCTTTTTCCGAAGAGTTGCAATGGCAAAGGCTGCTTGGTGTCAATTACGCCAACGACCTGAACAAGCTGATTGAAAAGGGTGGTTGGCAGGATATGATCCTGCTTTCGGAAGCGCTGCACGAAAAGAAAATCGCCGAGATCGCATATGCGATCAAGACAAGCGGGAAACGCATGGTCTTGATCGCCGGCCCATCCTCATCGGGCAAGACGACTTTTGCGAAAAGACTATGCATTCAATTGCGGGTAAACGGTCTCAAGCCATTGTACCTGGGAATGGATGATTATTTTGTTGATCGCTGCGACATGGTTCCGGATGAAAACGGAAAACTGGACTTTGAATCGATTTCAGCGATTGATGTCGGCTTGTTCGAGAAACAGATGAATGCTTTGTTGGATGGCAGTAAATGCGATATCCCTGAATTTGATTTTGTCACGGGCAAGAAGGTCTTCGGCAAGCGCATCACATCGCTGGAAAAAGGCCAGCCGATTGTCGTGGAAGGAATCCATGGATTGAATCCACAAATGAGCGCCGGCGTTCCCGATGAGCAGAAATTCAAGATCTACATCAGCCCATTGACCCAGCTGAACATCGATCCATGCCACCGTGTGCCGACAACCGATGCAAGGATGCTTAGGCGAATGGTCAGGGATGAAAGAACACGAGGCTATGATGCGGAACAGACGATCATGAGGTGGCCTGAAGTAAGGGCAGGAGAGGATGTCAATATCTTCCCCTACAGCAAGTATGCGGATGTGTTCTTTAACAGCCATTGCATCTATGAGCTGGCGGTGCTGAAGAAATACTGCGAGCCTTTGTTGAAGAAGATAGAGCCGGTTTCCCCCGCGTATCCTGAAGCCACACGCATGCTAAGGTTTTTGTCCTATTTCGATGCCATCGAGGATGAGCGCTACATACCAAACAATTCCATCGTCAGGGAGTTTATTGGCGGCGGAGTCATTATGTCATAGGGAAAGACAGGCAATGCCTGTCTTTGTCTTTTGCATATTGGTTGCCTAATGAATGAAATGTAGTAAACTAGTATGGCTTTGGAAAGGGGGATGCATGGATAATAAGAAATTCAAGTCAAAGGCCTCGCTGGTTATGTATTTTTTGAGAGGCGCCAAGCGTTATTTTCTGCTTGCGGTGATGTTTGCCGGACTGGTGTCAATGCTGGAAATGGTCAATCCCAGGATCATTGGATATACGGTCGATTGTGTCCTTGACGACAAAGAATCAACGTTGCCGACATTTGTGAACAGATTGATCGAAAGCATTGGCGGCAGGGGATATCTCGTTGGCCACTTGCATGTGATTGCCTTGGCGGTTATTTTCTTTGCGCTGCTTTCCGCGCTATGCCGTTATTTGTTTCGTCTGAACAACGCCAAGGGCGCGGAAAGGTTGGTCAAGACAATGCGCGATGAACTGTTCACGCATATCCTTGGGTTGCCTTTTTCGTGGCACGCGGAAAACCGCACGGGCGACATCATCCAAAGATGCACGTCCGATGTCGAACAGATCAAGATGTTTCTCAGCGAGCAATTGACATCCTTGTTCAGGATTTCCGTCTTGCTTGCGATGTCCATTGCCTTCATGATGCGAATCAACGTGAGGCTGGCATTATGCGCGCTGGCGTTTGTTCCCGTGATCATGGGATACAGCTATTATTTCCACCGAAAGATCGGTTCTGCTTTCCAGAAAGTGGATGAAGAGGAAGGAAGGCTATCCTCCATCGCCCAGGAGAACCTGACGGGTGTCAGGGTTGTTCGCGCCTTTGGGCGGGAGAAGTATGAACGGACACGGTTTGAGAAACAAAATTCCGCCTATACCGCGATGTGGGTCAGGCTGATGGATTTGATGGCTGCTTTTTGGTGTTCTGGCGACATGATATCGTATCTACAGATTCTGGTGATCGTTGCCTATGGCGCGGCATTATGTGTGCAAGGCGTGCTTACAGCAGGTGCGTACATAGAATTTATCTCGTATAACAACCTGATGCTTTGGCCGGTTCGTTGGCTTGGAAGAGTCGTGGCAAATCTGTCCAAGGCAGGCATTTCCATCGAGCGCTTGATGTACATCATGAACGCCGAGCAGGAAAAAGACGCATCGGATTGTATCGAGGCGCCAATGGATGGCGACATTGTCTTCGAACATGTGAGCTTTCAATATGAAAATGCTTCTGGCAAGGCGCTGGACGATGTGTCCTTTGTAATACCCGCCAAGAGCACGTTTGGCATCATTGGCTCCACTGGATCGGGAAAGTCAACGCTGATGTATTTGCTTGACAAGGTCTACGAGACAAACGATGGCGTGGTCAGCGTAGGCGGCGTGGATGTGAGAAAAATCAAGTCATCATGGCTCAGGCAAAACGTGGGCATGGTTCTACAGGAGCCATACTTGTTCTCCCGCAAGCTGAGCGAAAACATCGCGATCGCCAAGGCGGATGCTTCCATGGAGGAAATACGCCATGTCGCGCGCATCGCCGCCATTGATGATTCCATTGAGAAATTCAGCGATGGCTATGACACATATGTTGGCGAAAGAGGCGTTACGCTATCCGGCGGTCAGAAACAAAGGACTGCCATTGCGCAAATGCTGATTAAGAAACCGCCAATCATGGTTTTTGACGATTCTCTTTCGGCGGTCGATGCCGAAACCGATGAAAAGATACGCCATGCCCTGAAGGAAAGCATTGGCGAATCCACGGTCATCCTGATATCCCATCGCATCACGACATTGATGGAATGCGACAATATCATCGTCATGGACCATGGTCGGGTCATTGAGCAAGGTTCGCACGCCGCGTTGCTTGAAAAAGGCGGCGTATATCGCCGCATCTATGATCTGCAATCGAGGCAGATGCAGGAGGAAAAGGAATGAGCAAGAAGGAAAACACATCGTTGCCGTTTTTTGGCATTCCAAAAATCATGCCTTATGTCAAACCCTACCAAGGGACAATCATAAGGATGGTAACCCTAGGGATGATTACATCTGTCATTGATGCTGTTTACCCATTGTTCAACCGATATGCCCTGGATCATTTTGTGGCGCTCTCTACGCTGGATACCATGGGAACGTTCGTAGCCCTCTACCTCGCGGTGCTTGTCTTCCAGCTTATCGTCAACTATACATCGGCGCGCGATTGCGGCAGGGTTGAGATGGCGGTGGATAGGGATTTGCGCAATGCTTCCTTCAATCATCTACAAGAGCTTTCCTTTGCCTACTTCAACCAAAACAGCGTTGGATACATCCACGCCCGCGTCATGTCGGATACCGGCAAGATTGGCGAGCTTGTCGCATGGCGCATGATGGATATTGTCTGGAGTGGATCGTACCTGTTGTTCGTATTGATCAACATGTTCGTGATCAACGCAAGGCTGGCGCTTGGCGTGATATTGCTCGTTCCGATTGTTGCTGTATTTGTTGCGCTTTTGCAAAAAAAGATGGTTGTCCTAAATCGCGAAATCCGCGAGGTCAACTCGAAAATCTCTGGGAACTTCAACGAAGGGATCACTGGCGCAAAATCGATCAAGACCTTGGTCGTTGAAGACAGGATCCTGGACGATTTCCGCCATGATTCCGAGAATATGCGCAAAACAAGTGTCCACGCGGTCAGGTATTCGGCGTTTTTCTCCAGTGGGATCACCTTGATGAGTTCAGTAGCGCTCTCGATTGTCCTTTGGCAAGGCGGCATGCTTAGCCAACAAAATATTCTTTTGATCGGAACACTATCGGTGTTCATGAGCTACGCGCTGAATATGATGGAACCCATCCAGTCCATTATCGAGACAATCTCCAGCCTGATCTCCATCCAGGTTAACATTGAAAGATTTACCAAGCTGATGGAAACAGAGTCGGATGTCAGCGATGCGCCTGAGGTCATAGAGAAGTACGGCGACGCCTTTCATCCCCGCAGGGAAAACTGGGAACCGCTCAAAGGCGAAGTCGAGTTCAGGAATGTTTCCTTCAAGTATCCCGACGGCAATGAAATGGTGCTTGAGCATTTCAACCTAAAGGTTGCGGAAGGGACAAACATTGCTATTGTGGGAGAAACAGGTGCAGGGAAAAGCACCTTGGTCAATCTTGTCTGCCGCTTTTTCGAGCCTACGTCAGGACAGGTGTTGATCGATGGAAAGGATGCGCGCGAACGCTCTCAGCTGTGGCTTCATTCCAATATCGGGTATGTGCTGCAAACGCCTCACCTGTTTTCCGGCACAGTCCGAGAAAACCTGCGCTATGGAAGACCTGATGCCAGCGATGAGGAGATCATGCGCGCTCTTGATCTTGTTTCGGCGCGCTTTGTCATTGAAAAGCTGAAGAAAGGCCTCGATACGGATGTTGGGGAAGGTGGCGATCTTCTATCTACCGGGGAAAAGCAATTGCTATCATTTGCGCGCGCCATTCTGGCGGATCCTAGGATCCTTGTGCTAGATGAAGCAACAGCCTCCATCGATACTTTGACAGAAAAAGCCATACAAGATGCGATTGCGACAGTTATCAAGGGAAGAACTTCCTTTGTTATTGCGCACCGTCTTTCCACCATTGTCAATGCGGATGTGATTCTGGTTGTACAGGATGGAAAGATCGTCGAACGAGGCAGGCATAATGAATTGATGAGAAAGAAAGGCTACTACTACGATCTTTATTCAAGGCAATACGCGGAAATCGCAGTCAATGCTGTTGTTTCTTCTCTTTGATGTAAAAAAGGGCACTTGTGCCCTTTTTTTTGTGGGTGGATGATCATATGCCAGAGCCAATTGCGGTGATGATGAAAGTGATGACCGCGATCACAATCAGGATTTTGAGCGTCTGATTGAAGAAGTCAGACACCAGGCTAGCACCGCCCATTACAATCGCGAAGGCGCCGATAACCAGTCCAAGCGTGTTTGCTTGGTCAAGATATGAGAAAATGACGATCACAATCCCGAAAGCGACTAGGAAACCACCATGCTGATAGGGATTTTTCATTGGGGAACTCCTTTCATTAACAAAACGGTTATGGCGCAAGCATGCAAGTCTTTTCTTTACAATATGACAAGAGATTCCCTGCGAGAGCCCATGACTGGGTTTTGCGAATAAAGGATAAACCCGAAAAAACAAAAAACTGTCGGAGCGACTGGATCGACTGAACCTTATAGCAAGCAAATCGGCTTTGCGCCATGAAATGATATGCGCTCTAAAATAAGAAAATCCTCGATGAAAAAATCAACGACATCAATATGTCCAAAACCCTCCTGATCGATTGGATAAGATGAGAAAATCATGCTCGTCAACGACAGGAAGGTCGATGCGTTGATCAACGCCCGATCAAATATTTCAAAAGGCTGAGCATGTCATGCTCAGTCAAGTGATGCGTATCGCTAGACAAGCAACAATTAGGAGGCATATTTCCAATCTGGCGTTGGAAGCTTGAGAAAAGCAATCGCCTAGGCAACGGATAATTTTCTGAAGCGAGGAATCAACTGCGTTGAATGCCGGAACGGCAGGCGGGTCCAGAAGGAATGCACTGAGGCATCATCTGGTAGTGAATACGGCGCGTGCTCTGAGACCTGCAAGCCATGGCAGGGCAAGGTGTATGTGGACGATGTGTATTCCGGTGGAACCGCTGAAGAGGCAAGAAAAACCGGGCATGCACTGCTGTCAAAGGCGATAGAGGGCGGGTTGTTCCATCCGAATTGCCGACACAGGGCGACAACCTACTATCCCGAGCTTGAAGGGCTTGAGCAATACGGATACCAGAAGGGGCAGGACCCGAGGGCAAGCGAAACAGAAATATCCCGCGAAGAGATCGAAGCTAGGAAACAGAAGCTTTTGATCCAGAGGGAGAAGCGGCTTGCAGAAGGCTCTGTGGATTCGGAAAAGAGGGCTGAGCATGGGGCGAAGGCTGGGAAACTCGAAAAATCGCATAGAATTATTGAAGCCCCTGTTCCAAACGGGTACACAGTAGTCGAACAAATATTCCGTTCAATTGGCGCAAAAGCAAAGAACTATAAAGTTTATAACCCCTTAATTGATGATTTTACTTCGTTAGTTGAAGGAACCAGACTGATCCAACCAAAAAATCACGTTATCTTGAATTCCCTGTCACATTTGTAACTACATCCCCTTTACCCATCGAACGGAATTGTTCTCCTTGACCATGATTCTATTTT
>OMYM01000430.1 GCA_900315225.1 uncultured Erysipelotrichaceae bacterium | reverse complement strand
TGAACCAACATACAAATAATAAAACGGCTTTATTAGAGAAGAGTTGCCCCTATGAAGCCGTTTTCTTTTTGCAACTGAATGTAACGTGGTGAACTGATTTTCAGGCTAGACAATCCCTTCGTACAGGAGCTTGACCGCTAGAACTCTTCGACTTATTTCCCAAGGGACTAGTTTCGCATCGCCATATTTTCAGCTCTATGATGTACCTTTGACCATTGTAGTGAACCACCAAGAACACATAGCCCATCACCCATTCCCTTCATTGATCTTTGTCTCTATATTCTCCATGAAGTATTCCCTTGTCAAGGGTTCATCATAATTCCAATAAAGAAGCTTGACCCCCTGTTGTTTACAAAGTAATTTCTTTCTCTGATCCCTTCTCTTGGTGTCCGCTAATCCTATTTCTCCGCCAAAGAAAGCAATTGGCGATGAGTGTTGCTCGCCTTGGTATTCAATGGCTGTATTCCTTGAAGGAATAAAGATATCAATGCGTTGTCCTTTGAGCCATTTGGGATCATATTGGAATATAGCATCAGGATATTTCTCATGCACAATCACATACGCTTCCTGTTCCGATATCCAGCGGGCATTTGTCGCATGATCTATGATCAACTCTTCATAAAGACGATCACGACTTCTTGCTATTTGACCATGATACTCCTGTAGAACTACCCTAAGCACTGCATCTTCAATCGACTTCAGGTTCCTGTATTCTCTTGGATCCAATGCATTCATCCTCCCCATTAACATCTCTATCTGGAATATCCTGTGGTACTTTTGAAGATACTTGGCAGGGGGATCGTTGTCTATATTCTCATAGTCATAATGGGATGGCAGGCTCCTGGTGAGAAAGCAAAGAAGTTCTATTGTATCGCAATTTGTTGCGTCCAACCTGACCGAGAACGTTTCTTCATCCACTTGTTCAATGTTACCAACACTTCTTGCGATTACATTGTCCACATCCCCATTCTTTCCCTTGGGATACTGATACACGACAATGACATCTGGCTCATCTTCTTCTATTTCCTTCCAGATTCCTTTGTCGAGAATCTCCTCGCGAAGACGTTCAATCTGTTTCTTTAATTCTGATATCAACGTTCTCTTTTTCGCCTGTCTGAGCGAGTCTTTCTTTCTATGTGTGTATTTTCCGTCTGTCTCCATCAGTTCCATTTCTTTCTCGAATATATCGGTATTTGCTGGCAACGACTGGAATATCTCAAAGTTCTCCAGATATTCATCGAAATCCTTCAGTGACAGAAACATCTTTATCTTCTCTTCTTTGTTCATAATTCTTTATTCTCCCTTGTATTCTAAGCAAAGCATTGTCAGATCATCAAACTGATCAGCATCCTTCACAAATTCATTGACTGTTTGTCGCATATGGCGAAGGATATTCTTTGGTGTTTCACCTATCACTTCATTCAATGCTCCTAGCATACGTTCAATTCCAAACATATCATTGCCCAAATCATTTGCCTCAGGCAAGCCATCGGTGTATACAAACAGTTTCATCCCTGGTTCCATCTGTATCGTGTATTCCCTGTATCGCATGCCATCCATTGCGCCAATGACCAGTCCATGCTTGTCCTTGATGAGTTCAAATCCCTTGCCTTGTCTTGCAAGGGCTGGGTATTCATGCCCGGCATTTGCGGCGGTGAGTTTTCCCGTGGATATCTCCAGAATACCCAGCCACACCGTGACAAACATGCCTTCTCGGTTATTGGCACAAATCGTCGCATTCACATCACTCAGGATCTGGGCTGGTGTTTTTCCCATCTTCGCACAATCCGCCAGAATGATCTTGGAAGCCATCATAAACAACGCTGCAGGAAATCCTTTCCCCGAGACATCGGCAATTAACAGACAAAGATGATCATTGTCCACAAGAAAGAAATCATAGAAATCTCCTCCAACCTCCTTGGCTGGATCCATGCTGGCAAATATGTCAAACTCCGTTCTATCGGGGAACGCAGGGAATACGTTAGGTAACACAGCTTCTTGGATCTGGGCGGCCGATTGTAGCTCAAACTGCGTTGAAGCAAGCATGCGGCTTCTTTCCGAAAACAAAACCCCATACATCAACACAATCGCAATCAATGTCGAAGCGTATTGGGTGGAAATCCCAAACGTGTCAATGGTAATCAATGCACTGCCAACTGGTATCGCCACAAATGAAACAACCACCAGTTTCTGATACCTTTGGGCATTTGACTCCCTCAATCCCTTGACAATGACACCCAATAAAACACAGGCATAGAGATATGACAAAGGAAACAACGATGTACGCCGATATACTCCCATCGCATCGACTTGGAAGTATAATGGCACAAACAGATTTGCATAGCATAGCAATACCGCTGGAACCACGGCAACCTGAAGAACCACCGTTAATATCTTGGTCTTTTCCCCCAGTCCAAGCGCCACCCGAATATACCGCCAGAATTGGTACAGAAGAATCACACCATTTGCGTAAAACACAACGTTTATGACAATGTTCCAAACCCTCAGTCTCGCCAATCCCTGTACCAGCCACGCGCATTCATCCAGAAACAAGGCAATCCCATTGGTGATCAACATTGCCACAAAGAGATATGTTGTTTCTTCCGCGCTATCCTTGCTGCGCATACACGCATAGAACAAGACAACGCATATGGCAATGCCAAAGATATCCAGACCTATGTTAAATATCCAAACCCTCTCCAGATCTCCAAAACCTCTGGCAAACGCTAGGGCTATGGCTGTTGCCCACATCACCAAAAGCACGAAAAAACCAACTGGCAATATCCGCCAGAACGCCAACCGTTTCCTATCCATCGCTCTTCTCCTTTCGCACTACAATTATATTTTATATCAGAAACATGTGGATTCCGTTTTGTTTTTTGAGTTTTTGTACAATAACCATGCACACCACGCATATAAGTGATAGAATATTTGCATGGAGAACGCGCGGCAAGCTTGTCCTGCGCTCTCCTGCCATTTACGATTAACATAGAAAGGAACAATTATGAAAAAATGCAAGAAACTTTTTCAGTTAATTCTCTGTTTCTTCCTCTGCCTTCCCATTGTAGCAAAGGCTGAAGGACAAAGATCCTACACTGAAACAACTAGCTATCCAACGCTAAACAACAATGAACTCCTGCTTAACTACATCCAGGAACAATTTGATGCCAAGCTCCCAGGCTACAAACCTCAAGCCAGTGCGCAACCCTTGCATCTGGATGGCAATAACGAAAAGATCTACAATGCCCTTGTCCCCTTCATCGAAGACATTGCGGCGGGCAAAAGAACAAGCACAGAAATTAAGATTAACCTCTCTTCGATTGGCATCACTGCCAAAGGTACCGGCAGTAATCCCGACGATGCGGTAAACGAGGCATTCGCGAAAATCAATCTTGACACCAAATCACTTCTAGAAGCTCTCCTATTCGAACATCCATATGAATTCTATTGGTTTGACAAAACCAGCGGCTATGAAACATCATATGCTTATTCATATTCTTCGAGTGGTTCCACCTATACGGCAACTATCACAGATCTAACATTCTCATTTGCGGTCGCATCTGAATATGCTTCTGGCGACCATTCCGTCAATCCATCAACAGGATCCACGGTTCAGAAAGCTGTTAACAATGCACAAGCCATTGTCAAAGACAATGCTTCAAAACCTGAATACCAAAGGGTTTATTCCTACAAGGACAAGATTTGTGAACTAACTTCCTACAACCATTCTGCCGCAAGTGACTCTTCCACTCCATATGGCAATCCTTGGCAACTGGTGTGGGTATTCGATGGGAATCCTTCTACAACAGTCGTATGCGAAGGCTATGCCAAAGCATTCCAATATCTTTGCGACCTTAGCAACTTCTCAGCGATCCACGCCTACTCCGTTACTGGCACTATGAGTGGTGGCACAGGTGCTGGTCCACACATGTGGAACATCATCCACATGGACGACAACAAGAACTACCTCGTCGATGTTACCAATGTCGATACATCGACCATAGGCAACCCTGACAAGCTATTCCTCAAGGGCTACACTTCACAAGCTGGCGACCAGTATAATTTCAAGATCGGCTCTAATACAGTCAGCTATGTGTATGACTCCAATACCCTTGCATACTACACAAGCGCTGAGCTTGCTATCTCCAAGACAGACTACACGCATGATACTTCCGTGGCATCTATCTCACTGAACAAGACTTCTCTTTCTCTTGTTGAAGGAGCCAGCGAGACTCTCACAGCGACTATCACACCTTCCGATGCGACTGACAAGACAGTCACATGGACATCCAGCGACACAAAGGTAGCGACTGTTTCCAATGGAAAGGTCACTGCCGTCAAGGCAGGCACCGCCACGATCACTGCCAAGACCAG
>OMYM01000431.1 GCA_900315225.1 uncultured Erysipelotrichaceae bacterium | reverse complement strand
TTCGTCCTCGGCTTCTTCCAGCCATCAGTGTCTTCGAGCTAAGATTTCATCTCAGCAATTCCATGACAATCCGCTTGAGTTCACTACAGATGTCCAGAAAGCCACCTGAGATGCTTCTTGAGGTTGTTTTCTTCACTTGGCCTTAAAGTTTACATGGATTTCCTGTGGACGTAGATGTAGAACGTCCCCTCTTGCTCATTTCAAAGCCGAGGAACTTGAATCCCCTTTGTTGAATGATGTGTACTGTCTTGCTGTTGTCCTTGTAGACCTTCAGTTTCAGCCTGCTTTCGAGAAACTTCACACTCCCTCCGCCGGGTTATTAATCAGTAATTTAACACTGCCTTGAAAGATTCTGGTAGGCACACTACAGAAAACCACTGCAAGTTGCTTCAGTACTTTGTAGAGAACAACCTATGACAGTGCTACCAAGAAGACATATCATTCCAGTATAAGAATACTGACTCTAAATTTGAGGGCAACGATTTTATGTTCAAATTGACTCGGGAAGAAATTGATGATCTTGTGAGGTGCAAGAATCTCACCTCACGGAATAACTTGTTCCTTGGTCAGTCTGGTGGTAGTCGTTATTTACCAAACGGTTTCACTGGACAAGGGGCATATATGCTTATGACCGTTCTTCGAGGTGGTCTTGCTACTTAACAAAGTTGTGTTCTTGCGATGGAAGTTAAGGTCATGAAGGACTGCATTGTCGCGAATCAACCACCAGTTGGTCAGCTGCGCCTTTCAATGCAGACGGCTGAAAACACACAATCCATAACTAAAATTATTTGAATCAGGCTTGTTTCGAAAACATGCCTTTTTATCGGAATGAAAAAATGCTGCCAACGAAAGCAACACAAAAAGGCCAGGTTTTCCTAGGCTGATTTGGAATATAGTTTGTAAATAGTTGGGGCGATGGTTTCAGAGCCCAAGCAGCTCGTAGAAATCCCGGTGCTCGCCCGTAAGCAATTCCAACGGCGACTTGCCCACACGCTCGGGCACTTCGCTCCTGCGGTACTTCTTTGTATTGAAGTAAAGCTGCAGCAACGGGAAGAAGCCTTCGGGGATGAAGCGCTTGGCGTTCATGTACGGCCTTACCCTGGAATTCAGGTTCTCCACGATGGACGATGCCCTGCAGGTGGACTTGACAAGCTCCTTGACAAGGCGCATTGCCTCGTCGTAGTCCGCCTTCAGGGCCTGCCTTAGCTCACCGTGCATTTCCTGAAACATCGGATGGACCGTCCCCATGCAGGACAGCCTGTACATGTTCCTGAAGACATGCGGCTCATACCCCATGGATTCGGCAAGCGTCCCAATGTTCTTTTCCAGCGCCTTAAGGTAGCCGGTCGCCTTTCCCACCTGCTTCCTGAACGCCTTGACCTTTTGGCGGAAAGAGCTCCTCCTCACGCCCACCGACGCCAGTTCATCGGCGATCCAGAGCAGGGTCTCGCGCACCTCTTCCGCGCTGTAGCCGGTGAACCCCGGCATTTCCCTCATCCATGCGGCAAGCGTCTCTATGGCATATGCCCTCTCGTAGTACCATTCTATGTCGCGTTCCAGCTCTGTGCACTTCTGGTCTGCCTTGCTTGAATGGTTTTTCCCGTACAGGATCTGGTCGTATGCCTTCTCCAGCTCGCCCAGCCTGGAAAAGAAGCTGTTGATCACATTGCGGCATCCCTCCCCCATGTCCTTCATGATATGGAGGCAGTCAACCTGCATGTCGATGCCCTTGAACGCACGCGGTATGCCGCACTGCAGGCCGGTGCCCGCGTCTGAAATGCACCTTTGCGGGCTGAGGCCCTGCGCCATGCTGTCCTCCATGACAAGCTGCCATGTGTCGGCCGTCCTGTCCGGCGCCATGAGCAGGCTTATGACATAAGTGGTTTTCGGGTCTATGACCGTCATTGCCGGCGTCTGCCCCTCGAATATCTCGTCGGCGCAGATGGTGTTGATGGAGCCAAGGGATATCGAGGCGAGGATCGCCTTTGCCTTGTCCGAATACTTTTGAATGGTTTCGGATATTTCCCCTATGGAAACATGCACGCCGTGCACATCCTCAAGGTGCCGCATAATGCCCTCGGTGGACGACCTGCAGTTCAGCGCCGCCGAAAGTATGGCCCTGTCCTGTTGGACGGGATCCATGGCGTTGCCGTCCTTGTCCTTTCCGCCGATGACGGAATCCACCATGTCGGCAATCCTCCCGCGGTACAGTTTTACGAGCGCGTATGCCTGCGACACTGAAATGTCAAGCACCTTCACGGCTTCCATGATGTCCACGCCGTCCACAATGGTCTTCAAATAGAGCGAGCGTTTTACTTTTTCGTTCAAGAATCTTGGCATGAATTCAACCTCCTTTAGCCAAATGCGATGGACAGAAGCCGGGAAATGCGCTACAATCAATCTGCTGGGAGTGGTTGTAGGCATTCCGGCTTTCCGCCGGATGCCGCAATCCTTTTTCTTTTCTGGAAGACGATTCGGGAATTCATCCTGCCTTTCCGGCCGTGAATTCATTTCGCCGTTGGCTTTCGCTCCGCCCCCGGAATCTGGCATCCTCTCACGCATTGTGCCACTTGGTCGAAATTTTGTCAGCCATAAATCACAGTGGATATCAAATTGCTTGATAAAAAAGCGCCTCTGGCTGGAGGTGCTGGTAAAGAAATTTTTCCGATAAAATGAAACAAGTCTTGAATCATCTATTGCTTTTTTCTTTTTTTGTGCTAGAATCATACATCGGTGCCAGAAAGACTTCCTATTCCATGCAAATACCATAGCCTTTTCGACATTAGAAAGAAGGTATGTTATGCAGTTGTTAGCTCCAGCTTTTGCTTTATTTGCAGGGTTGATGATGACCCGAGTGTTTAAGTATTTAAATTTGAAATTTCCTGATGTGACAGCTTTTTTGATCGCTGGTGTATTGGTTGGACCTTGGTGTCTTGGTTCTTTGGGCGTGGAAGGTCTAGGCTTTGTATCAATGGATCAATTGGATCAGTTGTCTTTTTTGTCTGATGTTGCCCTGGGTTTCATTGCGTTTGATATTGGCAATGAATTCCGACTTGGCCAGTTGAAGCAAATTGGCAAGACGGCAACGGTAATCGGCGTTGTGCAGGCATGCTTGGCAACGTTGCTTGTCGATCTTGTTTTGTTTGTGACGTATGTATTTGTCGGGAAGGATGTTTTGCCTTTGCCAGCGGTGATCACCTTGGGTGCCATTGCCTCGGCGACAGCCCCGGCAGCCACCTTGATGGTTGTCAGGCAATACAAGGCAAAAGGACCTTTGACCGACCTGTTGTTACCGATTGTTGCGTTGGATGATGCGGTTGGGCTGGTTGTATTCTCAGTCAGTTTTTCCCTTGCCCAGGCATTGATCAGCGGCTCTGTCGATGTCATTAGCGCGGTTGTCAATCCTTTCCTAGAGATTGTTTGTTCCTTGGCTTTAGGATCTTTGATGGGAATGCTGTTAACGGAACTAGAGAAGATCTTCTTTTCCAACTCCAACCGTTTATCTTTGACGATTTCCTTTGTCATCATGACAATCGCTTTATCATCGGTTGAACTACAGTTCAATGAAGTGAAGATTGCTTTTTCTTCCTTGCTGGTATGCATGATGCTAGGAACGATGTTCTGTAACCTGAGTGAGTTTTCCGAAGATTTGATGAACAGATCATCGAAGTGGACAGCTCCTTTGTATGCCGTGTTCTTTGTCCTTTCTGGTGCCCAATTGGATCTTGCGGTCTTCAAGCAACCATTGATCATCATGATTGGTGTCATATACATCGTCTTCCGTTGCGCAGGCAAATATCTCGGCGCAAGACTAGCGAGTGGCGCCATGCATTGCGATGAGAAAGTCAAGAAGTATCTCGGCATCACATTGTTCCCGCAGGCTGGCGTTGCATTAGGCATGGTTGTCAGCGCCCAAGCCTTAGGAGAATACATGGGTTCCCTGATCCGTGACATTATCTTGTTTAGCGTGCTCATCTATGAGCTAGCGGGTCCTTTGATGACAAGAATGGCTTTGCACAAGGCGGGTGAAATTGCTGAAGGCGCTAGCGACCATGAAAACAGGGCGCGCTTTGTATCCAAGGAAAAACCAAAGAAGCAGAAATAAAGTCAGCATTCGCTGACTTTTTTATTATGCAGTTTTGCTATATAGGACCGAATAATCGTTCGATAAATCACCTTGCTTTCAGGCACTGATGTCGAAAAAGAAGAACATCACAAAAGGGCAGTGGCACTAGTTGCAATGGTTGACATATCGTTGATATAGATTATACTAGAACGATCAAATATACGGAACGGATATTTACAATCGCTCCGCTAACAACAGGCAGACGATGCAGAATCCCACCAAATTGTGCATCTGAGCATAGAACAACGCAAGAAGAGAATTCTTTGTCTCTCCTCAAAATTTTTTTGGAAAGTTTTGTGGGTTTTGCGATGCTGCGAGAAATATATTATTGGATGCAAGGCATCCCTGCGAAAAGCTATAGAAAGGATAACAACATGATTATGAAAGACGAAAAGACTCTGCAAGACGACATGTCTGAAATTGATCGAGAAAAGATGATTCGTGAACTTAAAAGAGAAAACAACGAATGCTTGAAAAAACTTGAA
>OMYM01000432.1 GCA_900315225.1 uncultured Erysipelotrichaceae bacterium | reverse complement strand
ATAGGTAGAATTCTGCATCGTCTGCCTGCTGTTATATGCGGAACGATTGTAAATATCTGTTCCAGATATTTGATCGTTCCAGTATAAATGCGATTTCATCCTTCGAACTAAAGTTTTTATATTCTGGGTTATAAACAACTATATAATCGACATTTTTTCTTGTATCTTCCAGAGTTCCTCCAGTAATATCGTTAAAAATCAAAAGGCTGCCAAAAAGCTTATTCCGTAGATCTTCCCCGATCGCATCTACTGATGGAGAACACTCTTCACTTACCTTGAGTTCATTCAGGTATTGTGTCTTGACTTGATCAAAGTTTATGATCTGCTCGTCACTGTCAATCATGCTGACGTTGTTTGTGCTATCGCAGGAACATTCTTTCCATGTTGACACACAGCCAGGGCAATATTTAGCTTTAAGCTTCGTAAAACCAGAATGCTTATTTTTCTTTGATGGCATGAATCCACCTCACAGTTCATTGCTGACTTCAAGGAATGATGCCCCCAGGTCAGCATAGATCACGTCGAGTTCCTCCGTGACATCCTTCACCTTTGCATATCCGTCTATCATCTGTGTCTGATAATACCTAGTGACATTTTCCATGTTATATTTTTGGGTATAGTAGTTGACCGCGCTCAAGAAGTCTGTGCTATGCGTGCTTAAAAAAACCTTTGTACCAATGGTTTTCGGTAACAAAACCAATATTTCCGCTAGCTTGAATTGCCAATCTGGATGCAAGAGAACTTCAGGCTCATCAAGAACAAGAACTTCAGAATTCGATATCGTTCCGTTTACCAGCAATGTTTTCAAAGTCAAAATGCTTTTGATCCCGGCAGATAACATATTCATGCCAAGGGCTTCCCTATACGCCTTCGTGGCATACTTAGGCTGGTATGAATCAAATACGAGTTCGCCATCGCACATGCTATTCATAAGCGACACGATATCATTCCAGCTGTTCTCACCCAGTATTTGATCTATGACAGATTGTTTACCCTTGCCTCTAAGCAATGCCTTTTCAATGATTGCCTGATGACTATAATCGTCGGGATCGCTTAACAAATTTCGTTTTGATACGCCATTCACAACATATGGATCATCCAGCAATAAAACTTTTTTCCCCAGTGATGAATATTCTACGATGCTCGTTTTTGGTCAGAGTGCCTGGATATCTCGATCCGATTGCCCTCCATTTCCAAGATGACTTCCGTATTTCTTTCTGGATTGTTGATCGGATTTGTCTTTCCAATCTCTATTTCAAGACATTGGTCAAACATTTTCTCCAAAATTGCCTCGGTCTTAATGCCTAGTATCTTTTTAAGATGATCAATGATTTCATCGTCTGACATAGAGTTCTTTGTCAATTGGCGTATGTTTTCAGGAACACTGACATTTCCTGTTTCATAATAATGTTTAATAACATCATTGCCAAGCTCCCATCGCTCAGACATACTGATTCTAAGAGTTCCATCTTTGCTTGCCTTGTCAAGCACCTTCGTGAAAAGGCCAAATACCTGCTCCTGTCTCTCATGGAGAATCGTTTCTTCTACCCTTTCAAATGTTCTGCCTAGACAATATAAGATTTTCCCCAGCGTACTTTTCCCTGTATTATTCTTTCCAGCAATCACAGTTACACCGTTCAATTCAATCGTTCCCTCTTGTATCAGTCCAAGATTCTTTACTAAAAGCTTCATTTTCACATACCTCTTTGCATGTAACTCTCCGTCAAAATAGTGAGTCATCACGAGAAGTCACAGCAATTTATTCATTTTGATTCCTTGCTGACTTACCAAAGCAAGGATGCACTATGCATCTTATGATAGAAGCGTAACCCGCATTCAAATCCATTTCTTTTAGGATTACCACATGCGAATCCTGTTCCAGTATATATTGTAGCATAAATTGAATGATCTGAAACAACATAGCCAAAGTATAGTAAACGGCTTTGACAATTTCGTTCTAAACGTCTAAATCATATGGTAATATGGGCTTATCCTAGGATGGCGCTAGTTTACCGGAACAACTAACCACAAAAACCTATTAGAATAAAGCTTGTTCTGGAAACCTGAAACAAAACAACCGTTAGAATTGAACGATGTTCCCATGTGCGTCCTATAGCTGAATTCCTTTCTGATTCCACTCATCATAGAACAAGCCAGCCAGAGCCTTTCCTCATTCTTGTTTCTTTACTGATCCTATTATACATTATGGATTTAATAATCTATTTAACATATTCACAAAAATAGTTAATATTTCTTTTGTTTATTTTAATATCAATGATGAGAACTGCGATACAATAAGGCTCTGGTGCCTTTTTGAAACATTTCGTCCGGGCATGCCAAAATGGGGGAACATTCAATCCGTGGCAGTTACACCAGTCACCACAGGGCAGCGTACCCCTTCCGCATATTTTTTATGGTAAGTCGGCTTTCCCACTTTCCCATAAAAATAGGCTTCCCATAAGACCTAAATCTGGTCGTCTGGAGGATAGTGCGCAGGGAAGTAACCCACAACCAGTGCTTCCCAAGGCTCTCCGTGCCTGAGGAGACCCTGGACGCATACTTCGCAAAGCTTTCTGGCAGCAACGAGAAGCTTGCCAGGCTGTACACTTTTCAGTTTGACAAGAAAAAGCCCGGGCACAAGCAAAAGGCCGTCTTGATGGTCGGGTGCCTACTATTCCATGGACATATGCTCCAGGAAAAAGCAAAAGGCATGCAGGTCTTTAACGGTTTTGGGACAGTACAATCTTTTTTCACAGCAAATCTACAATAACGAGTAAATTTCATTCTTCAAAACAAACACTTCAAAGTTGTTTACTATAGGTACACCCAATCTTTCTGGGAAGCAACGTCGTTCACAAATTCCAACCCACATTTTCACGAGGTATTTCTCGTGGCGCCTGCACTAAGTCGGCGCCTGAGAATTGACTCCATGCTGGAAAGAAGCGCGATGACCAGGTAAGCGAGCATCTCAAAACTGCATTGCAACACTTGTCCTTTAGCCTCCTGTAGCGGGTAGTCCTCTACGCCTTCACTCGAAGATCACGTCATACCACCCGTGGAAACCAGTGCGCTTCCCATAAATATAAAACTTCTTTGATTCTGCTGACCATAGTTTCAAACACTGACAAATCAACAAGGGGCTTGTGTTAATACACAAGCCCCTTGCAGTGTCTATTCAACGCTTACCACAAATTATTTTTGGCAGATGGCTACAATCCCAGGGTTGCCTTTGCCCTTGTTGCCTGCTTTTGGGTAAACTCTCCCGTGGAAACCAGGTACTCAATGATACCCTTGTAGTCTTCCATGGCATCTTCTTCCCTGCCTTCGGTTTCCGTCAGGTAGTATTTGAATTCATCCTCATCTTCATTGACTTCATAATCTTCATCGTAGGTGATCAAGCCCTCTTCAATGAGTTCATCGAACGCCTTGCGGCTCAGGCATCTGCATTCCGTCAAAACGCTATGAAGATCATCCAGCAGGAACGGCATGAAGATGGCGTAAAACAACGACTGTCTATAGAACAAGAGGATGTCTTCCTTTGAAACGTTTCTTCCAAGCACGCGGAAACCCACGTATTCATTGCCCACCAGTTCACCAGACACAACGATTCTCATGTCCCAGCCTTCCCAACGGAAGAGGTATATACCCGGAACCTTCTTTTCAACCTCTACGCCATGGTTCTTGAATGCCTCCCATACATCCTCGCCAATGCCATGTCCGTTCACAATCGCTGAAAGCGTCTGTGTTGTATAGGCTTCTGGATCACCCGCATTCATGACACGGCAAAATCTTGTTGCCTGCTGCAGCGCATTCATGCCGATGGGAATGAATGGCGGCACATAGCAAAAGAGAATCGTATCGTTTGTTCCCTCAAAGATTGCCTTTGAATCGCCTACCTCTTCCTTGTCATAGACCTTGACGCTACACTTCTTGTCTCTGCTTGTCACTTCCAGTTCACCGTATTCTTCTTCGTTGATCATTCTGTCCTTCGTGTTCTCCATTGTATTCTTTCCTCGCTTTCTCTTCTTTGGATTTTGTTGTATGCGTAAATATGCTTTCCTTCTGTTGCCTCATCCTGTGTCGATCATTCCCACCATATGGCACCTCCTATTTTCCTTATTACCCGCAACAAGACAAAACCCACAAAACTTCTCGAAAAAAAATCCAATGTCGCCCAATAAAAAAGCATGGATGTGTTTCTCATCCATGCGATTCCACCGTATGCCTATATCCTGGCAACGCCGCTCTTGCGGGCGGCTTCTGCGACAGCCGTTGCGACCGCCGGTCCCACCCGTTTGTCAAACGCCTTTGGAATGATGTAGTCGGCGCTTAGTTCATTATCGCCAATCAAATCAGCCAACGCGTGGGCGGCAGCCATCTTCATGTCTTCGTTGATGTCAGAAGCACGGACATCGAAGGCACCGCGGAAGATTCCCGGGAATGCCAGCACATTGTTGATCTGGTTTGGGAAATCACTGCGTCCTGTAGAGACAATGGCGGCGCCACCAGCCTTTGCTTCATCGGGGAAGATTTCCGGTGTTGGGTTGGCGCAAGCAAAGACGATTGCGTCCTTTGCCATTGTCGCAACCATTTCCCTTGTCACGGTTCCTGGAGCCGATACGCCGATAAACACATCTGCGCCAACCATCATATCCGCCAAGGAGCCTTGCTTTCCCTCAAGGTTTGTGACTTCCGCCATCTCTTCCTTGATCCAGTTCAATCCTTCCCTGCCCCTGTAGATCGCGCCTTTTCTATCGCACATGACAACATGCCTTGCGCCAGCGGAAAGCAAGAGCTTTGTAATTGCGGTCGCTGCCGCTCCCGCGCCAGAGGTGACGATCTTGATCTCATCGATCTTCTTTCCAACAACTTTCAATGCATTGTACAGTCCCGCCAATGTAATGACCGCCGTTCCATGTTGGTCGTCATGGAAAATCGGGATATCGCAGCGTTCCTTTAGCTTTCTTTCAATTTCAAAACACCTAGGGGCGGAAATATCCTCGAGATTGATTCCCCCAAAAGAACCAGAGATCAACGCCACAGTGTTGACAAACTCATCGACATCCTTGGTCTTTACACACAATGGGAAGGCATCGACATCGCCAAACGACTTGAACAAGACGCACTTTCCTTCCATGACAGGCATGCCTGCCTCAGGGCCAATGTCCCCAAGACCCAGGACCGCCGATCCATCGGTAATCACTGCGCAAAGGTTGTGTCTTCTCGTCAATTCGTACGACTTGTCGATATCCTTCTGGATTGCAAGGCAGGGTTGGGCAACGCCAGGGGTATATGCCAGGGAAAGATCCGTCACCGTCCCAACCGGAACACGCGAGACAACCTCGATCTTTCCTTTCCATTCTCCGTGAAGCCTCAATGATTCTTCCGCATAATTCATACTGTTTTTCTCCTTTTCCATGCATCATGCAAGACAATTCGCCGCCTTGTTAAAAATCACGGCGCTGTCTCGCCCATGATCATAGTCCACATCATCGCCATGCGCAAGCATAAACTCACACAAGCACTTTTTCACGGCCCTTTGGCGTTTCCTGACAACTTCATTGCGACAAGAGCATCGTATCTTTACCCGTTGTTTTGAGGCAAGCCTTCCAATTCGTCAACGCGCATAATGCAAACCCTACACCCAAAAATACTCCCGTTGAGACCGTAGATCCCAGGAGCGACTTTTTCAAATGAAAGCCTCACCTTTTTTTCAAACTTTTTCATCGTATCATCTGAAATCCTATGACAGACCAGTACGCCACATACACATTCCTTGTCTTTCCTGTCATCCTGCAGGCACTCCTGCTTGCCATCTTCACCAGTGATCATCAGCATGCCGTTCTCGGCAAACTCTATACTTACGTTAAATGCTGCGCCAAAAAGCCTAGAGACATCATCATACGTTACCCATTCCTCAAAAGGCACGATATTGCCCACGACAAGCTTCTCCTTGCAGGCAAAGATCCAATTATCATCATTGCCACCATGGCGGATTGCGATAAAATCAACATGATACAGCCCGCCAACAATGTTGCCACCTTCATGCCATTTGACATTTTCCATAACACTATGCCTCAAATACGTCTTAAACTCATCTTTGCTTTTCCATACAGTCATATCATTTCTCCTCTCATTCACTTGTATTCTCAATAAGCATATTATCCAACAAACACGTTCATCCACTACGAATCACATTTGTCATCACCTCCATTATATTATTTACCTCCATCCATGCAATCACCCATCATTTTCAATCACATTGCTGTTTCCGCTAGATTTCACATTTGTTAAAAACATATCGAAAAACAACCAGGCGATTGAGTATCAAGAATAGCATATATACCCTTGACCACAGAAAAAGGTGACACGTTATTATGCGTTTTGTTCGGTAGCAAAGTTTCCCTGAATCAAGCCTAGATAGTCGGATTTTATCCCTCTTTTTCGGGCTATGGCTGACCTCGATTCGGTTGGCATTTGCCTTTCCTGCATATCGACATGGCATGCCGCAACCTCCCCGCTGTTTAGTGTCGCCATTTTGGCAAGGGAACACGAATGCAAGGAGATCGTCAATTTCTTACGGGAAAGAGGGTTTTGCATAGTTATGACAGGTCAAATTCATTGGTTCACTCAATAGTGTAACCTTTTTTCCAAGATTGGTGATTTACAATCCTCTTATATTGTTACTCCAGGAATGCGTTTGCGATCATTGAGGAGTATACTTGGACGCACAAATAGGTAGAATTCTGCGTTGACTGCCCACGGAATGCGATTATCCAACAAGCCCTTCATCCATTCACTACTCTTTGCCTTGCTTGCCTCAATCCGCAAAATCACCCATTATTTTCAATAATATTGCAGTTTTTACTGGAATTTGAAATCATTGAAACTTCTTTGCCCCCAGCAAAAAGTGAATAGAATTGTTTTGCCTAGGAATCGCATGATATAATACATGTGCAAAGGGGGAATGAACATGACAAACTACATTAATCCCACAGCAACTATCGAACTGTATAGAGATGTATATGAAACAACATATTTTATAGACAAAAGCGAGTTTTTAAATGCGTTCATTCCAATGGTTGCTTCCTTTCAGGAACTAAAAAAGCTGAAGATAGGACGACCACAAAAATATGTGTGCGTTACCCGTCCCCGCCGTTTTGGAAAAAGCGTTAATGCGTATATGATTGCGTCTTTTTTCATGAAAGGCATGGATACGCATGATATTTTTGATGATCTTGCTATTTCCAAGCATCCTTTGTATGAAAACCATATAAACAAGCACGATGTCATATTCATGGATCTATCCGATGGAGCTGCATCTTCTAAATCCATCGATGAATATCTTGATATGATCAAGACAAGGATGCGGGAGGACATGGAAGCGCTGTATCCAAATGTGAAAATAGACCCATCCCGATCTATCGCAGATCATTTAAAGAAAATAGCGGAAGAAACACAATCTCGCTTTATCTTTGTGCTAGACGAGTGGGACTATCCACTATATATGCCTTATATGAAGAATGCTGACAAAGAAAGCTACATCAAGTTCCTAAGCGAGCTTTTAAAAGCAAAAGCGTATGTTGGATTCTGCTACATGACAGGCATCATGCCCATTAACACATATGACATCGGAACACCGTTGAACATGTTCTATGAATTCATCATGGGAAGAAATGCCATATATGCCCAGTATTTTGGGTTTAACGACGATGAAGTGGATTTGCTTTATAGGAAATACTTGGATCAATGGAAGGATGATGCGGTGATTACAAGGAGACAGCTTGCTGAGTGGTATGATGGGTACTGTCTGAACGGAAAGAGACAGCTCTACAATCCAAAATCGGTCATCGAAGCATTGTCAATGAATTATCTTGCTTGCTATTGGTCATCGTCAGGCAGGTACGAGGAGATCTATACATTCATTGAGCATGATATCGATGGTTCCAGGGATGCGGTTGCCATCCTGTTGACGGGAGAAGGGTATCCTGTCCAGATCAACCAGTACGCCGCAGCGTCCGCCAAAATGACCAATATCGACCAAGTCTTTTCCGCCATGGTTGTCTACGGGTTCCTTACCTATGACTCCAACGAGAAAAAAGTCTATATCCCAAACAAGGAACTAATGGTCAAGTTCGAGGAAATGCTCAGGAACAACCACTCCTTGGGTTACCTGCATACCTTGTATATTAGCAGCAGGGATGTCTTGAACGCCACAAAAAACCTAGAGCCAGGACCAGTCGAAGCCGCAGTAAAGCTTGTCCACGACAAAGAAATATCACTGTTCAAGTACAACGACGAGGATGCCTATGCATCCATCGTCAATCTTGTGTATATCGCCGCAAGGGACGACTATGAGGTGACGCGGGAAGCCAGGGGAGGCACTGGCTACGCGGATCTTCTGTTCCGACCGAAAAGGAAGGACGACGACATCCTTGTCATTGAGCTGAAGGTGGACGAACACCCTGGAACGCGATAGAACAGATCAAGTCAAGGGAATACTACAAGGCGCTGCTACCATCGTTTGGCGAGACAAGGGAATTCACGGGTAGAATCCTTCTTGTGGGAATCGCCTATAACAAAACAGATTCTTCCAAGGATCACAAGGTTGCTTTTGAAGTAATAAAGGGATAGCACAATGAATGCAAGATCGACTAGGGCAATCGAGCCACCTATCCTGAAAAGACTTAATAAAAGCTTCTGTTTCTGGTAATTACCGTTACAGAAGCTTTTTCAGCACGTTTCTTATATTTGGACGCACAAATAGGCAGAATTCTGCATCGTCTGTCAGCTGTTAACAATCTTCTTGTAGCATCTTAACCTTTTCCTGCAAAAAACCTATTTACAAACAGGGGCTGCTTGATGATTGATACTATAGTACTGATTTGAGGGGTAGTGACATCATAGGGTATAGTTCACACTCAAGAAATTCCTGGACGCACGTTTCAACAGAGATGAGCTCGAGGGCATCTCGACCTGTTTGCCTTTAGCGCAAATCCTCCGAAAGGCACTCATGAAAAAGTTGAAAGGTAATTTCAATGTCCTTTGCCAAGCCAAGGCTGCCAAGGCATATGGACAAAATAGAGACGAATCAAGAGAACACAGAGAAATAATGTCTGATTTGTCACTTGTTCTATTTTCATGCAGTCACCAGCCCTGTTTGCAAATATGTTTTTTTGCAATATCACCTATCATCGTTTTCATGCGAGGATTTATAGATTCATGCTGTTTGCTTGTCAACAAGTGTTTTCTTATTCAGCGAAGCCAGGAAATATTCTCCTTCCGCATTCAAATCGGCATGACGTAAAACAGCCGTTGGACTTGCCAACAGCTGTCTATCTATCTAAGATACATGTACGCCAAGACAATGATTGCCGCAAGCACAGCAAGCTTGATGGCTGTGCCTACTAGTTTTCCAAGCAAGCCAAGCACAGCAAGCCCTATGAATGCCACGCCTATGACTAGCCCGGTCCCATCAATAGTACCGGCATAAGTCATTCCAATCAAGCAAGCGCCAATAAGCGCAAGCAATATCACAGTCTTAATCTTCATTCCATTCCTCCCACAGGCGGGTGGCGTTGCCTTTCATGTTCCCTTGGGCAAGCTCCCCGTGGGTATTATACCAATATTTGCGACATATGCCTTCTTGAATGAACAAAAGAAGGTTATCCAAAATGCAGCATTTGCCTCATGGCAGGGCGCATTTTCATCATCCAATCATTCCCATGTTTGTTTTGGAGGTTTATTGCTTCCTTCACCCATGCGATTTGTGAAAGATAGAATGTAATCGGTCAGTCTCGAGATGCGGGAAATACCACGCAATTGCACCTCCGAACATAAAGACACCGCAGTATTCCACTGCGGTGTCTCGCACTTGATGATATTTTTGCGCTTGGAGCAAGCCTGCACAGCTCACATTAACGGAGCAATGAACTTTGCCTTGTATTCATCGAAGTGAAGATACATGTCCCTTGCCATTTCATCATCGACTTTAGGATAATTCTCCTTCACCTTTGCAATGGTCTCTTCCTCGGAAAGACCGATATTCTTGCGCATATTGATCAATGCAACGATCTGGTTTGCCAAGGTAAAAATTTTAACGACCAAATATCTGTTACAGATATTTGATCGTTACAGTATAATGCAGCCTACTTTGCTTCAGATGCCATCATGAGCGCATCGCATTCAACTTCATCTCCGATATGGGGGATTTCCGCCATTAACAACCATCCCGCCATATCGCTCGTATATGTCATCGGATGGTTGAGCTGGGTGATTTCCAAACACGCCAAAGTATCGTTAAGCTTTATATCCGCAATAGCAAAGCGAAGTGATCCGCTGCCAGCCGTCACATATGCCATCAACAGCGAATGGCTAGCAAAGAACGCTTCGTCATACCCAGCCGTTGCTTCGATGAAAGAGGGAAACTCCCCATATGCCTGGTCAAGCGACAGGATGCCATCAAACGTCTCGGCAAACCGATCAAGTTCCTCTCTTGTAGCAAGCTTGAACACAGGAAAATGTTGGTCATTGCGATCCAAGACCTTTTCTTGGTTCAGGCACATTTCCATTACCTGCTCATCTTCCGTCCAGTTTACATATACTGTCTTTGTTGCTAGCGGTTCTGCGCTAAGCGCCGTTTCTTCGCTTTCCAGAAGCGAAGAAGTCGGCGATGCTTGCCCGCACGAACACATCAGCAACAAGGACGCCGTCATGACAAGCCCTGTATTCACATGTTTCATATCCATCCTCCATACGCTATCATGCTATAGCGATGCAACAGGTATTGTCAATGCGATCAATCAGTTTCTAAATATCTTTTCAATGTCCATCTTTTGCAATAAAATCGCATCCATCAACAATACCGCCATATGCATCATGACAATGACAGCCAGGGAAACCCAGGGAATGGCTGCCATTTCCCCATTGCCCCATAACCACAAGGACAAAGACGCCACCAGGGAAACAACAAAACCTCCTGCCATGGAAAACATGTTTTCCATGGCTAATAACGTGGCGCAAGAAAACCCATGGATGCCATTGGAACGCAACAAGGCAAACTCTTTGTTTCGCTTGCGGATGTTTGCCAGATTGGCGGAAAGAAGGAGCAGGAATGAAATCATTGCAACAATCCTGATGGCATTCATCAGAGATGAATGCTGCACCCTTGCGGCATTCTCAATGTTCTCGCGCTTGATTGCTTCATCGTTCACCTTGAATCCTTGTTGTTGGTAGGTCTTTTTAGCCTTGAGTGCTTCTTCAAGGGTATCGTAGAAGATAATGCGTCCGATGGGTGGCGATTGGCTTAGCTCTTCCATGTCCCTATAGTACATGGCCACATATTCATCTGGGGTGCTGCAGGCGTATGCCTTGACGCCTTGCTTTAGGATTCCGTTGTATGGTCCACTCCATTGGACAGGTCCTAATACGGTAATCACATTGAGTGACATCCCATTGTAGAAAGACAAGATGCCTTTGCATTCCTTGCTTGCCTGCAGGCTGACGTAAATGCCATTGGCAGACATGGCTCCCCGCCTTTCCATCTTGTCGCTAAAGTCCATTTCGTCAAAATACGGGACAACTGGAAGTTCCACGTCCATCAACTGCATCCGATGCACTGGATAGCCATCTTCTAGCTCCACAGGGACACTGTCTTTGTCGAGATATCCTTGGTTTGCGGCATTGGTGACATAGAGGTATTTATCGCTCATTTCGTAAAGTTCACTGATTGTTTCCTGTACCATTGTCTCGCTGATGAACATCATGCTTGCAATGGCAAGCATCGCCATGATCGAGAACATGTTGCAGGAAACAATCTGCATCTTGTTCTTTTTTGCAAATGAACGGATATGATTGGCGATAAAGCGTAAGACATCAAACCTACGTCTAGCCTTTTCCTCCTTGCTATCCTTGGCAATCCCTTTTTTCTCTTCTACAAGTCGTTGGTTTTTGATGACGTATATTGCATCGGCATAGTCCTTCGCCATTTCCTCATGGCTTGAAAACACCACATAGCGTCCCTCATCAGCAATCTCTCGCAACAAGCCAAAGACAATCTCCTTGTTCTCATTGTCAAGCGAGGCGGTTGGCTCGTCCAGGACAATGAGCCTTGGCTGTTTCATCAAGGCACAGGCAATGCATAACCTCTGTCTTTCTCCCAGTGACAAAGTTCCCGCCGTTTGATCCAGAGGAACATCCAGGTGTACTGCCGCCAATGCCTTTCCAATGTCTTCCTTCCTGGCGCGAAAACCGCCAATACGGGCATATTCCCGACATATTTCCGCCACCGTCATGTACAGGGCAATGTCATTGCCCTGCATGACAAAAGCGACATCCTCCCTTCTTGTCCTTTCTATGTTGGACAAGTCGATGTCATCGCTTTCCATTCCGCAATCCTGCACCAAAAGGCCAATCCGATAGAGCAACGCCGATTTGCCTATGCCGCTAGGTCCATGCAAAAGGGTAAGGCAACCTGGCTCCAGCATAATCTTCTCATCCTTCAACAACTCCCTGTCATACTGAATATGAATATTCCTGTATGTGATCATGATACCTCCTGTTTTTCATGCCCTGGCAGAGAAAAGGAACCTTGCGGTTCCTACAAGACTCTACGCAATTGCCTCATGCCAATCCATTAACAAAGGCTTTCATCAATTCTTGATGAAAGCCTGGCGAAGACTTTGTCCACTGTCCATCCGCCATGCGTATTTCCTTGCCATCAATGCGGGTAATATACGCCGGATTAACGTACATGGAACGATTGGCCTTTTGGCATATGTCCATGAGGATTTTCGCCGCCCGGGGAAGGGAAATCCTTCCCATGTCTATTTCCCTTCCCCCTTCAAAATGCGCAACAACGTTTTTCCCGTATTTTTCCAGGTACATGACTTTCCTGGCATTGACATCAATAGCTCCCGACCGCGTGTAGATCCTTGCCCTGCTTGATAGATATTCGTTGTATTTCTCAGCCAACGCCTTCTTCACTTCATCGTCTGCTAGCTGCTTGTAAATGAATCCCACCGATTTTGGCATATACGCCCGATAGGAATTGTCCGACAAGACACTGGCAAACATCAGATAGTCCGCCTTGGCGGAAAGAATCTCCTTGTAGTCAAAGACCATGTCTTTTCCAATGAACACATCCGCAAGGATAAAGTCATAATGTTCTCTATCCTCTAAAAAAGCTTCCATTGTCTTAAACACATGAATCCTGCATCCCGCCATTGTCTCTTTCAGGCACTGGGAAAACCTGTCGGAATCCATCGCCAGATCCTCAAGCAAAGCCATCTCAATCATTGCTTCCCCTTGCCAATGCCATGGGAACCACCAGCTCGGCAAACAGACAAACCACGACAATCCCGACATACATCATAGGATCAGGCTTGATCAAGGCCGTATGTGTTAACAACAATATGAACTTCGTCACTTCGTATCCAACAATGCACAACACCAGCAACAGTCCTGTCTCCCACAACCTCTTTGAAAGCATCACGTTGTTTCTTTGCTTTCTGGCGTATCCAAGATTCCTCAGCCATGCCATATATCTTTCCGTTTCACCCCTTTGCGTCCACTTCACCACGACATGCCCTAGAAGCACGATCACCAAGGCAATGGAAGATATGACGGTAAGCGTCCTTTTCAGCGACTCCTGCACCGTGAGCATGTGCCGCGTGTCAACGTATTCATTGTCCACGTTCAATCCAAGCTGCTTCAGTTCGTTTACCGTCTCGCCGATCCTAGAAAGATCCTCCACATAGGCATCATAGGCTAGCGGGCGCCATTTGGTCAGGATGCTATGTCTATCTTTTGTTTGTCCAGCAGAGAAGTCTTGTTCCAAGAACCCCTTGTCGATATACTCCTGGGGAAGTTGGTCAATGTACCTTTCATACTCGCATACATTTGTTGTCTCATCGCAACCTTTGCATACACTGAACAACTCGTAGCTTTCCTTCACCTGGCGCTCCTCCATGAGCCTGTCGATCTGTTCCAGCCAAAAATCAAGGGGAACATATATCCCGGCTTTCCTCATGCCAAGGCTCTCTTGCCCAAGCACTGCCCTGATGGGCAGTGTCACCCATTGGGGATAAGGTGATTGATAGTTACATGGCACGGGGCTATCGTCTTCCTCATCCGCATAGACTTCCGACAAACCCGTGGCATTGTATAGTGGAACAGGCAATGGGAAACGAAGTTTTGGATCGGATAGCTCTTGCCCGCCTGAAAGGCTTTTATACAGCCAATCAGCCAACACGATCCCTTCGTCATGGTAGACGGTCATATCTCCCTTGTATTCCTGCAAGTCGTAATCAGTATAGGAACACACCTTGTATAGCAGGGCGGTGCCATCGAATTCACCTGGTCCATCGTAGTGGACACGTTCCTCTCCGCCATCCACCTCAATGACTTTGTTGCCATCCAGCAGCACGTCTTTTCTCTGGTACGACTCGTAGATCATCGCCATCTCCACATCCCGATCCTCGTCCAGCCACGCATCCATCTTGTTGGCGGTGATCAACGGAACGACGTTGACAAGGTTCCCCACCGAAGACAGTTTTTCCACTTTCGCCTGGGACACGGGGAATTCCGAGCCATCGTATGAGTACCCATCCAGCCCAATGCCTCCCTGGTAGATCACAAGTTCGCGCGAGGACATGGCGTTCATCGCCTTCCTCGTCTGGATCATCACCACGTTGTTCAATGATACCGATACAAACAAAAACGCCACAACCACCGCAAGAATCACCTTGGCAAGGCAATTCAACGCCCAGCGATGCATGAACTGCCGCGCAAAAAGCCCCATGTACCCGGAATACCCATGGCTCGTTATGGCAAGCGGTTGCTTGTCAACTGGCGTAAACGATTCCTGTGAACTGAATAACTTGCCATCCTTGATTTCATACACCTTGTCGGCAGCCTGGATCAATTGCCCATCATGCGAAGAGCAAACAACGACATGCCTTTTAGCATATTCTTTCAGGATGTTGACCAAGATCTCCTTGTTTTTGGCATCCAGGGAAGCCGTTGGCTCATCGAGCAATAGAATATCCGGTTTCTTTAACAACGCAAGGTAGAGCGCGCATCTTACGCGCTCCCCTTGCGACAACTGCATCGGGTACTTTTTCATCAAGCCATCGATGGACAATAATCCAGCAACCGTTGCATCATCCTGCACCCCATAGAGCCTTTGGATAAAATCACGGTTCTGCCCAATCGTCAAGTCGCCATCAAGAAGGGGTTCCTGTTCGACAATGGAAACATTGTCGAACAAAAACGCAGCCTGATTCTCCTTGGAAAGCCCATCCAACTGCACGCCATCATGTTCATACTGGCAGGGAATTCGAAACACCAAGGCTTTCAATAGCGTTGTCTTTCCGCTCCCGCTCTTGCCCTTGACAATGCACAGCCTGCCTCTTTCCGCCTCGAACGATGCGTTGTCAAAGACAACCTTGTCATTGAAGCGGACTGTAAGATTGTTTATTTTCAAAAGCTTGCCTCCTAATCAAACGTCTTTCGTAACTGTTCAGTTACGGCATGATTTGTCATGCCTGTTCTTTTTGCT
>OMYM01000433.1 GCA_900315225.1 uncultured Erysipelotrichaceae bacterium | reverse complement strand
ATAAGCTGGAATTCTGCATTGTCTGCCTGCTGTTATATGCGGAAGCCTTGTAGAAATCTGTTCCAGATTTCTGAGGCTTCTGGTATAGTATAATCGTTAGTCCACAATGTTGCGTAAAGAACATGTAAAGCAGTCTTATTCACTTGCGATTATCCGATGATTCGTTATTACTGTTCTCCAGCAAGCGATGGAGCTCAGCTTCAAGTTGTTTTCTGTCGGGCATATACATTTGGTATCTGCTAACAAACACTTGGTTGGTAATATTCTGCAAAGCATAGTGCATTACAAGTTTATCCTCATATGCACCAAGAACGATGCCAATTGGTTCCGTGTCGCCATTGGTGTTCTTCTCTTCGCGGTAGTAGTTCAAATAGAAATTCATTTGACCAATGTCCTCATGGGTAATTTCTCCGAGTTTCAGGTCAATCAAGACAAAGCACTTTAAAATGCGATGATAGAACACCAGGTCCACATAGAACAGCCTACCTCCAATGTACACTTTCTGTTGCTGTCCTTCGAGTGTAAAACCTTTCCCTAGCTCCAAGAAAAACATACTCAGGTTTTTGAGCAGTGCATTCTCAAGGTCTTTCTCATCATAAACCTCTCTTTGAGGCAAGCCTGTAAATTCAAAGACATATGGCTCCCTTAAAATATCCTCTGGTTTCTCGATGATTTGCCCTTCCTTGGCAATTCTTAGCACTGTCTGCTTGTCCTTGCTGAGAACAATTCGATGGAACAGCATGCTTTTTATCTGTCTTTTAAGTTCTCTTACGCCCCAATGCTCTTTTTCAACTTCTTTCTCATAAAATGAACGTTCCAGTGGATCTTCGATTTTCAGAAGCTCGATATAGTGGCTCCAGGACAATAAGTCAGACAGTGTCTTACTTATTGGATATGTTAGATATAGCTTTCTCATATAGACGATATTGCTATGGCTAAACCCCTTCCCATAGCGAACGGTCAGGTCGCTGGAAAGCCGTTTCAATGCTTCTGTTCCATATTCTGCCTTTGGGTTGCCATGCTGCTCATACTCCACGATTCTCTTCCCAATTCTCCAATATGACTTCACGATGGAGGAACTCACGGCATATGAAAGCTTCTCTCTTCCTTCTTTTAACTCTTCACCAGCATGCTGAAGTAAGTCAATGTATTCTTGATTGTTAACAGTATCAACTTTTGTCGTATTACCCATCATCCTTTATCCTCCTAACCGAGATGGTGTATATCCTTTATTAACTGTAGTCCAAGAGAATCCACTTCCATTGACTTGAACTCATGTGTACACTTGAAGCCTTTCCTTTTCCTCTTGAACACCAAGCAATTATAACATCAATTCCAGGAAAAAACAACCGTTTTTAGTTTTGAAGTTTTTGTTTGTATACTTGGAAGTGAGGAGGTTCAATAATGGAGCTGATGGTCGATTCAATCGGTTGTTTTTCTTCTATAGAATTTTCCTTGGTTCGCTCCTTCTGGGACGAGAATACCTAACTCGACAAGTCTGTGAAAATATCTCTTGACTGTTGGTGGTGATTTGTGTGTAAGAATCACACCGTCAGCGTTCTTGATTGTTTCGTGAGTTTTAAGATGGTCGACAATGGGGAGAAATCTCTCTTTTTCTGATTTGGATAACGAAGATAAGAATCGTTCCATTTGCGTGTTGTTGTTCTCTTTAATGGTTTCAGGATACGTATTCCAGTATCGTCCGTATCTTAAAAGCTTTAGATAGAGGTCACAGGCTTTGATCACAATGGTTACTCCATTTGGCGTTATTTCAAGTTCTGGATATGGTGCGTTTGCTTTATCGCATGCGATCTTAATCTTTTCAAAACCACTTCCGTATGCTTCGATCTCGCCAGAATTGAAGAATACTCTGCTTATATTTGGGTTGTGTGGATAAGACGAATGCTTCTTTGAATACACATCCTTTAGCTTTATATCCTCTGGCCAGTATCCCTGGTTGAAAACAATTATCTTGTCCTCATATACCGAAATTTGAATTGGATTTCCACTCTCGTATAGCTTATGGCAAATGGCATTCAGAATCACTTCATGAAATGCCTCCTTGGGTGTCATGAAAGTTTCGATTCTTTGTAATCCATCATAGCTGATGAGAGCTTTCAAGTATTTTGTGTATACAAGATCAACGACTTTATCTACCTGTAACAGCAAAGGTCCATGAATTTCATCGTGGTAGATGATATCATCTGATTTGTTTGCTCCATATGCGCCTACGGGAGCATAGTATGCAACCTTAATGGACGCGCCTGTAACATATAGCTCTGGGTCTGGATGGAACATGAGAATAGCCGAACGCATCATGTTTCCATTACCTTTTGGGGTAAGATCAAACAGTTTCAGATCGGATATAATCTGCTCATCGGGAACGGAAACCTCTTCAAGCTTATGTCTGCCGCTACGAACGGCTTTATTTCGATAGGCCTCTAGTGCAGTAGCATCGAGATTGGAAGTGTTGATTCCCGGCATTGACACGCCATCCCAATACCTACCAGCGCGCTCCATTAGAAAAGAAGAAAGTGATATTCCTTCTAATTCTCTTGTGGTATTTCCAGAATGGGTGAAGTAATGATTATGGTATGAGATGCCGTAAGGATATGATGGAACATGAATAGTTACATATTCGAGCGATCCGTCTCCATCGATATTAACGAGTTCTTCCTTTGTCCATTTATCAATGTCAGCCCTGACCTTGGCACGATAGTTTGCATTTTGTCTGAGTTGCTTGACAAAACCTGGAGCGGCATTAAAGAGTTTGCTTACCTCAGGTGAGACATTCTTGGTCTTGCTGGGAGCAGCTTCAATGTCATCCAATGCCTTTTT